>CBINNP010000031.1:0-20188 GCA_966252075.1 uncultured Solimonas sp.
TGACGGTCGTGCCCATCCGGCGGTCGCGGTCCCGGCCCTGCTTCAGCGCTTCCGTGAGGCTCTGCCCGGCCGTCCAGCCTGGCTGCAGGTCGAAGGCCCAGGATTGCGCACCCAGCAGACGTTCCAGGCGCGGAGCAACCCGGAGTTTCACCGCCTCGAGATGCGACTGGCGCTGGGCCTGGAGTTCCTCACCGGCGCTGGCCAGCTCCGGTTCCCAGACCGCCAGCTCTGCGTCGCTGGCCCGCGTCCTCAGGGCTTGATTGCGTTGCCGCAAGGCCCTCCGGTAGCGGCGCCAGCTGGGCATGAAGGAATGTTCCACGTGGAACACTCCCCAGTCGACGAAACTGCGGCGGTAGGTGGGCCCCTCGGCAATCAGCCGATGCTGGCTCGGTTCGAGGATCTGCACTGGCGTGAGTTGCAGCAACTCCGCGGCGACACCTGGCTTGCCGTCGATCCGTGCCGACAACTGCCTATCGCGCCATTGCAAGCCGATCGCGTGTTGCTGGTACAGGTCGCGCTCGGTGCGACCGAAAACGGTCCAGCTCTCGCCGGCCGCGCCCTGGAGTTCCTGGGGAGACTGGCCGCGGAACGAACGTCCGCGGCTCAGTAGATAGACCGCTTCGAGCAGCGTGGTCTTGCCCGCTGCGTTTTCACCGACAAACAGACTGATCCGGCTGTTGATGCGGATCCGCAGCTTGGCGAAGCGCCGCAGGTTGTCGGCGCGCAGTTCGACCAGCTGCATTCATGCGGTCTTCGTCTAAACCAGGCTTTCAGAGCCGCATCGGCATCACGACGTACTTGCTCGACACGTCGTCGGCGCCATGAATCAGGCCGCTGGAATCGGCGTTCTTGAGTTCCATGACGAACTGTTCACCACCCAGCGCCCCGAGCGCATCGAGCAGGTAGTTGACGTTGAAACCGATCTCGATCGGGCCGCCGCTGTAGTCGACTTCCAGATCCTCCTCGGCCTCTTCGTGCTCCGGATTGTGCGTTTGCAGGCTGAGCTTGTTGTTGTCGATCGTCAGCCGCACGCCACGGAATTTCTCGTTGGAGAGGATCGCCGTACGTGCCAGCGCACGCTTCACCAGTTCACGGTCGGCTTGCAGCTTCTTGTCTCCGGAATCCGGCACAACGCGCTCGTAGTCCGGGAAACGCCCATCGATCAGCTTGGTGGTCAGGCGCACCACGTCGAGGTCCACCTCGATCTGCGTGGCGCTGATCCGCACGGTCGCCGGCTCATCCGTGGCATCGAGCAAACGCTGCAGTTCGAGCACTGCTTTGCGCGGCACGATGATCTGCAGCTTTTCCGCCACGCCGGTCTCCAGCAGCACCTCGCTCAGGGCCAGACGGTGGCCGTCGGTAGCCACCGCCCGCAGCCGCTGCGCATCGACTTCGAACAAGGTGCCGTTGAGGTAGTAGCGGACATCCTGTTGCGCCATCGCAAACTGCGTGCGCTCGATCAGGCCGCGCAGCTGCTGGCGGGCGATCTGCAGCGACTTGCCGTCGGCCAGACGTCCCAGCGCCGGAAACTCCTCGGGCTTGACGCAGGACAGCGAGTAACGGCTGCGACCCGACTTCAGCAAGGCCTTGTCGCCGCTGACCTCCAGGCTGATCTCCGCACCTTCCGGCAATCCGCGGCAGATATCGAAGAGCTTGCGGGCCGGCACCGTGGCCCGGCCGGGCGCCAGATTCTGCACGCGGGCACGGGCTTCGAGCTCGATCTCCAGATCGGTGCCGGTGACTACCAGCTCGTCTTCCTTGAGATCCAGCAGGAAGTTGGACAGGACCGGCAAGGTCTGTCGACGCTCGACGACACCGATCACCGCAGAGAGCGCCGACAACAGTTCGTTCCGACCGACTTGCAGTTTCATAGCCATGTCCATCAATTCAGATTTTTTAGATAGATCAAATTCAACAACAGTAAGCCGCGCCTCTGCTGTGAATAACTCGAGCAATACCTATACAAATCATCAGCTTGATTCAGGTTACAGCCTTGAATCCAAGCTTCAAGCCAGGCGGGTGAAGCCTGTGGATAAATTCTGGACTGCTTTTATCCACAGGATGCTCCCGACTTGTTCCCCCTGCCGCACGGGTACTTTTGCGCTGCTTTCTCAGTACCCCAGCTGACGTTGCAGATTCTCATAGTCCTCGCGGTACTTCACGTCACTTTCGCGCAATTCGGCGATCTTGCGGCAGGCATGCAGCACCGTCGTGTGATCCTTGCCGAATGACTCGCCGATCTCCGGCAGACTGTGTTGCGTGAGCTCCTTGGCCAGGGCCATCGCTACCTGGCGCGGCCGTGCCAGCGAGCGGGTACGCCGCGGCGAGTTCAGATCCGTGACGCGGATGTTGTAGTAGTTGGCGACCGTCCGCTTGATGTTGTCGATCGTCACCATGCGCTCGTAGGCGGCCAGCATGTCGCGCAGGGTTGCCCGTGCGAATTCCACCGTCAGCGCCTCGCCGCGCAGCCGCGAGCTCGCCGACAACCGCAACAGCGCGCCTTCCAGCTCGCGCACATTGGAGCGCACGCGCTGGGCCACGAACAGCGCCACGTCCTTGGGCAGCTGCACCTTGTTCTGTTCGGCCTTGGCCTGCAGGATCGCCACGCGCGTCTCCAGGTCCGGCGGTTCGACGGCCACTGCCAGCCCCCAGGTGAAACGCGACTTCAGGCGGTCGTCGATACCGTCGACATCCTTCGGATAGCGATCGGAGGTCAGCACGATCTGCTTGCGGCCGTCGATCAGCGCGTTGAAGGTGTGGAAGAACTCTTCCTGCGTCCGCTCCTTGTGCGCGAAGAAGTGGATGTCGTCGATCAACAGCGCGTCGACCGAGCGATAGAGGTTCTTGAACTCGTCCATGCGGCCATGACGGATCGCCGTGGTGAAATGGTTCATCCACTGCTCGGCGCCCAGATAGACGACGCGGGCGCGACCGCTGGCCTGCTGGATGGCATTGCCGACGGCGTGCATCAGGTGGGTCTTGCCCAGACCTGAGCTGCCGTAGATCAGCAGGGGGTTGTAAGTGCCTCCCGGCGTCTCGACGACGTGCTGCGCGGCGGCGCGCGCATGCGAATTGGACTTTCCCTCGATGAAGTTCTCGAAGCTGTAGTCGGGGTTGAGCTTGCCCGACGGCATCGGCGTCGGCTCTTCGGCATTGCCCGCGGCTGGCGCCGCCGACATGGTCGTGTCGCCAGCACGAGCCACGATCGGCCGCGCCTCTGCGGCGCCGACGACGATCTCGATCTGGTCGATGGCGCCGCCGCCGTTGTTGCGGACCGCGCGCCGGATCAGCTCGGCAAACTCCTGGCGCACGCGGTCGGCGACCAGGCGGTTGGGTGCAAGCAGGGTCAGGCGGTCTGCGCCTAGCAAGGCATGCAGCGGTCGGATCCAGGTATTCAGCTCGCGGTCCGCCAGCTCGCCTTCCAGCCAGCGGATACATTGAGCCCAGAAGTCTTCTTGTTGCATCTCGCTCTTTTCACTTCGTCGGCCATCAGCGTCGATGGCCTGCTTGCGGTGACGCGCTTGGCGTCGGCCGGGCAGTCTAAAACGTCAGCCGATACTTATCCACAGCTTCGCGATCACGCCGTACTTGCCCGGGCCGCGCACGGCCGGTACACTCCGCGCCCTTTTTGATTTGTCTGCAACCGCTTAAGGTGACTCATGTCCAAGCGTACTTATCAGCCGAAGAAGCTTCGCCGTAAGCGTACGCACGGCTTCCGCGCCCGTATGGCAACCAAGGGCGGCCGTCTGGTTCTGGCCCGTCGTCGCGCCAAGGGCCGCAAGCGTCTGATTCCGTAAACAGTAGAGTTCTACGGTATGACGGCGCGCTTTCCGCGGCGCGCCCGCTTGTTGAAACCCGCCGAGTTCAAGTTCGCCTTCGAGCGCGGGTTTCGGATTCACGAACGGGGTTTGACGGCGGTCGTCGCCGCCAATACGCTCGGCCACCCGCGCCTGGGTCTGGCCGTGCCGAAGAAGGCGGTCGCGCTTGCCGTCGACCGCAACCGCATCAAACGCCAGATTCGCGAGAGCTTCCGGCTCCACCAGCAGCGACTCCCGGCCGCCGACATGGTGGTGCTGGCGAAGGCTGGTAGCCGGAACCTGAGTTCGGCGCATTTGCGGCAGAGCCTGGAGCGACTGTGGACACGTGTAGCCGCCTCATCGCCCGCTGTGCCCTCCTGCTGATTCGCGCCTATCAGCTGTTCATCAGCCCGCTGCTCGGGCCGCGCTGCCGTTTTTACCCCAGCTGTTCCCATTACACCGCCGAAGCGATCCAGCGTCACGGGCCGTTCAAGGGCAGCTGGCTGGGTGCGCGTCGCATCTGTCGCTGTCATCCTTTGAACCCGGGCGGTTACGATCCGGTCCCTCCTGTCGCCGGCGGCCCGCACCGCCGCCGCGATCCTTCCCCCGTTTGCAGACTCCACGGCTGAATCGATGGAAAACCGCCGCTTTATCCTGATCGCCCTGATCGGCGTCGTCCTGTTCTTCCTCTATCAGGCCTGGGAGGCCGATTACGGCAGTCCCCGGCCGGTCGCCCAGGACGCGCAGGCGCCGAACGCCACGGCGGCAGCCACGGCAGAAGTGGCCGCCGAGGCGGGCGAATCGGTGCTGCCGGCGGCAGCCACCGAGCGCATCCGCGTCGAGACGGACATCTATATCGCCGAGATCGCCACGCGCGGCGGCGAACTGCGCCGCCTGGAGCTGAAGGAATATCCGGCGACCAAGGACAAGCCGGAGCCGCTGGCGCTGCTGGACGACCGCAACGGCCGCCTGTTCGCGCTGCAGAGCGGACTGGCGACGCCGCAGGCGGCGCTGGTGACCCAGGAAACGCGCTTCAGCAGTGCGCAGGCGAGCTACCAGCTCGATCCCAGCCAGGACTCGCTGGAGGTCAGGCTCGATTACCAGAGCGCCGACGGTCTCATCGTCTCCAAGGTCTATCGATTCCACCGCGGCAGCTACCAGATCGAGTTGGAGCAGACGCTGGCCAACAACACGGGAGCTGAACTCAAGGTCAGCCCGTACGTGCGCCTGCTGCGCAGCGACTTCAAGCCGGACGGCGAGCCCAAGTTCGCCGCCACCTTCACCGGCGTCGGCTTCTACCAGCAGGCCGAGCCTGGCAGCGCCAAGTACAAGTTCAAGAAGACCGCGCTGAAGAAGCTGGCCGACGATGACGACTTCGAGACGCAGCAGACCGGCGGCTGGATCAGCGTGCTGCAGCATTACTTCGTCGCCGCCATCGTGCCGCCGGCCGATCAGGCGGTGACTTATGCGGCGCGCCCGGCCAAGTCCGGCAATTACCTGGCGCAGTACGTGGGCAACGGCATCAGCGTTGCCGCCGGCGCGCAACAGCGCTTCGACACCAAGCTCTACATCGGTCCCAAGCTGCACAACCAGCTTGAATCGGTGGCGCCGGGCTTCGAGCTGACGCTGGACTACGGCATCCTGACCGCGATTGCCAAGCCGCTGTTCCTGTTCCTCAACTTCATCCACAAGCACGTCGGCAACTGGGGCGTGGCGATCATCCTGCTGACCGTCGTCGTCAAGATGGCGATGTACAAGCTGTCGGAAGCGCAGTACCGCTCGATGGCCAAGATGAAAGTCTTCGGTCCGAAGATCCAGGACATCCGCGAGCGCTACAGCGACGATCGCGAGCGCCAGCAGAAGGCGATGATGGATCTGTACAAGAAGGAGGGCTTCAATCCGCTGGCCGGCTGCTGGCCCTTGCTGGTGCAGTTCCCGGTCTTCATTGCGCTGTACTGGGTGTTGCTGGAATCGGTGGAGATCCGCCAGGCGCCGTTCTTCCTGTGGATCCAGGATCTGTCGGCGCCGGATCCGTTCTATGTGCTGCCGGTGCTGTACGGCCTGACGATGTTCCTGCAGCAGAAGATGTCCGGCAACACGACGATGGACCCGATGCAGCAGAAGGTCATGCAGTTGATGCCGATCTTCCTCACCGCGTTCTTTGCGTTCTTCCAGTCCGGTCTGGTGCTGTACTGGGTCGTCAACGGCCTGATCAGCATCGCGCAGCAGTGGTTCATCCTGCGCAAGCTCGATCGCGAGTCGGCCAAGAAGCTGGCAACGCGTTGATCGATGCGCGGCAACTTAAAGACGCCGCGCCGGCCCTGACCATGACGGACACCATCGTTGCCATCGCCACTGCGCCGGGGCGCGGTGGCGTCGGCATCGTCCGGCTGTCCGGTGCGCAGGCCGCCAGCATTGCCACCACGCTCGCCGGCTCGCTGCCGGCGCCGCGCGTTGCCCAGTTGCGGCAGCTGCGCGACGGCGCGCAAGCCGTCATCGATCAGGCGCTCGTGCTGCACTTCCCCGCGCCGCACTCGTTCACCGGTGAAACGGTGGTCGAGCTGCAGGCGCATGGCGGGCCGGTGGTGCTGGAGCTGATCGTCCAGGCCGCGTGCGCCGCCGGCGCCCGGCTGGCGCGGCCCGGCGAATTCTCCGAGCGCGCCTTTCTCAATGGCCGCATCGATCTGGCGCAGGCCGAGGCCATCGCCGACCTGATCGACGCCGGCAGCGCCGAGGCGGCGCGCGCCGCGCAGCGTTCGCTCGACGGCGAACTGTCCAGACGTATCGAGGCGATCGCCGAACAGCTGATCCGCCTGCGCATGTTCGTCGAGGGCGCGCTGGATTTCTCCGATGAAGACGTCGACTGGCTGGGCGACGCGCGCATCGCCGCCGAGCTGCTGGCCGCCCAGGCCGCGCTCGACGTGCTGCTGCTGCAGGCTGCGCAGGGCCGCCGGCTGAGCGAAGGCTTCGTCGTCGTGCTGACCGGACGGCCCAATGTCGGCAAATCCACCCTGCTCAACCGCCTGGCCGGCAGCGACATCGCCATCGTCACCGAGATCGCCGGCACCACGCGCGACCTGCTGCGCGAAAACCTCAATCTGCGCGGACTGCCGGTGACGGTCGTCGACACCGCCGGCCTGCGGGCGTCCAGCGATCCGGTTGAGCGTGAAGGCATCCGCCGTGCGCGCCACGCGCTGGAACACGCCGAACTGGCGTTGTTCCTGATCGACGATCGCGAGCCGCTGGGTGCCGAGGATCTCGGCCTGCTCGCCGAGCTGCCGGCGGCGCTGCCGCGGCTGATCGTCCACAACAAATGTGATCTGTCCGGGCATGGCGCGCAGCGCTTCGAGCAGGACGGACAGCTGCATCTGCGGATCTCGGCCGCCAGCGGCGCAGGCATCGACACCCTGATCGACGTGCTGCTGGCGCAGGCCGGCCTGCAGCACGGCAGCCACAGCGCGTTCTCCGCGCGCACCCGTCACGTCGAGGCGCTCAAGCTCGCGCAGCTGCATCTGCGCAGCGCGGCGCAAAGGCTGTCGATCCGCGACATGCCCGAACTCGCCGCCGAGGAACTGCGGCTGGCCCACGAGGCCCTCGGCGAAATCACCGGTCGCTTCAGCAGCGAGGATCTGCTGGGGCGGATCTTCTCCAGTTTCTGTATCGGCAAATAGGCGGTCCGCTCAGGGCGTCGCCGGTGTCGCGTCCGCTGCCGCAACGGGCACCGCGCCCACGGACAATGCCCAGGCGCCGCGCTGCGTCTGCACACCTTCGGCCGCCACTTCGAGCAGGCCCAGCTTGTCCGATGTATCGCCATAGGACGTCGACAGCACGTGATAACGCCGCTGTGGTGACAGCCAGGCACAGGGCGCATCGGAATTGCCGTCCTGAGCCACCATGGCCTTGGCCTTGTCGACCTTTTCGTCCTGGGTCAGCTGCAGCAGTGTCACCAGGTCCTGCTTCTTGATGCAGGCAAAGCCGCCCTTGGTGAACTGCACGAACTCGCGGGCGTGAATCTCGCGCTTGGCTTCGGACGGCGGCAACGGCGCGATCACGCCAAGCTCCGGCGCCTGCACCTTGTCGTCGCCCCAGCGGTAGTACGCCATGGCGAGGCCGGCAGCGACGATGATGCTGATTCTGGCGCCGATGTGTCGCATGCCTTGCTCTCTCCTGGGCCCGGCTGCTGGTCGCGCCGGCGTCTTCTGGGGGCGACATCTTGCCGCGAAGCGCGGCGAATCGCGATCATCGGCGCCCGAACCGCGCTCGACGAACCACTGTCATGGATGCCGCCGCCCTCAACCGCTACCTCCACGAACACATTCCGCTCGCAGCGGCGATGCAGCTGCAGGTCACGCATGCCGACGGCCAGCGCATCCGCGTCGCCGCGCCGCTGGCCGCCAACCGCAACCCGCATGGCACGGTGTTCGGTGGCAGCCTGGCGACGCTGGCTATCGTCAGCGGCTGGACCTTGCTGTACGACGCGCTGCAGCGTGCAGGCCTGCCGGCTTCGCTGGTGATCCAGCACTTCGACGCCGACTACCGCGCGCCCGCTGCCGCCGAATTCAGCGCCGAGAGCGAATTGCCGGAACAATGGCCGGACTTCCTACAAACCCTGCAGAAGCGCGGCCGTGCCCGCCTCGATCTGGCGATCCGCCTGTCATGCGATGATCGCCAGGTCCTTCACGCCCGCGCGGTCTATGCCGCCCAGCTCCCGAGTCAGCAGCGATGAGCCCAGCCAGCAACGAATTCAAGTTCTGTCCGCGCTGCGCCGCGCCGCTACAGGATCGCATCGAAGGCGGCTTCAACCGCCGTGTCTGCGACACCCAGGCCTGCGGCTATATCTGGTGGGACAATCCCACGCCGGTGGTCGCTGCCGTGGTCGAGCATGAGGGCCGCGTGCTGCTGGCGCGCAATGTCGCCTGGCCGCCAGGCTTCTTCGCGCTGGTCACCGGCTTTCTGGAGAAGAACGAGCTGCCGCACGAGGCCGTGCAGCGTGAAGTCGAGGAAGAGCTCGGCCTGACGCCACAGGGCGCCAGCTTCATCGGCCATTACAGCTTCGAGCGCATGAACCAGCTCATCATCGCCTACCACGTGCCAGCCCAGGGTAGCGTGCGGCTCAACGAGGAACTGGCCGAGTACAAGCACGTCGCCTGCGAGCAGGCGCGCTTCTGGCCGGCAGCCACCGGCTATGCGCTGCGCGACTGGCTGCGCGGCAAGGGCTACGATCCCCAGGAAGTGCCGCTACCGTTCAAGTAGCAGCGCGCAGTTCCTGCAGGACCAGCATCCGCGCGACGCGCCCCTGCAAGCCTCGCGGTCGATCGAGTCGCAGCCGACTCAGGGCGGCAGACTCGTGTTCAGCGATCGCGCCGGCTCCGAACCGCAGCCATTGCCATAGCAGCATGGCCTTCGGCGTTGCGGCAGCGCGCCGGCGCACGCGCGCCAGCACGGGCAGCAGCGCTTCCTCGTCTGCTACGAAATCGGAATCGAACGGCAGCAAGGGAAACAGCGCCTGATCGCCCCCGGAACCCTGCCGGCGATACGCCTGCAGCCGCGCGCTCACCGCCTCCGGCGTGTTGTCGCGACAGTGCGGCGGAATCTGCCAGCCCGCCTCGATCAGCCCTGCCGCCTGCGCCTGTGCCAGCAACTGCGGCTGGAAGCGTGCGTCGCTGATGCCGATCAGGGCCTTGGCAACCTCGCTGTCGGTCCTGGAGCGCAGATCGGCGATGCCGTACTCGCTGATGACGATATCGCGCAGATGCCGCGGAATCGTCGTGTGGCCGTAGTTGAACAGTACATTGCTCTGCGGCCGGCCGCGCGCACCGTCGCGTATCGCGCGCAGCAGCAGGATCGAGCGACCATCGGCCAGCTGCTGCGCCTGCGCGACGAAGTTGTACTGGCCGCCGACGCCGGATACCACGCGGCCGTCATCGAGGCCGTCGGAAACGAAATTGCCGCTCAGCGTCACCATCATGCCGGTGTTGATGAAGCGCGCGTGGCGGCGCTGCAGGCGGTAGAGGCGCGGATTGCGATCGAGCTGGTTGATCTTGTCGACACCCGTCATGCAGATGGCGGCACGCTGTGCTTCGTCGAGTTCGCGCAGACCCTGATACAGCGCGCGCGAGCCGAGGAAGAAGCCGCCATGCAGAACGATACCCTTGCACAGCTGCTCACCCAGACAGGCATCGGCGATCAGCGCACGCGCCTGCGGATCGCCGAGATTGGCGATCACGCGGCGTCCGTCGGCCGCAACGATGTGTCCGTGCTCGTAGCGCGCATCCGCCCTGAAGAAGCCGTGCCGCTGCAGGATCTCGAAATCCTGCGTGCGCAGCACCCGCACGCCGATCTCGTCGAAGTAGTCGAGCACGCCGGCGTCGAGCCGCTGCGGATCGCAGCGGCCGTCATTGAGCGCCTGCTGCAGCGCCCAGAAGTCGTAGACGCGGCGGCGCAGGATGCCGGCGCGCAGCAGCTGCCAGAGGCCGCCGACGAACATCTCGGTGGCGGCATACAAACCTTCGTCAAAGGGGCCGAGCCCGCCGATGTCGTCGAGCAGTGCGGCGTTGCGCTCAGGCACGCCGAAGGCATCGACGATCGAGCGATAACGCGCGTTGTCGCGGTCGCGCTGCAGCAGGGCATAGGCGATCGCGTCGCCGAGGCTGCCGATGCCGAGCTGCAGGCTGCCGCCGTCGCGGACCAGCGTGCTGGCATACAGGCCGATCGCATAGTCGGCATCGCCGACCGGCATGTTCGGTACCGAGAACAGCGGCGTATCAAAGCGCGGTGATTCGATCAGCAGGTCGAAGTCGCTGGCGCGGCGCTCAGCGTCGTGCGCGAAGAACGGCAGCGAGGGATTGACCAGGCCCACGACCAGATGCGGGCGGCCGCTGGCCTGCAGCAGGCGTATCACTTCGGGCCCGGTGTCCGGATTGCATGAAAGGCTGTAGTGCGCGCCGTCGGCTTCGTCGCGCCGCGCAATCATCTGCGCCACCACGTTGCAGCCGCGATTGACCACATCGCGCGCGGCGTGCGTGTAGTTGCTGCTGATGTAGTGCCGCTGCGCCCGGGCGTTGCCGAGCATGGCGCCGGTCTGGAAGAAGAACTCGCAGATCTCGACATTGGCCGGCAGCCGGCCCTCACGCTGCGCCGCGACGTAGTCCAGCTGCGGCACGCCGGCAAACACCCGCGCCGCGAACGGCTCGATGAAGGCGCGCTCCAGCGCGTTCTGCGGCGCCGGCGGCGCCAGCGACAGCGCGGTGAGTATGCTCAGCCGCAGGCTGGGCTCGCGGCAGGCGCGCCGGTACAGCGCGTTGCACAGCTCCACAGGCTTGCCGAGGCCGAGCGGAATGCCGAGCACGACATGGCGGCCGACGTGCGCCAGGATGTGATCGACGGCGGCTTCGACATCATCGACGACATGCGTCTGGCGGGACATCGGACGCTCCCGTGGGCAGGGCGGAGCCGCAGTATGGCCAGGCCTGCCTTAACCGATGGCGCGCGCGGCGCGCGACATCTCCTGCACCAGCTCGCGCAGCCGGCGCACCTGCGGCGCGGCCTCGTCGGCGCGGCGGTAGATCAGGCTCAGGCGCGCCTTCGGCACCGGTCGCTGCAAGGATACGAAGCTGACGCCCTCGGCCTGCATCAGCCGCATCGACGCCGGCACGATCGACACGCCCAGCCCGGCGGCAACCAGGTTGACGATCGAGGTGACCTGAAACGCTTCCTGGACGACGCGTGGCGAAAAGCCCGCGGCGCGGCAGGCACCGGTGATGGCCTCGTGCAGGCCGGCGCCATTGGTGCGCGAGAACAGCACGAAGGGCTCGATCGACAGCGCCAGCAAGGGCAGGCGGGCGCGCTGCGCCAGCGCATGGCCGGCCGGCAAGGCCACCACCAGATCCTCGTCGAGCACCGTCTCGGCGGCCAGACCGCGATCGTCGCCGAGCAGCGGCCGCACGAAGGCGACGTCGATGGTCTCGTCGCGCAGGGCCTGCGCCAGTACCGGCGTCGGGTGTTCCTCCAGCGTCAGCGCCACGTTCGGGTAGCGGCGGCGGAATTCGCGGATCAGCCGCGGAATCAGCGGATGGAACGGCGCCGAGTTGATCATGCCGACACGGATACGCCCGACCTCGCCGCGGGCGACGCGGCGGGCTCGCTCGCCGGCCTGCTCGACCTCGCGCAGGATGCGCCGCGCATCCTCCGCGAATGCCCGGCCGGCCTCGGTCAGGCGCACGCCCCGCGGCAGGCGCTCGAACAGCGCCAGCCCCAGTTCGCGTTCCAGCGCCTGGATCTGCTGGGACAGCGGCGGCTGGCCGATACCCAGCGCGGCGGCGGCACGGGTAACGTGGCCGGCATCGGCAATGGCGACGAAGTAGCGCAGATGGCGCAGTTCCATAAGGGCTCGTCTGCGATATGCAGAAAGTATGAATCAGCTCTGATTCATATATTGGACGTATACGCGAAGCGCGGTCTACATTGGCCGGCCGTAATCTTCCAAAGCATTCGAGGAGTTGCTGATGAACTCGCCGATCCCTGCGGCACCTGCCGACGTCGATCCGGCCGAAAGCCGCGAATGGCTGGAAGCGCTCGATGCGGTGCTCGACCGCGAAGGTCCGGAGCGTGCGCATTTCCTGCTGGAACAGCTGGTCGAGCGCGCACGCCGCAACGGCGCCTTCCTGCCGTTCTCGGCCAACACGGCCTACATCAACACCATTCCGCCGCATCTGCAGGAGCGCTCGCCCGGCAATCACGAGATCGAATGGCGGATCCGCTCGATCATCCGCTGGAACGCCATGGCGATGGTGGTCAACGCCAATCGCGAGCATGCCGGCATCGGCGGCCATATCGCCAGCTTCGCGTCGAGCGCGACGCTCTACGACGTCGGCTTCAACCATTTCTGGAAAGGCGCGGACCATCCGGACGGCGCCGATCTGGTCTATATCCAGGGCCATGTCACACCGGGCATCTATGCGCGCGCCTTTCTCGAAGGCCGCCTGAGCGAGGAACAGATGAAACGCTTCCGCATGGAAGCGCTGGCGCCGGGCCTGTCGAGCTACCCGCATCCCTGGCTGATGCCGGAGTTCTGGCAGTTCCCGACGGTGAGCATGGGCCTGGGGCCGATCAAGGCGATCTACCAGGCGCGGCTGATGAAGTATCTGGAGCACCGCGGCCTGGCCAAGACCGCCGGACGCCGCGTCTGGTGCTTCTGCGGCGACGGCGAAATGGATGAACCGGAAAGCCTGGGCGCGATCGACATCGCCGCGCGCGAGAAGCTCGACAACCTGATCTTCGTCGTCAACTGCAATCTGCAGCGCCTCGACGGCCCGGTGCGCGGCAACGGCAAGATCGTCCAGGAGCTGGAAGGCACCTTCCGCGGCGCCGGCTGGAACGTCATCAAGGTGCTGTGGGGTTCGCTGTGGGATCCGCTGATCAACCAGGACCGCTCCGGCAAGCTGCTCGAAGCCTTCAACGAAACGGTCGACGGCGAATACCAGAGCTTCAAGGCCAAGGGCGCCAGGTACACGCGCGAGCACTTCTTCGGCAAGCACCCGGAGCTGCGCCGCCTGGTCGAGACGATGAGCGACGAGGACATCGGCCGGCTCAATCGCGGCGGCCATGATCCGCACAAGATCTATGCCGCCTATGCGGCGGCGGTGAAGCACGAGGGATCGCCGACCGTGATCCTCGCCAAGACCGTCAAGGGCTACGGCATGGGCGAGGCCGGCGAAGGCCAGAACATCACGCACCAGCAGAAGAAGATGGGCGAGGAAGCGCTGCGTGCCTTCCGTGATCGCTTCCGCATCCCGATTTCCGACGACAAGATCGCCGAGGCACCGTTCTACCGGCCGGCCGAGGACTCGCCGGAGATCCAGTACCTCAAGGAGCGTCGCGCCGCGCTCGGCGGTCCCTTGCCGCAGCGCCGCGCGCCGAAAGTCTCGCTGCCGATTCCGGAGCTTGCTGCCTTCGACAAGATCACCGCCGGTAGCGGCGAGCGTGAAGTCAGCACGACCATGGCCTTCGTGCAGCTGCTGCAGACC
Source organism: uncultured Solimonas sp. (assembly GCA_966252075.1). Classification (GTDB taxonomy): domain Bacteria; phylum Pseudomonadota; class Gammaproteobacteria; order Nevskiales; family Nevskiaceae; genus Solimonas. The sequence goes on from CBINNP010000031.1 coordinate 13,823, forward strand.
CTGTGCCGCGACAAGAACGTCGGCAAGCTGGTGGTGCCGATCATTCCCGACGAAGGCCGCACCTTCGGCATGGAGGCGATGTTCCGCTCGCTCGGCATCTATTCGATCGTCGGCCAGAAGTACAAGCCGGAGGACGCCGAGCAGCTGGCGTTCTACCGCGAGGACATCAAGGGCCAGATCCTCGAGGAAGGCATCACCGAAGCCGGCGCGATGTCGAGCTGGATCGCTGCGGGCACTGCCTACGCCAATCACGGCCAGCCGCTGCTGCCGTTCTACATCTTCTACTCGATGTTCGGCTTCCAGCGCATCGGCGATCTGTGCTGGGCAGCAGGCGATGCACGTGCGCGCGGCTTCCTGCTCGGCGCCACCGCCGGGCGCACCACGATCAACGGCGAGGGCCTGCAGCACGAGGACGGTCACTCGCATGTGATCAGCGCCACCGTGCCCAACTGCCGCTCGTACGATCCAGCATTCGCCTACGAGCTTGCCGTGATCATCCAGCATGGCCTCAAGGCCATGTACGTCGACAACCAGGACGTCTGGTACTACCTCACGGTCTACAACGAGAACTATCCGCAGCCGCCGATGCCGGCCGGCATCGAGTCCGGAATCATCCAGGGCATGTACAAGCTGCGCAGCGCCGAGCAGCCGGCGCAGGCGCACGTGCAGCTGCTCGGCTCCGGCTGCATCCTGCGCGAGGTGATCGCCGCCGCCGAACTGCTGCAAGCCGAGTGGGACGTCAGCAGCGATATCTGGAGTGTGCCGAGCTTCACCGAGCTGGCGCGCGATGGCCGCCAGACCGAGCGCTGGAATCTGCTGCATCCCACCGAGGAACCGCGGCAGAGCTACGTGCAGCGCTGCCTGGGTGGTGCCACGGGCCCGGTGATCGCGTCCAGCGACTGGGTGCGCAGCTGGCCCGAGCAGATCCGCGCGTATGTTCCGGGGGCCTACCATGTGCTCGGCACCGACGGCTTCGGCCGCTCGGACAACCGGCCGGCGCTGCGCGACTTCTTCGAGATCGACCGCCGCTGGATCGTCGTCAAGGCCCTCAGTGCGCTGGCCGAGCAGAAGCGGATCCCGCTGGAGCGCGTCGCGCAGGCGATCAAGATCTATGGCATCAAGCCGGAACGCCCGGCGCCCTGGACCGTATAAGAGGAGAAAGCGCTCATGAGCAACATGAAGGTCGCAGTGCCGGACATCGGTGGCTACAAGGACGTGCCGGTGATCGAGCTGCTGGTCAAGGACGGCGACAGCGTCGACAAGGACGCGCCGCTGCTGGTGCTCGAATCCGACAAGGCGACGCTGGAGGTGCCGGCGCCGGCCTCCGGCATCGTGCGCGGCCTCAAGCTCAAGCTCGGCGACAAGGTGTCGCAGGGCAGCGCGATCTGCGAGCTGGAAACGGCCGAAGGCGGTGACGAAGCCGCAGCGGATGCCGCCCCTGCGGAAGCCGAAGCGGCGCGTACGGCGCAGAAGCAGGACGCAGCGGCCGGGGCTGCGGCACAGGACAACGGCAAGGCCAAGGCCCAGGCGCCGGCGCAGGCACAAGTCGCCTCGGCGCCGGACGGCGGCGCCGGCAGCATCGAGGTCAAGATTCCCGACATTGGCAGCTACAAGGACGTGCCGGTGATCGAGCTGCTGGTCAAGGACGGCGACAGCATCGACAAGGATGCGCCGCTGCTGGTGCTCGAATCCGACAAGGCGACGCTGGAAGTGCCGGCGCCGGCCTCGGGCACCGTGCACAAGCTGCGGCTGAAAGTCGGCGACAAGGTCTCGCAGGGCGACGCGGTGTGCACGCTGATCGGCGCCGCCGCCGGCGAGGTCGCGCCGGCGCCGACCGCGGCGGCGGGCAACGAAGCGCCGCCGCCGGCCGAACCGGCGGCGAAGGCCACGCAGGCGGTGACCAGCGATGCCGCACCGCTCGCGCCCAGCAGCACCCAGCCAACGGCCGCGAACAAGACGGACGCCGACGAGGTGCCTTATGCCGGCCCGGCGACGCGCAAGTTCGCGCGCGAGCTGGGCGTCGAGCTGGCGCAGATCAAGGGCTCCGGCCGCCGCGGCCGCATCCTCATCGAGGACGTGCAGGACTTCGTCAAGAACCGCCTCGCGCAGCCGGCGGCGGCGACCGGCGGCAGTGGCATACCGGCGATCCCGGCGGTGGACTTCGCGCAGTTCGGCGAGATCGAAACCAAACCGCTGGCTCGCATCCGCAAGATCTCCGCAGCGCACCTGCACCGCGCCTGGCTCAACGTGCCGCACGTCACGCAGACCGACGAGGCCGACATCACCGACCTCGAAGCCTTCCGCAAGGCGATGAGCGGGGAATCCGCCGGCGGCGGCGGGCCCAAGCTGACCCTGCTGCCCTTCGTCATCAAGGCCGTCTGCGCGGCCATCAGGCACTATCCGGAATTCGCCAGCTCGCTGGCTCCGGACGGCGAGAGCCTGATCATGAAGAAATACCTGCACATCGGCTTCGCCGCCGACACGCCCAACGGCCTGGTGGTGCCGGTGGTGCGCGATGCCGACAAGAAAGGCATCGTCGACCTGGCCAAGGAAACCGCGGAGCTGGCCAAGAAGGCGCGCGACGGCAAGCTCAAGCCCGACGAGATGCGCGGCGGCTGCTTCTCGATCTCCTCGCTCGGCGGCATCGGCGGCGGCGTGTTCACGCCGATCGTCAACGCGCCCGAAGTGGCGATCCTCGGGGTTTCCAGGAGCGTGATGAAGCCGGTCTGGGACGGCCATGCCTTCCAGCCGCGGCTGATGTGCCCGCTGTCGCTGTCGTATGACCATCGCGTCATCGACGGCGCCTATGCGGCGCGATTCATCGTGCTGCTCGGCAAGCTGCTTGGCGATCTGCGGCGTCTGGCGCTGTGAGGCGCGCCCTCGCGCTGGCGCTGAGCGTGCTGGCGGCGCTGCTGCTCAACGGCTGCGCCGGCAGCGGCAGCCAGGCGACGCCGTCGGCGTCGGCCTTGGCCGCCGATGCGGCCATCAATCCGCTGGCCGAGCGCTACGTGCGTCTGGTGCTGGCGCTCGGCGTCCGCGACGCCGGCTATGTCGACGCCTACTACGGACCTTCACACTGGCAGGATGAGGCGCGGCTGCAGAACCTGCCGCTGGCGAAGATCTACAACGAGGCGGCGGCGCTGTCGCGGGCGCTGGCGGTGCAGAAGCTGCCGGACGATCGCCTGCTCGAAGCGCGCCGCCGCTATCTGCTCGCCCAGATCGACGCGCTGCTGGCGCGCGCCGAACAGCTGCAAGGCATCCTGCTCAGCTTCGATGACGAGGCGCGTCGCCTGTATGGCGTGACGCCGCCGCGCTACGACGAAGCCGAGTTCGACGATGCCCTGAGGCGACTGCACAAGCTGCTGCCCGGCGAGGGCACGCTGGCCGAGCGCTACAACCGCTTCGTCGACCGCTTCAACGTGCCGCCCGATCAGCTGGAGCCGCTGATGCGCGAGGCGATCGGCGAGGCGCGCCGCCGCACCGTGGCGCATATCGAGCTGCCGGATGCCGAGCGCTTCGAGTTCGCGCAGGTGCGCGGCCAGCCGTGGACGGCGTACAACTGGTACCAGGGCGGCTATCTGAGCCGCATCGAGGTCAACACCGACTTTCCGGTGTCGGTGCGCGGCCTGATCGCGCTGGCGGCGCACGAGGGCTATCCGGGCCACCACGTCTACAACGCATTGCTGGAATCGCGGCTGGTGCGCGGCCGCGGCTGGATCGAATACACGGTGTACCCGCTGTATTCGCCGCAGTCGCTGATCGCCGAGGGCTCGGCCGATCTCGGCGCCGGCCTCGCCTTCGCCGGCAGCGACTATCTGCGCTTCGAGCATCGCCTGATCGAGCGTGCCGGCCTGCCGAAGAAGGAGGCCGACCGCTATGACGAGGTGCAAGGACTGATCTATCAGCTGCGCGGTGCGCCGATCGAGATCGCGCATCGCTATATCGACGGCCAGCTGTCGCGCGACGAGGCGCTGGGCTGGCTGCAGCGCTACGCGCTGCTGTCGCCGGAGCGCGCGGAACAGCGCCTGCGCTTCATCGAGCAGTATCGCAGCTACATCATCAACTACAGCTACGGCGAGGAGCTGGTACGGCGCTGGCTGCTGCGGCCGATGTCGGCGCAGCTCAGCGAGTCCTCGCGCTGGAAGCGCTTCGAGACCCTGCTGAGCGAGCCGCATACGCCGGCGGATCTGCTGGTCGATTAGGGCCTGTTAACGCGATGGCCCGCGGCGGCGGCATCGAAACTGCGAGTGACAGCCAGCCGGTGACAACGCCGGCGAGCATGAGGGCAAGCAATGGACGCGCGACACCAGCTGAGCATGACGGTGCTGATGACACCGGATATGGTGAATTTCTCCGGCAAGGTCCACGGCGGCCACATCCTCAAGCTGCTCGACCAGGTGGCCTACGCCTGCGCCGCTCGCTACGCCGGCTGCTACGTCGTCACGCTGTCGGTGGACCGCGTGATGTTCCGCCAGCCGATCCATGTCGGCGAGCTGGTGACCTTCCTGGCCTCGGTCAACTACACCGGCCGCAGTTCGATGGAAGTCGGCATCAAGGTCGTCGCCGAGGATATCCGCGGCAATGTCGTGCGCCATGCCAACAGCTGCTTCTTCACCATGGTCGCCGTCAACGAGCAGGGCGAGCCGGTCACGGTGGCGGCACTGCAGCCGCAGACGCCGGATGAGATCCGCCGCTTCAAGGCCGGTGCGGCGCGCCGCCGGCAGCGGCATGAGCCTGATTCTCCGGCTTAAGTCAGAAACTGGCGGGTGTTCAGCTGTAGGACCGGTTGTTAGACTCGGCCGGCCATGAACCGTCCGCTCTTTGTTTTCATCACGACGCTCGCTTTCGTTTCGCCGCTCGCAGTTGCGCAGACCGGCAACGTTCAATACATCTCAGACGACATCGCCATCACGCTGCGCGATGCACCGCGCAACGACGCTGCTGTCATCGGCAGCGTGCGCAGCGGCCAGAAGCTGGTGGTGCTGCAGAAGCTCGGTGCCGACAGCTTCGCGCAGGTGCGCACCAGCGACGGCCGCGAAGGCTGGCTGACCGCGCGCTATCTCACCTCTTCGCCGGCGGCCAAGGACCGCGTGGTCCAGATCAAGACCGAACTCGATGCCGCGCAGGCGCAGATCAAGTCGCTGCAGGCCGAGCTCAAGAGCACCAAGGATCAGCTCGACAAGGCGCGTCCCGCGCTGGAAGTGTCGCGTGACAACGAGCGGCTGAAGGTCGAGCTGGCCGCCAAGGAACAGGAGAGCGGCGAACTGGTGCAGCGCTACGATCAGGAACGCGCGCACCGCGCCACCTTGCTGACCGGCGCCGGTCTGGCCGGTGGTGGCGTGTTGGTCGGCCTGTTGCTGCCGTGGCTGCTGCAGGGCCGGCGCCGGCGGCGGCGCGGCGACTTCTGAAGCCGGACGCAGCGCGCCCGCCGGGCGTCGCCATAGCCGCCTGACGCTACGGCCGACAGGCTCTAAGCTTCGCCAATGGACTTCTATCATCTCGACAACGGTCACCCGCCGCATCGGCTCGACGCGCAAACGGCAGAGCTGCCGACCGACGGCTTCGTCTGGATCGACTGCGTGCGCACCGAGGCCCAGGGCTGGGAACGCACGATAGAGCGGCTGCTGAAGCTGACGATCGACAGCCAGCATGTTGACGACAGCCACAACCCGCAGCATCCGTCGTTCTTCGACGGCACCTGCGATTACGACATGGTGATCTTCCAGGGCCTGGGTCCCGGCGAGACGCCGCTGCCGATCGAGACGCGCTCGACGGCGATGTTCATCTTTCCGCGCGTGCTGGTGACGGTGCGTGCCGCCGACAGCCAGAGCCTGCTGCGCGTGCGCGAGCGGCTGTTCGATGGCCGCCAGAAATCGCCGGGCTCGCCGCTGCGGCTCGCGCATCTGATCCTCGACGCCATCGTCGACCGTTTCCTGCATATCCGCGAGCCGATGGCGCAGCGCCTGACGCAGCTGCAGGATGATCTGCTCGATCCGCGCGAGCCGATGGAGGACTGGCGCGCGCTGCTCGCCGGCCGCAAGCAGGCGCGCAAGCTCGAAGCGCTGTGCGAGGCGCAGATCGAGGCGCTGGATGCCTGGCGGCGCAACAGCATCCACGACTGGGATGGCGGCTTCGAGGTGCGCATGCGCGATCTGAACGAGCACGTCCATCGCGTGCTCGGCTATGCCACCGGCCAGGAGCGCGATCTGGAAGCGGCGGTCGAGCTGCATTTTGCCTCGGTCGCGCATCGCACCAACAAGATCGTGCGGACGCTGACCGTGCTGTCGGCGATTTTCTTCCCGCTGACATTGATCACCGGTATCTATGGCATGAACTTCCAGTACATGCCCGAGCTGCACTGGGAGC
>CBINNP010000032.1:0-19999 GCA_966252075.1 uncultured Solimonas sp.
TCGGCGCCGAATTCCTCCAGCGACAGGAAGGCCTCGTTCTCCCAGGCCAGCAGAACGTCGCCGATGCCGCGCTGCGCGAAGGTGGTCGTCGAGCCGCGCGCGCCGGTGTCGAGCACCGGGGCATGCTGGTAGAGCTGCTTGACGTAGGCTTGCGCCTGCGCCTGATCGCCACCGGCCTTCTTCAGGCCGTAGGCGTAGGCCGCCAGATAGTTCCAGCGCGCGCCGCCCGAGGTTTTCGGGTTGGGCGTGACGACGCTGACGCCGTCCTTCACCAGATCGTCCCAGTCCTTGATGTTCTTGGGATTGCCCTTGCGCACCAGGAACACGATCGTCGAGGTGTATGGCGAGGCGTTGTCCGGCAGCCGCGACTGCCAGTCGGCCGGCAAGGTCTTGGCCTTTTCGGCGATCGCATCGATGTCGGCGGCCAGCGCCAGCGTCACCACGTCGGCTTCCAGGCCGTCGATGACCGCGCGCGCCTGCTTGCCGGAACCACCGTGCGACTGCTCGATCTGCAGGCTCTCGCCGGTCCTGGCCTTGTAGTCGGCGACGAACGCGGTGTTGAGATCCTTGTACAGCTCGCGCGTCGGGTCGTAGGAGACGTTGAGCAACTTGTGCGAGTTGCCGGAATTGCAGGCCGTCAGCGTCAGCGCGACGGCAGCGGAGAGCAAGGCTTTCTTGAACATGGCGACGGTGGACTCCAGGACGATCCGGGACGCAAGGATTCAGGGTGCCGTGCGCTCAGGGCGGCACGGCGCAATGGTTTTGCATGGAATTGCACGAACGGCGACCGGCTGCGAATGCCGACGGCTGCGGATGCGCCGGCGGGGTCGGTCGGAGGCGGCGGCTCAGCGCCGACACGCGCCGCGGCACATCGCGCGCATCAGCTGCGTTTGCGGCCTGCGAGTCGGATGGGCAAGGGTGGGCATGCGCGGGAGCCTGTTCGGCGTAAAGAAGGTGCGCATATCCTGCGGACCCGCGATCCGCATGTAAAAGAATATGTGTGGCCTAGATTATTCCTGTAAGGGAATAAAAAACTGCAAAGATGCGCGCCATTGGCCGGAAATGGCGGCTTTAGCCACCACGCGGTCGTTCCCAGCGTCCGGCTTAGTACTGCGGAACCGTCGGATCGACGCGCAGCGACCAGGCGTCGATGCCGCCGGCGACATTGGAGACGTCGCTGAAGCCCTGCGCTTCCAGCCAGCGCCCGGCCATCTCCGAGCGCATGCCGTGATGGCAGAGCATCGCCAGCGGCGCGGTACGGTCCAGTTCGCCGATCCGCGCGGGCAGCGTCTGCAGCGGAATGTGCAGGGCGCCGGGCAGGGCGGCGATCGCCAGTTCCTCGTCCTCGCGGACATCGATGACGGTGACCGCGGCCTGCTGCAGCAAGGTCTGGAGCTGTTCGACGGAAAGGGTCTTCACGGCTGGCGTCGGCTAACAAGAGGCGGGCAGTCTAGCGGACCTCGAAGCGGATGATGCCGATCAGCTGATCGCTTTGCGTGACCACGCGGATCTGCCAATCGCCGCGCGGGTCGTCCGGAAATACGGTCTTGTGGGTCCAGGCTCGGTAGCCCTGCTCGCGGCCGCCGTGAATGGCGATGGGAATGCGGTCGACGCGCAGGCCCTGGTGCCACCACTCGTGGACGATCTGCTCGGACAGGCCGCGTGGTGCGTGGATCGGCGTCCAGGCATACAGGCCGCCGGCGCGCAGTGTGGCCGCGTCGATCCACTTGACCTTGGCGCTGGGTTCGCGCGCCTCGACATCGATCGCCTGCGTCGCTGCCGCATCGTGGACGCGCAGGGTCGCCGGCGGAATCGCGAAGCGCAGGACATGCAGGCCGCCCGCCAGCACCAGTGCGGCACCGACGCCGACCAGCCAGCGCAGCGTCGCCGGCCCGCGCAATGCGCTGGCAACCGCCGGCACGATCAGCGCAGAAGCGGCGCCGATCGCCAGATTCAGGCTCAGCGAGGTGCTGATCTGCCAGAGCATCGGTGCCGCGGTCAGCACGGTCAGGAAGCTGGCGGCGGCATGGAAGCTCCATAGCCCCGCGCGGCGCGAGGTGATGCGGCCGAAGTACAGCGGATCGATGATCGAGATCAGCGCCAGCGCGCCCAGCGCCAGCACGAACAGGGGCTGCGTGGTGGTCCAGGTGGTGGTCGCCAGGAAGAACGGCAGGGTGAAGAAGAACGACTCCTGATGCAGCGCCTGGTAGCCGTAGTGCAGCAGCAGCGAGGAATGCCGCAGCCAGCGCTGGGTGGCCAGCTTGCGGATCAGCCAGGGTTCCAGCAGTGCGGCGAGCCAGGACAGCGGCAGCAGGATCGCCAGCGCCTGCGCGAACTTTTCCTGACGCTGCACCAGCGCGAAGCTGGCAATGCCGGCGGCGAAACTGGCCACCGCGACCAGATGCCGGTAACGCGCCCACCAGGCCAGCCAGCGCGGTTGCGGCGGGCCGGCGGGCGGAAGGGCCGTGGTCATGAAGCGGCGGTTTCCGGATGGACCAGCGCCGCCAGCTCGGTGCGGTTGTTGAGGCCCAGCTTGCGGTAGATCCGGTACAGGTGATTGGCGACCGTGGACGGCGCCACGCCGATTTTCTTTGCCGCCTGCTTGAACGACAGGCCCTTGGCCACCGCCAGCACCACTTCGCGCTCGCGCGGCGTCAGGCGGTCGAGCGGGCCGGCCTGCCACAGCGTCAGCAGGAAGCGGTCGCCGAGCGTTTCGCAGCGCAGCTTGAGATCGTGGAAGTCGACCGTGCTGCCGGGCGCCGGTATCGGGATCGGCAGGTGCTGCGGCGGCCGCGCCGGCGCGCGCGCGTCGAGCCACTCGATGAAGCGCGGTTCGGCCTCGTCGAAGACGCCGTGCGCGTCGATCACCGCGCACACGGCCTGGGCGGGGCGGTTGGCGCGGGTCAGCGCCAGATGCAGGAAGAAGGCGTGCGAGGCGGCCGCGTGCACATGGCGGACCAGGCGCTTCTGCCGTGCCTGCTCGTCGGCGCCGAAGCGCCGGCTGCGATCGCGGCGATACAGCGACAGCAGGGAATACAGGCCGCTGCGCGGGTCCAGCCAGGCCGTCGAGAGTATGCGTTCGATGCCCTGCGGCGCGAACGCCCGGCGATACAGCTCGGACGTGTAGAACTCGGCGTCCGGCACTGCATCGGCCATGTCGATCGGCGTGCCCAGCTTCTGCATCAGCTGCGGCACCACCGGGTTGATCGGCGTGGTGTCGAGCAGCGCCTGCGGAAACTCCGCCGGCAGGCCGATCAGGGTGACGGTGTGGAAGCGCCGCTGGCTGACTGAGCCGCTGCCCCAGAGCGCGGCGTCGCAGGGCACCGCCGCCATCAGCTGCGCCAGTGCCCAGCGCCGGTATTGTTCGGCAGGAACCTCCAGGCCGGCGCGGTAGAGATGGGCGATCAGGGCGTCCAGGGTTTCGCCGGGATCGCTCGCGGGTGGGGCACTGGACATGCGGCTCGGCGGGTGGAGGGCGCGATTTACTATGCGGCGTCGATGGCCGCGACCGCGCCGACGTTCACATACTTGCCGGATCGCGGCAAGCCGCCGCAAGGTTGCCACACTCATGAAAACGCTCGCACAGTGGTTCGAGGAATACGGCGACAGCCATCGCCACCCGATCAACAAGCGCCTGCACTGGGTCTGCGTGCCGGCGATCGTGTTCGCGGTGATTTGCGCGCTAGCCTGCCTGCGGCTCGGTGATTCAGCCCTGAACGCGGCGCTGCCGGCCAGCGCGCTGGCCTTGCTGTTCTATGCCCGGCTGTCGCGGCCGCTGGCGCTCGGCATGACCGGCGCGCTGGGGCTGATGTACGCGGGCGCGCTGGGCCTGCAGCAGGTCTATGGCGAGCGCTTGCTGTGGATCGCGACGGCGATCTTCGGGCTCGCCTGGATCGGCCAGTTCATCGGCCATCGTTACGAGCGCAAGCAGCCGTCGTTCTTCAAGGATTTGGCGTTCCTGCTGATCGGCCCGCTGTGGCTGCTGGCGGATTTGTACCGGCGTCTGCGACTGCCGACACATTGAAGCGGCAAAATCCGCGCGGCCCGTGTTGAGTGCCGCGGCCGCGGCACCTACGCTAGTACTGCCGTAAACACGCTACAGAAAAGGGAGTTCCACAATGAAAATCAAGCGCTTCGCCGCGCGCGCGCTGGGCTTTGCCGGCCTGCTCGCGCTGGCTGCCTGCACCACCACCGCGCAGTTCCGCCTGCCGGACCAGACCAAGGTCCGCTTCGGCGACCGCGAGCCCAGCTACACCGCGGGCGAGGTCACCACCAAGCCGTATTTCTGGACGGTGGCCGGCGGCATTCCGTACAAGCTGGAGAAGGACGGCAAGGTGGTCGGCGAGGGCAAGCTGCAGGCCAAGTTCCGCCCGGTATCGATCTTCTGGCCGCCGGCGGCGCTGATCTACTGGCCGATGGGCTTCGGCTGGGGCTGCTATGACCTGACCAAGGTCCAGCCGGTCGCCTGTCAGTAAAAGCCGCGGCTGCAGACGAAAAAGGCCCGGATCGTCACCGATCCGGGCCTTTTTTCGTCGCTGCGGCCGGCTCAGGCCGAGGTGTTGGCCTGCACCACCGCGATCGCCGTCATGTTGAGGATGCGGCGTACCGTCGCCGACGGCGTCAGGATGTGCACGGGCGCTGCGGCGCCGAGCAGCATCGGACCGATCGCGACGTTGTTGCCGGCGGCGGTCTTGAGCAGGTTGTAGGCGATGTTGGCGCTGTCGAGATTCGGCATCACCAGCAGGTTGGCCTCGCCGGACAGCGTGGTCGACGGCAGGATGCCGCGGCGCAGCTTCTCGTCGAGCGCGCAGTCGCCGTGCATTTCGCCGTCGATCTCCAGCCCCGGGGCGCGGCGCTGCACCAGCGCCAGGGTCTCGCGCATCTTGCGCGACGAGGCGGTGTCGAGACTGCCGAAGTTGGAGTGCGACAGCAGCGCCGCCTTCGGCGCGATGCCGAAGCCGCTGATCGCGCTGGCCGCCATGATGGTGATCTCGGCCAGCTGCTCGGCGCTCGGGTCCGGATTGATGTGGGTGTCGACGATGAAGACCTGGCGATCCTGCAGGATCAGCGCATTCATCGCCGCGTAGGTGCCCGCCCCGCCACGCAGGCCGATCACGTGGTCGATGTATTCCAGGTGGCGGATCGCCGTGCTGACGGTGCCGCACAGCATGGCGTCGCCTTCGCCCTTCTTCAGCAGCATCGACGCGATCAGCGTGTTGCGGCGGCGCATCTCCAGCCGCGCGTACGGCTCGGTGATGCCGCGGCGGCACATCAGCTGGTGATATTCCTGCCAGTACTCGCGGTAGCGGTGGTCGTTCTCGGGATTGACCACCGTGTAGTGCTCGTCCTCGCGCAGGCGCAGGCCGTAGCGCTGGATGCGCTCGGCGATCACCGCCGGGCGGCCGACCAGGATCGGCCGTGCGAGCTTTTCATCGACGGCGATCTGCGCGGCGCGCAGCACGCGCTCCTCCTCGCCCTCGGCGTAGATCACGCGGCTTCTGTCCGGCGACAGCTTGCGCGCCGCGGCGAACACCGGCTTCATCAGCGTGCCGCTGTGGTAGACGAACTGCTGCAGCTTCTGCCGGTAGGCGTCGAAGTCCTCGATCGGCCGCGTCGCCACGCCGGCGTCGATCGCTGCCTGCGCCACCGCCGGCGCGATCTTGACGATCAGCCGCGGATCGAAGGGCTTGGGAATCAGGTATTCCGGGCCGAACGACAGGTTCTGGATGCCGTAGGCCTGTGCCACCACATCGTTCTGTTCCTGCCGCGCCAGATCGGCGATGGCGTGCACCGCGGCAATCTCCATCGAGCGCGTGATCGTGGTGCTGCCGACGTCGAGCGCGCCGCGGAAGATGAACGGGAAGCAGAGAACGTTGTTGACCTGGTTCGGGTAGTCCGTGCGGCCGGTGGCGATGATTGCGTCGCTGCGCACTGCCTTGACCTCTTCCGGCAGGATTTCCGGCGTCGGGTTGGCGAGCGCGAACACCAGCGGGTTGGGCGCCATCGTCGCCACCATTTCCGGCTTGAGCACGCCGCCGGCCGACAGGCCCAGGAACATGTCGGCGCCCGGGATCACCTCGGCCAGCGTGCGTGCGCGCGTCTCCTGTGCGTAGCGCGCCTTGTCCTCGTCCATCAGCTCGGTGCGGCCGCGATAGACCACGCCGGCGATGTCGGTCAGCCAGATGTTCCCGATGGGCAGGCCGAGGTCCACCAGCAGCTCGACGCAGGCCAGCGCCGCGGCGCCGGCGCCGCTGACCACCAGCTTGATCTTCTTGATGTCCTTGCCGACCACCGCCAGCGCATTGAGGAAGGCGGCGCCGACGATGATGGCGGTGCCATGCTGGTCGTCGTGGAAGACCGGGATCTTCATCCGCTTGCGCAACTCGCGCTCGATGTAGAAGCACTCCGGCGCCTTGATGTCTTCAAGGTTGATGCCGCCGAACGTCGGTTCGAGCGCGGCGATGGTCTCGATCAGCTTGTCCGGATCGCGCTGGTCGATCTCGATGTCGAACACGTCGATGCCGGCGAACTTCTTGAACAGCACCGCCTTGCCTTCCATCACCGGCTTGGCGGCGAGCGGGCCGATCGGGCCCAGGCCCAGCACTGCGGTGCCGTTGGTGATGACCGCGACCAGATTGCCGCGCGCGGTATAGCGGAAGGCATTGGCCGGGTCGGCGACGATCTCCTCGCAGGCGGCGGCCACGCCGGGCGAGTAGGCCAGGGCGAGGTCGCTCTGGTTGGTCATCTGCTTGGTCGGTGTGACCGAGAGCTTTCCGGGTGTCGGATGCTCGTGATAATCCAGGGCCGCTTGGCGTAAGGCTTTCAGGTCTCGCATGGTTCTAGGCGTGTCCGGCGGGCCGCATCGGGGGAAAAGGGCGGCGCGCGATAAGCCGAGCATTATCGGGCAAACGGCGTGGGCTTGCCTGCGTCGCCGCGTCGCCGGATCGTCCCGGGGCGGGGTTCCAGTGGCCGGGACGCTCAGGCCCGGGCGGCTTGCGGGCCGTCGGCGGCGAGCGTCGCGCGCAGCTGCTCGCGGTCCAGCTCGTTTTCCCAGCGCGCCACGGCGATCGTCGCCACGCCATTGCCGATCAGATTGGTCAGCGCGCGGGCCTCGCTCATGAAACGGTCGATGCCGAGAATCAGCGCCAGGCCGGCGACCGGCACCGCCGGCACCACCGCCAGCGTCGCCGCCAGCGTGATGAAGCCGGCGCCGGTGACGCCGGAGGCACCCTTGGAGGTCAGCATCGCCACCGCCAGCAGGCTCAGCTCCTGCGTCAGCGTCAGTTCGACGTTGAGCGCCTGGGCGATGAAGATCGCCGCCATCGTCAGATAGATGTTGGTGCCGTCGAGGTTGAACGAATAGCCGCTGGGCACCACCAGGCCGACTACCGGGCGCGAGCAGCCGAGCCGCTCCAGCTTCTGCATCAGCGGCACCAGCGCCGATTCCGACGACGAGGTGCCGAGCACCAGCAGCAGTTCGTCGCCGATGTAGCGCAGGAAGCGCAGGATCGAGAAGCCGAGCAGCCGGGCGATGCTGCCGAGCACCAGCAGCACGAACAGTGCACAGCTCAAGTAGAAGGCGGCCATCAGCTTGAGCAGCGGGCCGAGGCTGTCGACGCCGTACTTGCCGATCGTGAACGCCATCGCGCCGCCGGCGCCGAGCGGCGCCAGCTTCATCACCATCGCGATCATCCGGAAGAACACCTGCGACAGCGATTCGCAGAACTCGATCACCGGCCGGCCGCGCTCGCCGAGCGCGGTCAGCGCAAAGCCGAACAGCAGCGCCAGCAGCAGCACCTGCAGCAGATCGCCATCGCCGCTGAACGCGTCGATAAAAGTTTTGGGAATGATGTGCAGCAGGAACTGCACGGTGGACTGCTCGTGCGCGGCCTGTGCGTAGCGGGCCACCGCACCGGCATCGAGCGTTGCCGGGTCGACATTGAAACCGGCGCCGGGCTTGAGCAGATTGACCACGACGAGGCCGATAGCCAGGGCCAGCGTCGACACCACCTCGAAGTAGAGGATCGCCTTGACGCCCACGCGGCCCACCTTCTTGACGTCCGCCACGCCGGCGACGCCGAGCACCACGGTGAGGAAGATCACCGGCGCGATCAGCATCTTGATCAGCGCGATGAAGCCATCGCCCAGCGGCTTGAGCTGCACCGCGAAGGCCGGCGCGAAATGGCCGAGCAGGCCGCCGGCCAGCACGGCCGCCAGGACCCAGAGATAGAAGCGCGAGGCTTTCGCCATGAGCGGAACGAAGGTGGGATGCGGCGCGAGCATGGCAGTGTCGCAGCCGTCGCGCCACAGCTGCTAAGGTCGGGCCACGCTCCCGCCTCCACACTCATGGAAACCGCGCCCATCCTGACGCCGTTGCAGCGCCTGCGCTCGATCTTCAGCGGCAGCGTCGGCAACCTCGTCGAGTGGTACGACTGGTACGTCTACTCGGCGTTCTCGCTGTACTTCGCCAAGGTGTTCTTTCCCAGCGGCGATCTGACCGCGCAGTTGCTCAACACCGCGGCGATCTTCGCGGTGGGCTTCCTGATGCGGCCGATCGGCGGCTGGCTGATGGGCTGGTATGCCGATCGCCGCGGCCGCAAGGCGGCACTGCTGCTGTCGGTGTGGCTGATGTGCGGCGGCTCGCTGCTGATCGCCTGCACGCCGGGCTACGCGCAGATCGGCATCGCCGCGCCGCTGCTGCTGGTGCTCGCGCGGCTGCTGCAGGGTTTATCGGTCGGCGGCGAGTACGGCACCTCGGCGACCTATCTGTCGGAGATGGCGACGCGCGCGCATCGCGGCTTCTGGTCGAGCTTCCAGTACCTGACGCTGGTCGGCGGCCAGCTGCTGGCGCTGGGCGTGCTGATCGTGCTGCAGCGCTTGCTGCTGACGCCGGCGCAGCTGGAAAGCTGGGGCTGGCGGATTCCGTTCGTGATCGGCGCCTTGTGCGCGCTGCTGGCGCTGTGGCTGCGCCGCTCGATGACCGAGACCAGCGCCTTCCGCGCGCAGCCGCGCGCCAGGCGCAGCCCGCTGCGCGAGCTGCTGCGCCATCCGCGCGAGCTGGCGATCGTCGTCGGCCTGACCATGGGCGGCACGCTGGCCTTCTACACCTACACCACCTACATGCAGAAGTACCTCGTCAACAGCGCCGGCATGAGCAAGGACACCGCGACGCTGGTGTCCGGCGCCAGCCTGCTGGTGTTCGCGCTGCTGCAGCCGCTGGTCGGTGCGCTGTCCGACCGCATCGGCCGGCGGCCGGTGCTGATCGGCTTCGGCGTGCTCGGCACGCTGCTGACGGTGCCGATCCTGTCGGCGTTGCAGACGGTGCAGACGCCATGGCAGGCGTTCTGGCTGATTCTCGCCGCGCTGACCATCGTCAGCGGCTACACCGCAGTCAACGCGGTGGTAAAGGCGGAGCTGTTCCCGACCGAAGTGCGCGCGCTCGGCGTGGGCCTGCCGTACGCGCTGACCGTGTCGCTGTTCGGCGGCACGGCCGAATACCTGGCGCTGTGGTTCAAGAGCATCGGCCACGAGCAGGGCTACGCCTGGTACGTGACCGCCTGCATCGGCGTTTCGCTGCTGGTTTACGTCGGCATGCGCGATACGCGCGAGGTGTCGCGGATCGATGACTCGTGAACGCGTCAATCTGCGAACGCGGAACGGGTAGCGAGCAGGGCGGGAGGAGCGGCGTGAGCCGCCTATGCCGCCGATCGCGAAAAGGCGGGATGCTCCCGCCCTACGCAGACCGCTGTCGCCGTGCCAGCAGCAGGCCCGCCAGCACCACGAACGCGGCGCCGGCCAGCGAGGTGAACCAGTGCAGTTGCGGCAGCGCCGGCAGCCGGGCACCGACTGCATGGTCCTCGACGATCAGGCCGCCGGCGATCCAGCCGAGCAGCGCTGCGCCGAGCATCACCAGCATCGGCAGCCGTTCCATCAGCGCCAGTACCAGCCGGCTGCCCCAGACGATCACCGGTACGCTGATCAGCACGCCGATCGCCACCAGCAGCAGATGACCGTCGGCGGCACCGGCGATCGCGACCACGTTGTCGAGGCTCATCACCGCGTCGGCGACGATGATCGTGCGGATCGCGCCGAGCAGATGAGTACTGGCGGGGATGTTCTCGTGGTTTTCCTCGTCCTGCGGCAGCAGCAGCTTGATGCCGATCCACAACAGCAGCACGCCGCCGATCAGCTTCAGGTACGGCAGCGCCAGCAGCTGCACGGTGAAGAACACGAACAAGAAGCGCATCGCCACCGCGCCGAACGCGCCCCAGAAGATGCCGCGGCCGCGCAGCGCCGGCGGCAGCCTGCGGCAGGCCAGGGCGATGACCACCGCGTTGTCGCCGCCCAGCAGGATGTCGATGGCGATGATCTGCAGGACGGTGGCGAGCAGTTCGGCGTCGAGGACGAGGGTGTGCATGGCGGCGGATTGTACGGGAGCGCGCCGGCCGCCCTGGCCGGGCGGGCATAATGCGCGCCCGCTTCAGCCTCACCACTCCGAGGAGCGTATCGACGATGCAGCTGGCCCTGGCGCCGATGGAAGGCCTGGTCGACGACGTCCTGCGCGAGGTGCTGACCGCCGTCGGCGGCATCGACTGGTGCGTCAGCGAGTTCATCCGCGTCAGCGAACGACGCCTGCCGGCCTCGGTGTTCCATCGCTTCGCCCCCGAACTGCAGCGCGGCTCGCGCACCGCGTCCGGCACGCCGATGCGCGTGCAGCTGCTCGGCTCCGATCCCGCCTGCCTGGCCGACAACGCCGCCTTTGCCTGCACGCTCGGCGCGCCGGTGATCGACCTCAACTTCGGCTGCCCGGCCAAGACCGTCAACCGCTCGCGTGGCGGCGCGGTGCTGCTCAAGGAGCCGGAGCTGCTGCTGCGTATCGTCCGCGAGGTGCGGCGCGCGGTGCCGGCGGCCATCGCCGTGACCGCCAAGATGCGGCTCGGCTACGAGCACCCCGGGCTGGCACTCGACTGTGCCCGCGCGCTGGCCGATGGCGGTGCCGCGCAGCTGGTCGTCCATGCACGAACCAAGGTCGACGGCTACCGGCCGCCGGCGCATTGGGAATGGATCGCCCGTGTGCGCGAGGTCGTCGACGTACCGGTCTACGCCAACGGCGAGATCTGGAGCGTGGAGGACTGGCAGCGCTGCCGCCAGCTCAGCGGCGCCAGCGATTTCATGCTCGGCCGCGGCCTGATCGCGCGGCCTGATCTGGCGCGGCAGATCGCCGACGTCGCCGCCGGCCGCGAGCCGCAGCCGCTCGGCTGGGACGCGATCGAGCCGCTGCTGCAGGCGTTCTGGCGCAAGACGCGGCGCCGGCTGCCGCCGCGCTTCGCGTCCGGTCGGCTCAAGCAGTGGCTGGTGTGGCTGGCGCGCAGCTATCCCGAGGCGGCGCAGCTGTTCGAGATCGTGCGCCGCGAGCACGACTGCCTGCGGCTCGATGCCGCGCTTGGCGTGCAATTGGCGCCGGAGCAGCTGCACACGGCGTTCGTCGCGGCCTGAGCCGGTCCCGGCTCGCTTGCGGCGAACCGGGCTACGGCTGATTCAGCTGCGGCAGCGCGCGCACGATCGCCTGCCACGAGGTCAGCTTGAAGTTCTGCGGCTGCGGCGCGTTGTCGCCGTCCTGGGCGATGAACAGGCCGCCCGGATAGTCGGCGCCGAAGTCGCCGAGCATCAGCTCGATGCCGTCGGTCTCGCGGGTGCCGTCGATGCCGCCGGCATTCGGCACCAGGCGGAAGCGGCCGGCGTAGCGCGCATCGCGCAAGCCATAGACCGCGTAGGCGTTGTCGCCCTGGCTCGATGCCAGCAGATAGCCGTCGTCCTCGCCGATCGCGGCCAGCGCCAGGCCTTCGACGTCGGCGACCAGCTGCTTGCCATCGACGCGGGCGAAGCGCTGCGCTTCGACGCTGGCAGCCGGATCGGCAGCGAAGCGCCAGATGCCGACATCCTCTTCGGCAACGTAGAGCTGGCCCGTGCGGTCGTCGGCGACGCAGCCTTCCGACTGGCTCTTGAGTGCGAGCGTGCGCACCCGTTTGGCTACCGGCGCGGCGCCGCTGAAATCCAGCTGCAGCTGCGCGATCCGGCCCTGCTTGGTGACCAGGAAGGCGAACAGCGCAAGGTCGGCGGCGCGGCGCCACAGGCACAGGCCATAGCCTTCGCCGTCGATCGCCGGCAGCCGCGCCAGCGGTTTCAGCGTGCCGGCAGCGGTGTCCAGCGTGAACAGCGACAGCATCGCCTGCTGCGGATCGTCGCGATCGCTGGCGGCGACCAGCACCACGCTGCGCTCGCCGATCCGCACCGCGTCGCGCAGGTCGACGTTGTTGAGGCGGCCGGTCTTGAGGAACGAGCGGCGCTTGCCGTCGATGCCGTGCACGTAGAGGCCGGCTTTCTTGTCGGTGGAGACGATCAGGCTCGCCGCCGGGTCGGCGGCATGGCGCCAGATCGCCGGATCGTCGGCGGCGTCGTCGCGCGATTCGACCGCCTCGGTCTCATTGACGACGGTGACGGATGCCGTTTCCACCGCCGGCTTGGCAGCGCCGCAGGCGGCGAAGCCCGGCAGCAGGCACAGCAGCATCAGGCGCAGGCGCATGCTCGAATCTCTTTGGTCTTCAGAATGCATAGCGCAGCGTCGCCTGGTACAAGGCACCGGAGCGCTCGCGCTCGATCTCGCTCTCGTCGACCTCGCCGGCGCGACGCGCCTCGATGATCTCCGCCGCGGTATCGCCATCGTAGGTGCGGAAGCGCTCGGTCTTGTTCTTGTCGAGCAGGTTCATGCCGACCAGGCGCAGTACCAGGCGCCTGCCGAAGCGCTTCTCGACGAACACTTCCAGATCGCCGGTGTAGTCGACTTCGACTTCTTCGTCGAGGCTCGATTCAAAGCCGGCGTCGCGGTCCGAGTAGCTGGCGCCGAAGCTGAAGTCCCAGGCCTGCACGGTCTGGATGAAGCCGAGGTTGTAGACGTTGTGCGGCTGGTTGGTGAAGCGCCGCCTGGCGCCGGTGAAAGGATCGCGGACCTCGCTGTCCATCCAGGTGTAGTTGAAGAACAGGCCGGTGTCCGGCAGACCGACGACGCCCAGCGGCGACGAGAAGTCCAGCTCCGCGCCCCAGGTCTCGCCGTCGCCTATGTTGTCGGCGCGGTACACCTGGCCGTCGCCGGACGACGAGGTCTCGCCGGTGCCGACCATCTCGATCAGGTCGCTGATGTCGCGGTAGAACAGGTTGAGGCCGGCGACACCGCTGTTGCCGAGCTTGCGCTCGTAGCCGAGGTCCAGGCCCCAGGCGGTCTCGTTCTGCAGCTGCGGATTGCCGATCAGGTCGTCGCCATCGGTCGGTTCCTCTTCCTGCAGGTACGGCGCGATCAGATCGTAGTCCGGCCGGCGCACGGTGCGCGCCAGCGAGGCGCGGATCTGGTCGAGCGGGCTCAGCGCATAGCCCAGGTGCGCGGACGGATTCCATTCCGTGGATTGGTCGCTGGCCTTGCCGGCGTCGCTGGCGACATCGCGGTCGGTCGTCTCGACGCGCAGGCCCAGGTCCAGCGTCCACTGCGTACCGAAGCGCAGGTCGATGCGCGCAAACGGATCGATGCGCGTTTCCTCGATGGTGTAGACCGCGCCCGGCGCCGGGTCCGGTTCGCCGATCGCGCCATCCTCGACCTCGAACTCCACCTCGGCGCCATCGCGCTCTTTGCGCAGCACATCGACGCCGGTCTTGAGGCGCAGCTCGCCGAACTTCTGGGCCCAGGCCAGCCGGCCGTTCCACTCGTCGTCGGTGATGTCGGTCTTGACGTGCTCGTCGAGCTCCAGAGACTGCAGATCGTCGCCGGCGTCGGTGTCGGCGTGGCTGTCCTCGCGGAAGCGCGCCCAGCCAGCCACCACTTCCAGCTCGCCGGCACCGAGCGCGAACTCACCGTCGGCGTTGAAACGGTAGGTCTGCTGGCCGATGCGCTCGCGCTGCAGCTCGGCCTCGTCGGGCGCGGTGATGCTGCCGTTGCCATCGTCGACGTAGGTCAGCGAGCGCTCGTCCTCGTCGCGGTCGGTATCGACCACCAGGCCGGACAGCCGCAGCCGGCCGCTGTCGAAGCGCTGTGTCAGCTCGCCGTTGGCGGAGAGGTCGACGCCGTCGCGCGTGTCGTCCTGGCGCTCGATGTTGTCGATCTCCTCGAACTCACCGCCGTAGCGGCGGCTGGTCTTGTTCTTCGGGTTGCGCCGGCCCTGGTAATTCAGCGCCGCCCAGTAGCTGGTCCGATCGGCGCTGCCGGCGTAAGCCAGCGCGGCGGAAGGCCGGACCTCGCCGTCGTCGTTGACCAGAGCGCCGGTCTTGACGAAGCCGCCGTCGAGCTGGGCGCCTTCCTTGAGCACGATGTTGAGCGTGCCGCCGATGCCTTCGCTGGGCTGGTCGGCGCGCGGCGAGCGGATGATCTCGATGCGCTCGACCAGCTCGGCCGGGATGCGGTCGACGAAGAAGCTGCGGTCGGCCTCACCGCCCGGCGCGCGGCGGCCGTTGATGAGGATCTGCGCATAGCCCGGCGGCAGGCCGCGCATCGACACGCCGTCGAACTCCAGCACGTCGGAGGTGAAGGTGACGCCCGGCACGCGTTTGAGCATTTCGCCGACCGACACCGGCTCGAAGCGCTGGAAGTATTCGAGGTCGTAGGACAGCACCGGATTGGGATCCTCGGTGCGGTTGCGAAACGCGAGCTTGCCGGTGACGATCACTTCTTCGATCGACTCGGCCGTCGGCGCAGGGCTGGCCTCGGCGGCGGCGATCTGTGTGTTGTCGCCCGCGCCGTCCTGCGCGCCGGCCAGCTCGGGAATCAGCAGCGCAAACGGCAGCAGCGCCGAGCGCAGTAAAGGCTTGCGTTTCACGTTCGTTCCAGGTGTTTGCGCGCGATGCGCACATCCGGACGAACTTAAGAAGTGCCTGTAACACGGCCGTGACGTTTCGATGTCGGTTCGGCGGCGAGCCGCTGCCAGCGGCGCCGCCGATCTGCAAAGCTGGCGGCCCATTTTCGAGGGCAGGAGCGCAGCATGCAGACAGAGGAATTCCGCGCCGGCGTCTATCGGCACTACAAGGGCAACTACTACCTCGCGCTCGGCCTGGCGCGCGCCGACGAGAGCAACGAGACCGTCGTCGTCTACACGCGCCTGTATCCGCGTCTGGGCCTGCCGATGAGCACGCGCCGGCTGACGGTGTGGAACCAGACCGTGGTGCCAGAGCCTGGCGCGGCGCCCGTCCCGCGCTTTGCCTACGTCGGCCAGCAGCAGCCGGACTGAATCCGGCCTGCTACGGTCCGGTATCAGGCGGCCGCGTCCAGCCGCGCGCGCAGGGCCAGCAACTCATCCTTGAGTTGCAGCAGGGTCGGCGTCGACAGCCCGCAGGCGGCGAGGATGCCCAGCGGCACCGCCTTGGCCCGCTCGCGCAAGGCGCGGCCGGTGGCGGTCAGCGTGATGCGCACCTGGCGCTCGTCCTCGCTGCTGCGCGTGCGGCTGACCAGGCCGGCGGCTTCCAGCCGCTTCAGCAAGGGCGTCAGCGTGCCGGAATCCAGATGCAGCAGGCGGCCGATCTCCTTGACCGGCACGTCGTCGCGCTGCCAGAGCGCCAGCATCGCCAGGTACTGCGGGTAGGTCAGCCCCAGCTGGTCCAGCAGCGGCTTGTAGACCGCGTTGAATGCGAGCGATGTGGAGTAGACGGCGAAGCACAGCTGATTGGAGAGCTGCAGCATCGCGTCCACGCTCATCTCGGCGGCGTCTGCGCGGGGCTGTGGGGCATCGGCGGGGGGGCGGGGCATGGCGTTCTTCCGGAAAACCGGCAGCCACTATAAAAGAATCGGGCAATTGAGTTGCTCGCAATTAAATTGCATAAGAGACCCTCCTTTAGTTTCGTTTAATTATTTTGTGTGCAATTTAATTGCGAGTAATGTTCAGCGCGTCGGCTGACGGGCCGTGTGTCCGCAGCTATCAACACCCGATTCCGGCGCCGCAGCGCCTCATCCATCTGGAGCCCGCAATGAGCATCAATGTCCTCTACCGCACCAGCGCCACCTCGATCGGCGGCCGCGATGGCCGCAGCGCCGTCGATGACGGCAGCCTCGAAATCAAGCTGACCACTCCCAAGGAACTCGGCGGCGCCGGCGGTGCCGGCAACAACCCGGAGCAGCTGTTCGCGGCCGGCTACTCGGCCTGCTTCATCGGCGCCTTGAAGTTCGTCGCCTCGCAGGGCGGCCCCAAGGTGCCGGCCGAAACGACGGTGCAGGCCACCGTGGGCATCGGTCCGCGCGCGCAAGGCGGCTTTGGCCTGGACGTCGCGCTGGCGGTGTCGCTGCCGGGGCTGGCACGAGCCGAGGCGGAGGCGCTGGTGGCCAAGGCACACGAGGTCTGCCCGTACTCGAACGCGACGCGCGGCAACATCGACGTGCGCCTGTCGGTGGTCTGAGTCCATCACGGCGGATTCGCCAAAAGCCCCGGCCGTGCCGGGGCTTTTTCAATTGGCCGGAATGGTCACGATCGGCACCTTGCCGTTCTGGCTGCTTTCCGCCAGCGCCATCAGGTTCTGCACCACGCTGAAAGCAAACTTGGAATCGAAGTCGCGGCGCTCGATCCAGTAATCGTGCTGGCCGTAGCGGATCGTCGCGTAGGCATCCTTGGGCGCCGATTCGCCGACGTGGATGGCGATGGTCGGTCGCGTTTCGACGCCGATCATCCGTACCGTGGCGACGGTCGCCTGGTCGTTGACGTCGGCCTCCGGCACGTCGATCTGCGCACCCAGCTCGGTGAGGATGCCGAGCACCGAGCGGGTGACGATGCTGATGGCCTTGCGATCCTTGGGCGCCGCGCCGTAGACGATCTCGAACTCGTTGTCGGCGTCCTGCAGGTGCAGCAGTTGCTGTACGCGGCGCGCCTGCTTGCGGATCTCGTCGTCGTCCGAGTGCGTGGGGTCGATCGCCAGGAATACGCGGTTGCCGCTATCGTCGCGCGCGAAGCGCACGGTCAGCGCGCCCTTGAGCTGCAGGCTGCGCAGCAGGTGGATCATCTCGAAGAAGCCGGCCGAGCCGGCGCTGGAAGGGCCGGACAGCGCGGCGCTGTTGTGCAGGTCGCCGACCGACTGCGCAACGATGCGCAGCAACAGGTCGATCGGCACGCCGCTCTGCGCCAGCGGCAGCACCAGCGCCGGTGACAGCGGGCGGATGTAACTCTGCGCAAACTCCTCGCCGTTGACCGGCGAGAAGGTGAAGGTCGGGCGATTGGAGTAGCCGGCTCCGGCGCCGACCGTGCCGGAAGCATCGGCGTCGCCGCCGATGATGCCGCTGATCGAGCCGCTCACCGAGCCCTCGAACGAGTATGCGGCGATCACCTGCGTCACCGGCAGGAAGGTCGGCGTGTCGGCATAGCGCAGGGCGACGATGTTGGCCAGCGTCTGCCGCTTCTGCGCGCGGTCGATGGCGCGCGCATAGTCGACCTGGTCGTGCTCCAGCCGCTTGCTGCCGAAAGAAGAGCAGCCGAGCAGCAGGCTGGCGCAGAGCAGGGACGACAGCAATGGGCGCAGGGTGGGGCGGGTGTTGGCGTGCATGGCGGTTTAGAGAGTCCTGCTGCCGCGGGGTTCCGTGGAATTCAGGGCCCGCGCTTGTGTGCTTCCCAGTAGTGTGGATCGCCGAAAGTCTGCTTCAGATGCTCGATGAACAGCCGCATCCGCAAGGGCTGGTGGCGGCGCTCGACGAACAGCGCGTAGATGCCGTTGGGCGGCGCGACGAAATCCTGCAGCACCGCGCGCAGCCGGCCGGCGGCCAGATCGGCACCGATCTCCCATAGCGAGCGCCATGCCAGGCCGCGACCGGCCAGCGCCCACTCGTGCAGCACGGCGCCGTCATTGCAATCGAAGCGTCCGCGCGGCTTGTAGCTGCGCAGCTCGCCATCAACGATGAAGCTCCAGCCACGCGCCTGGCCGCCGCTGTCGCCCAGGTGCAGGCAATCGTGCTGGGCCAGATCGTCGGGGTGCCTGGGCGTGCCGCGTCGCTTGAGATAGGCGGGACTGGCGACGACGACGCGGCGGTTCTCGGCGAGATGCACGCGCACCAGTCGCGAGTCGGGCAGATCGCCGAGGCGGATCGCGCAATCGATGTTCTCGTTGGCGATGTCGGCGATGCGGTCGGAAAGATCCAGCGACAGCGTCACGTCCGGATGCGCGGCGAGAAAGCCGGCGACCGCCGGCGCGACGTGG
The DNA here is from genome assembly GCA_966252075.1 of uncultured Solimonas sp. Lineage (GTDB taxonomy): Bacteria > Pseudomonadota > Gammaproteobacteria > Nevskiales > Nevskiaceae > Solimonas. The sequence goes on from CBINNP010000032.1 coordinate 18,208, forward strand.
CGGCGGCCAAAGCCGGCCGGCGCGGTGACGCGCAGATGGCCGCTGGCGCGGGCGCTGCCGCTGCTGACCGCGGCCTCGGCGCTGGCCAGTTCTTCGAGGATGCGCTGGCAGTCTTCGAGAAAGGCGCTGCCTTCCGGCGTCAGCGTCAGGCTGCGTGTGGTGCGCGTCAGCAGGCGCACGCCGAGGCGCGCTTCCAGCGCATCGACGCGGCGGCCGATCATGGCCGGCGTCAGGTCCAGGGCGCGTGCGGCGGCGGACAGCGAGCCGCGCTGCGCGACCTGGACGAAGGTTTCGATTTCGCGGAGCGGATTCACGCAGTTAATACAAAAAGTAAAAGATGCTTTGCAGTCTAGTCGATTCATCCGTCGCCGCAACGGACCTATCATCGCCGTCCCGAATGACCCCCGCCTCACGCAAACGGAGCCTCCCATGAGCCTCAGCCTCCCCGTCGGCATGCAGATCAACGCCCCGATCGAGCCGCGCTTCGACGAAATCCTCACGCCGGACGCGCTGGCCCTGGTCGCCAAGCTGCACCGCGCCTTCGAACCGCGCCGCCAGGAGCTGCTCAAGGCCCGCGTCGCCCGCCAGGCGCGCATCGACGCCGGCGAGCTGCCGGACTTCCTGCCGGAAACCCAGGCGATCCGCGAGGGCGACTGGAAGGTCGCGCCGCTGCCCAAGGCGCTGGAAAACCGCCGCGTCGAAATCACCGGCCCGGTCGAGCGCAAGATGATCATCAACGCCTTCAACTCGGGCGCTGATTCGTACATGACCGACTTCGAGGATTCCAACAGCCCGAACTGGTTCAACCAGATCCAGGGCCAGGTGAACCTGTACGACGCGATTCGCCGCCAGATCAGCTTCACCAACGAGAAGGGCAAGGAATACCGCCTTAACGACAAGGTTGCGACCCTGCAGATCCGTCCGCGCGGCTGGCATCTGGACGAGAAGCACGTGCTGGTCGACGGCCAGCGCGTGTCCGGCGGCATCTTCGATTTCGCGCTGGTGTTCTTCCACAACGCCAAGGAGCAGATCGCGCGCGGCGCCGGCCCGTTCTACTACCTGCCGAAGATGGAAAGCCATCTCGAAGCGCGCCTGTGGAACGATATCTTCGTGATGGCGCAGGAGCACATCGGCCTGCCCAAGGGCACGATCAAGGCTACCGTGCTGGTCGAGACCATCCTCGCCACCTTCGAGATGGAAGAGATCCTGTACGAACTGCGCGACCACAGCGCCGGCCTCAACGCGGGCCGCTGGGACTACATCTTCTCGTGCATCAAGAAGTTCAAGCGCAATACCGATTTCTGCCTCGCGCAGCGCAGCAGCATCACCATGGAAGTGCCGTTCATGCGCGCCTACGCGCTGGCGCTGGTCAAGGCCTGCCACAAGCGCGGCGCCCCGGCGATGGGCGGCATGAGCGCGCTGATCCCGATCAAGAACGATCCGGTGGCCAACGACAAGGCGATGGCCGGCATCCGCAACGACAAGGCGCGCGACGCGCGTGACGGCTTCGACGGCGGCTGGGTCGCGCATCCGGGCCTGGTGGCGCTGGCGCAGGAAGAGTTCCAGAAGGTGCTCGGCGACCGTCCGAATCAGTGGGACAAGCAGCGCGACGACACCTACGGCCCCAAGGACTGGATGAACTTCCAGCCGGAGCAGCCGATCACCGAGGCCGGCGTGCGCAACAACATCAACGTCGGCATCCATTACCTGGGCGCCTGGCTGGCCGGCAACGGCTGTGTGCCGATCCACAACCTGATGGAAGACGCCGCCACCGCCGAGATCAGCCGCAGCC
>CBINNP010000033.1:0-19809 GCA_966252075.1 uncultured Solimonas sp.
GCACTGCATGACGCCTTCGTGCTCCAGCCGGTCGACATCGATCAGTTGCTGGACAAGCTCGGCCAGCTTCTCGGGCTGCAGTGGATTCGCCAGCCCGTGCCGGCGATCGCACCGGCATCGCCCAGCGTGCTGCCGGCGCTGTCGCCGGCGGCGCGCGCCTTCGTCGACGAGCTCTACCAGCTCGGCCGCATCGGCCACGTCCGCGGCATCGAGGCCAAGCTGCGCGAGATGCACAACGCCGACGCGGCCAGCCAGGCACTGGCAGCCCAGTTGCAGGCCCTGGTCGCGCGCTTCGATCTGAAGACGTATATCAATGTGCTCGACGCGCTGAAAAACCACGTACCCGCCGATGGCTGAATCCGAAAAGCGCCGTGACATCGTCCTGGTCGTCGACGACACGCCGGACACGCTGAGCTTTCTGACCGATACGCTCGATCAGGCCGGCGTGACGGTGCTGGTCGCAACCGATGGCGACAGCGCGCTGAATCTGGTCGACCAGATCACACCGGACCTGATCCTGATGGACGGCGTGATGCCCGGCATCGACGGCTTCGAGACCTGCCGGCGACTCAAGCAGGACAAGCTGCTGACGCATGTGCCGGTGATCTTCATGACCGGGCTGTCCGACACCGAACACGTGGTCCGCGGCCTTGCCGCCGGCGGCGTCGACTATGTGACCAAGCCGATCGTCGTCGAAGAACTGCTGGCGCGCATCCGCGTGCATCTGGCCAACGCGCGCATCGCGCAGGGCTCGCGCGCGGCGCTGGACGCCACCGGCCGTTTCCTGCTGTCGACCGATGCCAGCGGCCAGCTGCTATGGTGCACGCCGCGCGCTACACAATTGCTGAGCCAGGCGCTGCCGAGTCACGGCGGCCTGCCGCAGTTTCCGCCGGCGCTGGCCGAACAGATGCGCCAGCTGCGCAGCGAACCCTCCGGCACCGCCATGCTCGACGCCGGCGACCGCCGGCTGGAGTTCTCGTTCGTCAGCTCGACCGGGCCGGACGAATTCCTGTTCCGCGTCACCGAAGCCTATGCCGATCGCGACCTGCAGGCCCAGCAGCAGACCGGCGTGCTGCAGCAGGCCTTGTCCCTGACCCATCGCGAAGCCGAAGTGCTGCTGTGGATCGCGCGCGGCAAGTCCAATCGCGACATGAGCGAGATCCTCGGCATCAGTCCGCGCACGGTGAACAAGCATCTGGAGCAGATCTTCACCAAGCTCGGCGTCGAGAACCGCGCATCCGCCGCCGCCAAGGCGGTGCGGGCGCTGGCGCAGTAGCGCGCGCAGCGCCCGGTCTGCAAGCGCCCTACGAGATCACACCGCAGGCGATGCGTGCCGCGCCGCCGCCGAGCGGCGCCGGCTGGTCGGCGTGGTTGTCACCGCCGCCGTGGATCATCAGCGCATGCTGCTTGAGCTCGGCAATCTTCAAGCGCGGCGCCAGCACCGGCTGCGTCGCCTTGCCGTCGCTGTCGACATACAGCGGCGGCAGATCGCCGGCGTGGCCTTCGCCCCAGGGCGCGCCGTGCGCACCAGTCTTGCCCGGATCATAGTGGCCGCCGGCGCCGCCGGCCGGCTCCGGCTTGCCCTCCTTATCCTTGGGCTCGCAGGTACCGTTCTCGTGGACATGGAAGCCATGCAGGCCCGGCGGCAGCCCCTGCAGCGCCGGCTCGAACACCAGGCCGTGCGGCGTCTCGCGCAAGGTTACGGTGCCGATCGGATCGCCCAGGCCGGTGTCGGTCGTCAGATTCAGCGCGATCGTGATCGCGCCGCCGGCATCGCTGCGCGGCGTCTCGGCGGCCTTGGCATCGGCATCAGACGACGCCGCCGGCGGCGATTCTCCCGTGTTGTTGCAGGCGGCCAGCGTCAGCATGATGGCGGCGGCGGCCAGCCGTGGTGCCATGTTCGACAATCCCTGTCTCATGTCGCTCCTCGTCGTTGCAAAGACAAACCGCCACAAGTGCACCGCAGCACGCCTTGCTCGCGACTGAAGCTTCGTGCTTACGCCAGACCCTTGAGAAAGTCGATGATGGCCGCGTTGGTTTCGGCCGGCCGCTCCTGCTGGATCCAGTGACCGCTGCCCTGGACGATGATGCTGCCGCGATAGTCCGGTATGTGCTCGTGTGCACGCTCGATCGCCTCGCGGCCCCAGGCAGTGGCGATGTCGAACTCGCCGCCGATGAAAAGCGCCGGCACCGTCAGCGGCTTGCCGGCCTGCGGCGCCAGTACCTGCCAGCTGGCGTCGATGTTGGCGTAATAGCTCAAGGGCCCGGAGAATCCGGAGCGCTCGAACTCGGCGGCGAGGAAATCGACGTCGGCCTCGTTGAACCAGTCCGGCATCCGCTCCGGCTTGATGAAGGCGTCGGCGAAACCACCGCCATGCGGCACGCAGAACCCGCCGTTGCGCACCGCTTCCACCGTGGTCTGACCAGCGATCATCTGCCTGACCGGCTCGGGCGCGTCGCCGGAGATCATGTAGATCAGCGCACGCAGATTGCCGCGGATGTCGCGTTCGAACTCCCTGACGACGGCGCCGCGCGCGCCGAAATAGGTCTGGTAGAAATCCTGGCCGGGCCCGGCGACGATTTCGTGATAGCGATCCGGGCTCGCTGCCTCCCCGAACGGATTACCCGGCAGCGCGATCAGGCTGCGACCGGAGAACGGTACGCTGATGCCGATCACGCCGCGAAACACCTCAGGCCGCAGCCAGGCGCTGGTCCAGGCGATCGGGGCGCCCCAGTCGTGGCCGATGACGACCGCCTGCTGCTCGCCGAGCGCGGCGACGACGCCGGCGGCATCCTCGACCAGGCGATCGATACGGTATTGCTCGGTGGCCCAGAACTTCGACGATTGACCGAAGCCGCGCTGGTCGATGGCCACGGCGCGATAGCCGGCGCGTGCCAGACCGTCAAGCTGGTGTCGCCACGAGTACCATGATTCCGGAAAGCCATGCAGCATCAGCACCAGCGGCCCCTGCCCCTGTTCGACCGCATGGATGCGCACGCCATCAATGTTCAGAAACCGAATGATTCGCTGGCACATCTTTATCAACTCCTCCTGAGCGGAGGGCGATCGTCGCACAGCGATGGCCATCCGTGACAGCCGCATGCCTGGCGGGTCAATTTGACGAAAACGCCGAGAAACAGCTCGCTTGCCGCTCTAGACTGCGCTCAGGTCGACTTCGAGGAGCAGCGTCATGGAGCAGGAAACCTGTCCATTCGACTTCAATTTCAATCCGCACACATTCAAGCCGGGCGATACCGTCAGCTATCGCGTCGCCTCACTGGGCGACTTCCCTTTTGTCGGCCGCATCGTCTCGGTGTCGGCGACGGAAATCGAGCTCGTCGATCAGGGTGATCCGGGCCCGCGCCTGCGCGCCTCGCGCCTGAGCCGGCCTGTAGTGCTGGACGAGACGCCGCTTGGACTGACGTCGGCCGACGGCTGATCGAAGCAAGGCATCAGCGAAAGGCGAGAAAGCGCGTGCAGCTGTCGCGCGCCTGGCTGCTTTCCTCCAGCCCGGCGCAGGCCGGCTGCAAGCGCGCATGCAAGCGCGACAGCAGCGCTGACTGATGCTGTGCGCTGCCCCAGCGGCGCAGAAGGCTGTCCAGCTCCGCCAGTCGCAGCCGTGTGCGCTGGTAGTACCCGCCGGGGGTCGCCGCTACCTCGTCAAGCAACTGCACCATGGCGGCCTCGATGGTCGCGGCATCGCGAGGCTGCAGTTCGATCAGGGCCTGCACGTATAGCGCTCCCCACTGCGTACGCGTGGCCGGGCCTCGCGCAGCCTCGTGCGCTTGGCGCAGCCAGTCGATCGCCGCCGCCTTGTCGCCGCGTTCGCGCGCCAGATCGGCGAGCAGCAGCATGTAGTAGTACGGCGCCAGCGAGCGCGGCAGTTCGGCGCGCAGCAATTCCTCGGCTTCGCCGTGCAGCTCGGCCGCGATCAGTACCTTGGCTGCGGCATTGATCACCGCCTGGCGCTCGTGTGCTGTCCTGGCCTCGCGATCGGCGCGCTGTACGCGCTGCCGGGCCTTGTCCTGCATGGCGATCGGCATCGCCACATCGGCGCTGTGCGAGCGCCGGAACAATCTCAGCTCGGGTAACGTCGCCGCCAGCCGGGCGGCGGTAGACAGCGTGGCGTCATCGGCGACGCGATCCATCGCAATGATCATTTCCTGCGCGACGATGCCGTAGGTGGCACTGCCCGGTGCAGTCAGCCGCGCCGTGATCGCGTCGCCCGCATCGGCCAGCACGTCGATCTCGCGGCGCACCGTGTGCGGGTTGGCCAACATGCTGCGCAGCATGCGGATCGCGATGGCGCGCTGCGCTTCATCGAGCGGCGGCGCCTGCCTGTCAGCATCGATCGCCAGCGCCAGCAGCTCGAAGTGGCGCCTTGTCGGCGCGTCCGGGCAATGCCGCGCCAGCTTTCTCAGCACGGCCGCGGTCTGCTCGTCAGCGACGACGCGCTGTTCGTCGACCTCCCAGCCATACAGCGCCAGCAGACTCCAGTCGTCGGGCTTCAGCTGTGCGGGGGAGCTTTCGACGAGCCTGAGCAGCTCGCTGACCGGCCGCGTCTGTCTGCGTGCCAGCTCCAGCGCGCGCGGCAGGGCGTGCGGATCGAAACTGCCGGACAACCGCGTCACTTCGGTGCGATCTGCGCGAAAAACGATCAAGGTCGGATAACCGACCACGCCGAAGTACTCGCCCCAGCGCTGCGCGCCCGGCGAATCACCGTCCAGGTGGACCGCGACGAAATGCTGCGCGTGGGCAAGGAAATCCGCTCGATGGAAGACCGTCGCCTCCAGCTGGTTGCACGGCGGGCACCAGGCGGCGCCCCAGTACAGCAACAGCGGCTTCTGTGTCGCTGCGGCCTCGGTGAAAGCTTCCTCGACCTCGCCCTGGCGCCATTGCAGCTGCACAGGCTGCGGCGCAGCGGGCTCGCGCCTGGAACAGGCGATCAGGCCCAGCAGCACCAGCAACATCGGCAAGGCCAGGCCTGCGACGGCAATGTGGGCCCGCGGCCCCTTGATCGGCACGGCTCCGCTTTCACCCAATGGTTTGACAGGCTCCGATGATGTGCGTCGCTGCCCGGCACGGCAAGCCGCGCTCCATGGCACGTTTTGCGCTACGCCTAGCGGGCCAGACCGCAGGGCGGCGGTTCGGCTGTGGCCGTCAAGGATGCCGGCCCCTGTACATATCGATCGAACTTTTGACAGGAGCTTTGCAAATGGATTTGCAGCACTCGTTTTTCGCCATCGCCGCGCTCGCCCTGAGTCTCGGCACCGCCCAGGCCCAGACCCCCTACCCCAGCCACGATGTGATGGCGCCTGGCAGCAATGCCGTGGGAACGCCGGACTACGGCGCGAGCGTCAAGATCAAGGGCAGCGGCGGCCCGAGCTCGCCGGACAAGAACGGTGACGGCTTCGTCGACGCCACCGAGATCGAGCCCGGCTCGCAGCTCGCCAAGCGCCTGCAGACGCGCGACGCCAATGGTGACGGCAAGCTGTCGCGCGACGAGTATTACTTCAAGTAAGTGCTGCGCCGCCTGACGCCCAGGGAGCCGGGTGGCAGCCGCGGGATGAAACAAACGGGGGTCGCCGACAGCAGTCGGCGACCGATTCCGTGCACTTTACGCCGGCGCTGCTGCGCGGCGGGCCGCACGCGACCAGGGCAGGCACAGCAGGTAGGCCGCCAGCGCGGCGCCGATCGAACTGAAATAGGGATACGGCAGTTCGAACATATAGGCGGCCAGCACGTAGACCAGAACGCTGCTGCCCAGTGCCGCGCACGCGCTCAGCGCGCCGCCGATCCGCGGTGCGCACAGCGCGAACAGCATCAGCACCAGCAAGCCAGCCGAGCCGAACCCGGATGACTGCTGGACCAGTTCGTAGACGCTGTCGCTGGCCAGCGCCAGCCCAAAGGCGACGACACCGAACAGCACCACGGCGATGCGGTTGGCGCGGATCTTTGCGCGCTCGCCCAGATCCGGGCGGATAGGGACCAGCAGGTTGTGCGCGGCCAGCGAGCCCGCGACCAGCAGCGCGCCGGACAGCGTGGACAAGATCGCCGAGACCAGCGCACCGACGAACAACAGGTACAGCGGCAACGGCAGCGCCCGCCGCGCATAGTGCGGCAGCAACTGCTCCGGATCGACGTCGGCGCCGATCACCGCAGCCGCACCAAGTCCGAGCAGCACCGGCACGATGCCGATCACGACATAGAGCCCGCTGGCGGCGACGGTGCTGCGGCGTGCCAGCGTAGCGCTGCGCGCGGCGAGCACGCGTGCGACCAGTTCGCCGGCAGCGACCGTGCTCAGCACCGGCATCAGGAAGGTCTCCAGCCATTGCAGCGGCGATTGTCCGCCGAGCGGAGCAAGCCGTTCGGACGGCACATCGCGCAAGGCCTCGGCGCCCCCATGCAGGAGAAAAACCGCGCCGAGTCCGACGATGCCGGCGATCAGCACCAGCCCCTGCACGAGATCGGTCACCGCATCGGCCCACATGCCGCCGACAGCGGTGTAGACGATCACGACCAGCGCCGCCAGCGTGATCGCAGCGACGATGCCCAGTTCACTGGCGGAGGCCAGCACCTGCCCCATCGCACGCATCTGCGCAGCCGCCCACAGCAGCGCGCTCGGGATCATCACCAGGCTGGCGAGTCGTTCGACCGCAGCGCCATAACGCTGCCGGAACAAATCCGCGAAAGTCAGCAGGCCGCGGCGCCACAGTGCCGCCGCGAACAGCAGGCCCATCAGCAGGATGCCGACGCCATAACCGAAAGGGTCCGTGGTCGCGCCGGACAGCCCGTGGCGGTAGGTCTCGGCGGCGGCACCGATACAGGTCTCGGCGCCGAACCAGGTCGCGAATACGCTGAAGGTGGCCAGCCAGGGGCCGAGCCGGCGACCGGCCAGCAGATAGTCGGCCTCGGTGCGTGGCCGTCTTGCGAACACGAACGCCACGCCAAGCTGCAGGACGATATAGAGCAGGATGCAAAGCAGAACGAGGTTCATCTGCGGGGGCTTGGTGGCACGTGGTGGCGGCCGGTTGTGCGGTTCCGCGACAATGGCGGCGACCACGCGATACCGACCGTGCCAAGCGGCAGCAGGCGCGCAAGCGGCGCGGCTTGAGCCGTTTGGAGGCAGCGCCGACAATATCGCGATGACGATCGAATGCGAAATCTACCGCTGCGCCAAGCAGGACGAGATGTATCTGTACCTGCGCAGCGGCTTGTTACCGGACAGCCTGCCCGAGGCCCTGCTGAAGCTGACCGGCCGCCTCACCAAGGTCATGCAGCTGAGCCTGACGCCGGAACGCAAGCTCGCGCGCGTCGACGCCGTGCTGGTCCGCGCCAAGCTTGTGAGCGAGGGCTTTTTCCTGCAGATGCCGCCGGCCGGGCACATAAAGGCGCACCTGAACGACGCCGACTGAGTACGCCCCCTTTACGCAAGAAAGCGGCGGCCTCATGCGAGAGCCGCCGCTTTCTTGCGTGCCGCGTCTGCGATCAGAACGAGAACTGCAGATTGAGTGAGGCGGCGTCGACCTTGCTCTCGACGCTGTCGCCTTCAAGCTCGAAGCGCTCGTACTCGGCGCGCAGGGCCAGGTTCTCCGTCAGGTTGAAGCGCACGCCGAGGCCCCAGAAGAAATCGGTGCCATCGTCGCTCGCCCGCAGCGTGCTGTTGAGCGGACCGCGCACATGGGCGTCGGTATCCCAGAACAGCGCGCCGGCCTTGGCATAGGGCTGCACGTATGGAATCGGGATGTCGACCACTGCGGCCGCCGTCCAGCCGTCGGCCTCGGCACGGGCCCCGTTGTTCTCGGCATCGCCGAAGTCGATGTACTGACCTTCTACCGAAAGCACCGGATTGAAGCGGAAGCCTGCCAATGCCTTCCACGACACGCGGTCGTCGTCGAAGTCGTCGTCGTCCTCCGGAAAGTCCTGATCGACGAACTTGTTTTCAATATTGGTGTAGATCGCGCCACCGCCGATGAAGAATCCCGGCGCCGGCGTGTTTTCCTGAGCGTGTGCAGCGAGCGGCAGTGTGGAGAAACCCAGAGCAGCTACCGGCAGGATAAGAGTCCAGCGCTTCATACGTGCCTCCTTGGCGGTTCGTGATGGTGCTCGGTGCGCATCCTTGCGAACCGGCTGACGCGAGACTCGCCCTCAGGCACTGAATCGGTACTGAACTTCGCAATGAGGCCGCTGCGCAACGCGCAAACGAAAAGAGCCGGCATCGCTGCCGGCTCATCCGAGATACTGCGTGAAGTCTGGCGTCCCCACGGGGATTCGAACCCCGGTACTTACCGTGAAAGGGTAATGTCCTAGGCCTCTAGACGATGGGGACGAGGCAAAAGAAAACTTTTGGTGGAGCTAGTCGGGATCGAACCGACGACCTCTTGCATGCCATGCAAGCGCTCTCCCAGCTGAGCTATAGCCCCACGACGCTAGGGGCGCGCATTATAGCCAATGAAAGCCGCTTGGGAAGTCTTTTTTTGCATCTATTTTTCAGTCCCCCAAAACGACCAGCAGATCACGGGTATTGATCACCGCTCCGGCCTGAACCAGCACTTCCTTGATCCTGGCATCGCGCGGTGCGGCAACCACCGTTTCCATCTTCATCGCCTCGATCGCCAGCAGCGGATCACCCTTGCGCACCGTGTCGCCCACAGTCACCGCAACGCGCGCGACCATGCCCGGCATCGGCGCGCCGATCTGGTCGGCATCGGCCTCTGCCGCCTGGCGCCGCTGCTGCTGCACGGCGCTGCTGCCGGCCTGATTGACCCGCACCGTGCGCGGCTGACCGTTGAGTTCGAAGAACAGACGCGTGATGCCTTCGGCTTCATGGTCGGCCCTGCCCTGCAGGCGGATCACCAGCGTCTTGCCCTGGTCGATGTCGACGCTGATCTCCTCGCGCTCGCGCAGCCCGTAGAAGAAGGTCGGCGTGGGCAGGCGCGAGACATCGCCGTAGCGTTTCACATGCTCGGCGAATTCCTTGTAGACCTTCGGATACATCAGGTAGGACGCAAGATCGGTATCGGATAACTCTTCGCCCAGTTCGCGCTCGGCCTCGCTGCGCGCTGCTTCCAGATCGACCGCCGGCAGGCTTTTGCCCGGTCGATCGGTCAGAGCCGGCTTGCCCTTGAGGATCTTCTGCTGCAGTGCCGGCGGCCAGCCCTCGGGCGGCCGGCCGAGGTCGCCACGCAAAAGTTGCACGACGGACTCCGGAAAGTCGATGGCATAGTCCGGATCTTCGACCTGCTCCGCCGTCAGGCTGTTGGCGACCATGAACAGCGCCATGTCGCCAACGACCTTGGAAGTGGGCGTGACCTTGACGATATCGCCGAGCAGGCGATTGACGTCGGCATAGGCCTTGGACACTTCCGCCCAGCGGGATTCGAGTCCGAGCGAACGCGCCTGCTCGCGGAGGTTGGTGTACTGTCCGCCCGGCATCTCGTGCAGGTAGACGTCGGCGGTGCCGGAGCGGATGTCCGCCTCGAAAGGCGCGTAATAGCGGCGCACCCCTTCCCAGTAATCGGACAGCGCTTGCAGGGCGGCGCGGTCGAGTTGCGGGTCGCGCTCGGAACCGGCGAGCGCGGCGACGATCGAGCCGAGGTTGGGCTGAGAGGTCAGGCCCGACATGCTGTCCAGCGCACCGTCGACGGCGTCGCACCCGGCTTCGACGGCCGCGAGCACGCTGGCTGCGGCGATACCGCTGGTGTCGTGCGTGTGGAAATGGATCGGCAGGCCGACTTCCTGCTTGAGCGCATGCACCAGCTCGCGGGCCGCGCGCGGCTTGCAGATGCCAGCCATGTCCTTGATGCCGAGAATGTGCGCGCCGGCCTTTTCAAGCGCCTTGGCCATCGTCACGTAGTACTGCAGCTTGTACTTGGGGCGGCTATCGTCGAACAGATCGCCGGTGTAACAGATGGTGCCCTCGCAGACCGCACCGGCTTCGATCACCGCATCCATTGCCACGCGCATGTTGTCGACGGCGTTGAGCGAATCGAAGACGCGAAAGATGTCGATCCCATTCTTGGCGGCCTGCTGCACGAAGTACTGCACGACGTTGTCGGCGTAGTTGGTGTAGCCCACGGCGTTGGCCGAGCGCAGCAGCATCTGCAAGGGGATGTTCGGCACCGCCTGACGCAACTGCGCCAGCCGCTCCCAGGGATCCTCCCTGAGAAAGCGCATCGCCACGTCGAAGGTGGCGCCGCCCCAGCATTCCAGTGACAGCAGCGTCGGTGCCAGGCGCGCATAGTAGGGCGCGATCTCAACCATGTCCTTGCTGCGCATGCGCGTCGCGAACAGCGACTGATGCGCGTCGCGCATCGTCGTGTCGGTCAGCAAGACCTGCTTCTGCTCCTTGATCCACTGCGCGAAGCCGGCCGCGCCGCGGCGGCGCAGCTCATCGCGCAGGCCGGCGGGCACGGCGCCGGCAAGACGGGCTGACGGCAGCAGCGGGGCGGGCAGCGGCAGATTCGGCGCCGTTCGCCCCTTCATCTCCGGATTGCCGTTGACGACGACATCGCCGATGAAGCGAAGCAGCCGGGTCGCGCGGTCGCGACGCGGGGCAAACACGAACAACTCCGGAGAAGAGTCGATGAAACGCGTCGTGCACTCGCCGGACTTGAACAGCGGATGGTTGATGACGTTTTCGAGGAACGGCAGATTGGTCGACAAGCCGCGAATGCGAAACTCGCGCAGCGCGCGATCCATCCGGGCGATCGCGTCGCCGGTGGTCGGCGCCCAGGCCGTGACCTTGACCAGCAGCGAGTCGTAGTACGGCGTGACGATCGCTCCACCATAGGCGGTGCCACCGTCCAGACGAATGCCATGGCCGGCCGGGCTGCGGTAGGCCAGCAGGCGCCCGTAATCCGGCGTGAAGCCGTTCTCGGCATCTTCGGTGGTGACGCGACACTGCAGGGCGTGGCCGTGCAGCTGGACCTGATCCTGCGTTGGCAGACCCGGCACATGATCACGCGGCGGATCACCGATCCTCGCCCCTTCCGAAACGCGGATCTGGCTCTTGACGATGTCGACACCGGTCACCTCCTCGGTGACCGTATGCTCGACCTGGATGCGCGGATTGACCTCGATGAAATAGAACTCATCGGTGTCGGCATCCATCAGGAATTCGACGGTGCCGGCGTGCGAGTAATCCACCTGCCGGCACAGGCGCAGCGCGGCCTCGCACAGTGATTGGCGGCGCTCATCGGACAAGTACGGAGCCGGTGCGCGCTCGACCACCTTTTGATTGCGGCGCTGCACAGAGCAGTCGCGCTCAAACAGGTGGATCAGGTTGCCGTAGATGTCGCCAAGCACCTGGACCTCGACGTGGCGGGCGCGGCGTACCAGTTTCTCGACGTAGACCTCATCGTTGCCGAAAGCTGCCTTGGCCTCGCGTCGTGCGGTCTCCATCTGCACGGCGAGATCGGCTTCGGATTCGATCACGCGCATGCCGCGGCCACCGCCACCCCAGCTCGCCTTCATCATCACCGGATAGCCGACTGCAGCGACCAGCGGCTTGCAGGCATCGAATTCGTATGGCAGCGCCGCCGAAGCCGGCAGCACGGGAACCTGCGCGCGCTGCGCGGCCTTACGGGCAGCGACCTTGTCACCGAGCGTGCGCAATACAGTCGGGCTTGGCCCGATGAAGATAATCCCCGCCTCTGCGCAGGCCTCGGCCAGCAGAGGATTCTCGGAGAGAAAGCCATAACCGGGATGCACAGCATCGACACCAGCCTCGCAGGCGATGCGAATGATGTCGGCGATGTCCAGATAGGCGGCGATGGGCTTTTGCCCGCGACCGACCTGATAGCTTTCATCGGCTTTGAAGCGATGCAGCGCGAAACGATCCTCGTGCGCGTAGATCGCCACCGTGCGGATGCCCATTTCGGCGGCAGCGCGCATCACGCGGATCGAAATCTCGCCGCGATTGGCGACAAGGAGTTTTCCAATGGGACGGGCTGCAGTGGCCATCACATTCTTCTCTGGTTGGAGTCGCTGCATGGACGTTGAGCAGGAATCAAGCCAGTCCGGCCGGCGACGCCGTGGCGCGCGCAACCGAGCGACTGATGCTTACAGACCGGCGGCTGCAGCGAAACCGCCGGACACTGGATGATAAAACAGGGAAAGCTTGCAAATCCCTGCAAAAGTTCGCATGCGTACTTTCACAAATACTTGCAGAACTGGGACTTGCGATCAATCTTGACGAGGATGCTGGCGCCGCCATTGCCACGGCGGCTGGGCATCCGGATCGCTCCACAGGCCCAGGCGCGCCTGTTTGGCCACCGCCTGTCGCGCCGTGCAGGCTTTGCCTGGGCGCCGCCCGCACCAGGCCAGCCCCCTATCGATCAGCATCATGCCCAGATCATCGTCGCCGACCTTCAGCCTTGCCACCACCCTTTGGTATAGGTCGACGGCCACCGAGCGCACCTCGATGCGCCGCGCGGCGCTCAGTTCCAGGAGGGCCTGACGTGCCTGCATCCCGTAGGCCTGATGCAGCTCCGGCGCATCGATGTCGGCCATGCGGATCTTCAGCAACCCGCGTCCATCACAACGCACACTGAGCGTGTCGCCGTCGTGAATCCGCAGCGCCTGCCCCTCGCATTGCCAGGCCTGCGCAGGTGCAGCGGCGAATAGGCCCGAGGCAAGACCGAGCCATAAAGCAAAGAGCCCCGCGATGCGGGGCTCTAGATGCTGCAATGGCTCGCACTCAGGCGGCCGAGCTTTCACGCTTGGCTTCACTGTTCTCGTAAACGATGAACGGCTTGGCCTCGCCGCGGACCACCGCTTCGTCGACCACCACCTTGCTGACGTTCTGCATCGATGGCAAGTCGTACATGACGTCCAGCAGCATGTTCTCCATGATCGTGCGCAGGCCGCGAGCGCCAGTCTTGCGCTCCTTGGCCTTGCGCGAGATCGCACGCAGCGCATCCTCGCGGATCTCCAGCTGCACGCCTTCCATGCTGAACAGCTTGGCGTACTGCTTGACCAGTGCGTTCTTCGGCTCTTTCAGGATCGACATCAAGGCCGGTTCATCCAGCTCCTCGAGCACCGCGCAGACCGGCAGACGCCCGATGAACTCCGGGATCATGCCGAAGCGGATGAGGTCGTCCGGCTCGACCTTGGCCATCAGCTCGTTGACATGCTTGCTGTCCTTGTCGGACTTCACTTCTGCAGAGAAGCCAATGCCGGTGCGCTCCGAACGCTGCTGGATCACCTTGTCGAGTCCCGCGAACGCGCCGCCGCAGATGAACAGGATGCCGGCCGTGTTGACCTGCAGGAACTCCTGCTGCGGATGCTTGCGGCCGCCTTGCGGCGGCACCGAGGCAATTGTGCCTTCGACGAGCTTGAGCAGGGCCTGCTGCACGCCCTCGCCCGACACGTCGCGGGTGATGCTGGGGTTCTCGGACTTGCGCGAGATCTTGTCGATTTCGTCGATGTAGACGATGCCGCGCTGCGCCTTGTCGACGTCGTAATCGCACTTCTGCAGCAAGCGCGCAATGATGTTCTCGACGTCTTCGCCGACGTAACCGGCTTCCGTCAGCGTGGTCGCATCGGCGATCGCGAACGGCACGTCGAGCAGGCGCGCCAGCGTCTCGGCCAGCAGCGTCTTGCCCGAGCCGGTAGGCCCGATCAGCAAGATGTTCGACTTGGCGATCTCGACGCCATCGGTACCTTTCAGAGACAGGCGCTTGTAGTGGTTGTAGACGGCAACCGAGAGAATCTTCTTGGCCGTGTCCTGGCCGATCACGTACTCATCCAGCACCGCGCGGATCTCGTGCGGCTTGGGCAGACCCTTGGTCTGCGGCTTGGCGTGAACTTCCTCGCGGATGATGTCGTTGCACAGGTCAACGCACTCATCGCAAATATAGACCGAGGGTCCGGCGATGAGCTTGCGCACCTCGTGCTCGCTCTTGCCGCAGAAGGAGCAGTAAAGCACCCGACCGCTGTGCGCACCGTTCCGCGTTTCATTCGTCATCTCACATCCTCATCCGGGTTCGGCTACCCGGTCACTTCTTGTATAGCACAGCGTCATTTTTCTGCAAAACCCGCCGTGCCGGGCGCCGCTCAGGCGGAGGAACTACCGCGCTGGACGAGAATGTGGTCGATCAGACCATATTCCTTGGCCGCCTCGGAGTTCATGAAGTAATCGCGTTCGACGTCACGCTCGATCTTGTCCAGCGGCTGACCGGTATGATCGGCCATCAACTTGTTGAGCTTTTCACGCAGGTAGAGGATTTCGCGAGCCTGAATCTCGATATCGCTGGCCTGCCCCTGCGCGCCGCCCGACGGCTGATGGATCATCACCCGCGCATTCGGCAGCGCATAACGCTTGCCCTTGGCACCGGCCGAGAGCAGGAAGGCGCCCATGCTTGCGGCTTGACCGATGCACATGGTCGAGACGTCGGGCTTGATGAACTTCATCGTGTCGTAGATCGACAGGCCGGACGTAATGACGCCGCCCGGCGAGTTGATATACAGGTGAATGTCCTTGTCCGGATTCTCGGATTCCAGGAACAGCAACTGCGCATTCACCAGGTTGGCCATATGATCTTCGATCGGGCCCACGATGAAGATGATGCGTTCTTTGAGCAGCCGCGAATAGATATCGAATGCACGCTCGCCGCGAGCGGTCTGCTCGATCACCATCGGTACGATATGCTGGGCGCGGGTCACGGTATCGGTCATTGCGTAGGCTCGAAGTTTGGAGGGAAAAGGGAACCTCGCAGTTCCCTTTTCGTACAGATGGTCATGAAATCGGCCCGCTCAAGGCCGACTTTAGCCCGGATGGATCAGGCCGCGGGCTGCGCCTGCTGCGGGTTGAGCAGCTCGTCCAGGCTCAGCGTCTTGTCGGTGGGCGTCACGCCGCTGATCAGGCTCTCGACCACCTGATCTTCCAGCACCATCGCACGCAAGCCCTGGATCATCTCGGGGCGCGAACGATAGTAGGCCTTGACCTGTTCGGGCTGCTCGTAATCGGCTGCCATGTTGTCCAGCGCCGCTTCGACACGCGTGGCATCGAGCTTGATGTCGCGCGCCTTGATCACCTCGCCGATCAGCAGTCCCAGCGACACCCGCTGCTTGGCGGACTGCTCGAACAGCTGATTGGGCAGCAGTTCGGCGAGCTTGGCCGGCTCGACCTTGTTCATGTTCATCCGGGCAGCCGCTTCCTCGCGCAGACGCGGGATCTCCTGCTCGATCAGCGCGTCCGGAATCTCGATCGCATTGGCTTTCAGCAGCTGTTCCAGAGCCTGGCCCTTGAGGCGGTTACGGATGGCCTTGTCGCGCTCCTTCTCGAGCGCCTGACGGCACTTGTCGCGCAGACCGGCAACACCGGCGGCTTCCTCGATCTGGTGCGCCTTGAGAAACTCGGCATCGATCTCCGGCAGCTTCGGCTCGCGGATTTCCTTAATGGTCACATCGAACTGCGCGGTCTTGCCGCGCAGCTCCTCGGCGCGATAGTCGGCCGGGAAGTTGACTTCCACAACGAAGCTTTCGCTGCCGTCCTTGCCGACGATGCCCGCTTCGAGATCCGGCAGGAAGCGGCCTTCACCGAGCTCGAACTGCACGTCATTGCCTTCACCGCCGGCGAAGGCAATGCCATCGATCTTGCCGAGAAAATCGATCTTCACCTGATCGCCGTTCTGGGCCGGACGGCTGACCACGTTGAACTCGCGGCGCGCCTTGCGCAGATTGTCGACCAGACGGTCGATATCCGCCTCGCCGATTTCCACGACGGGCCGCTCGATCTGCAGCGCGTCCAGCCCCTGCAGCTGGATTTCCGGATAGACCTCGAAATGCGCAACGTACTCGAAGGCCTCGCCCGGCTTCTCGGCCGTAATGTCGATCTTCGGCTGACCCGCCGGGCTGACGCCAGCCTGGTTGAGCGCCTGCGGATAAGTTTCCTGAACCAGATCGGAGATCGCTTCCATCCGCGCCGATTCGCCGTACTGCTGCTCGATGACCTTGCGCGGGGCCTTGCCCGGGCGGAAACCCGGCAGCTTGGCGCGGCTGGCAAAGCGGGTCAGGCGCTCGTCGACCGCCTTGACCACCTGCTCGGCGGGAACGCGGACGCGCATCTGCCGGCGCAATCCGCCCGGCGAATCGACTTGAACTTCCATTCTGGCACTCTGAAGGGTTTGTGAGTATTGAGAGCGTACGTAAAGCATTGGTGCGAAAGGCGAGACTCGAACTCGCACGCCTTGCGGCGCTGGAACCTAAATCCAGTGCGTCTACCAATTCCGCCACTCTCGCTAGGGTCGCGGAGTATATCAGCGTGTCAGCCCTGCACGCTCCGGCCTGCAGCTCCAGGCGCCAGGCGACGGCGAGCGCGCGACATCGGCTACCGCGAAAAGAACCGGACCAGCCCTTGACACGTGAATAGGAATTATTATCATTCGCACATCAGCCGCCAGGAGTACACCGATGGATGATTTCCGCGCCACCCAGCCGAGCCCCGCCGCCAGCGCCGTTTCACCGTCCTCCATCGAGAGCCGCGCGCCGCGCATTCGCAGTGATGAGCTGCTGCGGGGCTCCCGCGAGCTTGTGATCGAGCATCGTGGCCAGGAGTATCGCCTGCTGCGCACGCGCAACGATCGGCTGATCCTGAACAAGTAAATATGCGGCAGACCGTCGCGCCGGCTGGCAGAATGCCGGCGCATGACGGCTTACGATCAACGGGCGCTGCATAGTCGGCTCGGCGCGTGGATTTTGGGGGCGAGCCTGTTGCTGGCCGCCGTCTGGGCTCTCAACTCGGGCCCATTCACAGTACCTCTCGACAGGCTTGCCGCCTGGCTCGGCGGTGATGCCGATGCACTCAGCGCCGCCCAGCGCGCAGTGCTGTTCGAGCTGCGCCTGCCCCGCCTGCTCGCCGCGATTGTCGTCGGAGGTGGCCTGGCGATCTCTGGCTGTACATTCCAGGCCATTCTCCGCAACCCCCTGGCCGACCCCAGCTTTGTCGGGGTCTCCGGCGGCGCTGCCGTCGCCGCGGCGGCGACCCTGGCGGGACTGGGCGCGCTGCCAGCCCTTCAGTTTTTGCTGCCGCAGCTCGCCGTTCCGGTTGCTGCGTTCGTCGGCGGCATCCTGACGGCATTGCTGGTGTTGCGAGTCGCCAGCTTCGACGCAGAGATGCAGGCGATCACGCTGCTGTTGGCTGGCCTTGCCATCAACGCGGTCGCCGGCGGCTTGCTGGGCCTGATCGCGTATGCCGCCAATGACCCGACCCTGCGCGTCATCACGCTCTGGCTGTTCGGCTCGCTGAGCCGCGCCAGCTGGGCGGAGTTGGCGGTGGCGGCACCGAGCATCGCCCTGGCAGCGGTTTTGCTCTGGCGACGAGCGTCGGCACTCAATGCCCTGTTGCTGGGCGAGGCCGAGGCGGGCCATATCGGGCTGGAGGTCACCCGCCTGCGCCGTCTGGCGATTGCACTGGCAGTCCTGTGCACCGCTTTTGCGGTGGCGATCGCCGGCATCATCGGCTTCGTCGGCCTGATGGTGCCGCATCTGTTACGACTGCTCGTCGGGCCCGATCACCGGCGACTGCTGCCGATGTCCTTCGCCGCTGGCGCGCTGCTGCTGACCGTGGCGGATACGGTTTCGCGGACGGCGATCCAGCCCGCCGAGATTCCGGTCGGGATCGTGACCGCTCTGTTGGGCGGCCCGTTCTTCCTGTTGCTGCTATTGCGTTGGCGCCGAAGCCCGGACCTGCATGCTGAAGGCTGAGAATCTTCAATACCGCACGGCCGGCCGCCAGATCATCGCCCCCCTGGATCTGGCGCTGGAGCCCGGTCGCCTGCACGCCATCCTCGGACCCAACGGTGCCGGAAAATCCAGCCTGCTCAAACTGCTGTCCGGCGAATGGCGCGGACAGCACGGGGCCGTCAGCCTGCATGGACGCCGGCTTGGCGAATGGCCGGCAGCCGAGTTGGCGCGGGTTCGTGCGGTGCTGCCGCAATACCACGCCCTGTCATTCCCTTTCAGCGCCGCTGAAGTCGTGGCGCTGGGCCGATTGCAGACCCGTCGCCACAGCGTGGCCGGAGAACGGGAAATTGTTCATGCCGCCCTGGAGTGCTGCGGCGCCGCACACCTGGCCTCGCGCCCCTACCCGCGCCTGTCCGGTGGCGAGCGCGCACGCGTGCAACTCGCGCGGGTGCTGGCGCAGATCTGGGACGACGACACTACGCAGGCACGCTACCTGCTTTTGGACGAGCCCACTGCCCACCTCGATCTGGCCTACCAGCACGCCTGCCTGCGCCTGGCGCGGGAGTGGACGCGGCGCGGTGCGGGTGTCGTGGCGGTGCTGCACGATCCCAATCTGGTGCTCAGCTACGCTGACCAGGTTCATGTCATCCAAGGAGGCCAGCTGCTTGCCAGGGGCGAACCGGCGCAGACCTTGCAACCGGCGCTGATGAAGGCTGTCTACGGCCTGCAGATGCAGCGGCATGTCGACGCACAGGGCCGCGCCTTTCTCATGGTCCAGAGCTGAGCGCCGTGGCATGGCGCTTGCTCGCTGCATGCTCCCAAGGCTGGTTCCCCGCGTCCGCGCAACACAATAATCAAAGCCGGACCGACCAGGCAGAACGCCGCATCTGCTGTGCCTGACATTTCAATGGATTGGCTTTTTTCGGTCGCTTTATCCGCTATTATCCGCCGCTACAACGTTTCCGCAAAAAATAACGAGTTGGGGGTTTATCAATGAAACTCGCGTCGATGCTTTCTAAGTCGATGGTTGCAAACGTGGCGATCCTGGGAGCCGCCGCCTTTGCGACCACTGCCTCTGCTTATACACCTGGCTGGTATTTCGAACTCGGCGGCTTCTACAGCGAGACCGCAGATTCCGAGGGCGCCACCTATCAGCCTGCCGTTCCGGGCAATGCCGGCGGCAACAACTGTCTGTTGGGCGATCTGCTCGGCCTGGGCAGCCTGCTCGACAACCTGGGCGCGACGGGCCCGCGTGGCTGCGTTCTCGCCCTGCTCGGTCCGGGCACCGACCCTACCGCTGGTGCACCGGCTGTCGAGCTCGGCACCAAGATCACCTACAAGGGCGGCATCGGCGGTAGCGGCAGCATCGGCTACATGTTCGAAGGCGGCTTTCGTCCGGAACTGAGCTTTTCGTACACCGAAGCCGACTGGGACACGGTCACCTTCAACAACGGCGGCGTCATCTCGCAGCCGTTCTCGGCCGAGAACAGCAAGCTGCAGGCGATGCGCGGCATGGTCAACGCCTGGTATGACATCGATTTCGGCGCTCCGGTCATCCCCTATCTGGGTGGCGGCGTCGGCTACCAGCAGACCAAGATCAGCGGCAATGGCAGCGACGATGATGGCGGCATGGCCTATCAGCTGGGTGCCGGCGTCGGCTTCCTGCTCAACAGCCGCACGACGCTGTCGCTCGACTACCGCTTCGTCAACGCTGACGACCCCGAATACAAGACCAGTGACGGCGGCAAGCTGACCACCGAGTACCAGTCTCACAACGTCGGCCTGAGCCTGCGCTACGCCTTCGGCGCCAACGAGCGCGACAGCGACGGTGACGGCGTGCCGGATCGCCTCGACAAGTGCCCGGGCACACCGCCTGGCGTCGCCGTCTACTCGGATGGCTGCCCGGTCGACGTCGACGGCGATGGCGTGCCCGACTACCTCGACAAGTGCCCGAACACGCCCAAGGGCGTGCAGGTCGACTCCAGCGGCTGCCCGCTCGACAGCGATGGCGACGGCGTGCCCGACTACCTCGACAAGTGCCCGGGTACACCCAAGGGCACGCGCGTCGGCGCCGACGGCTGCTCGACGCTCGACAGCGACGGCGACGGCATCCCGGATGA
>CBINNP010000034.1:0-19636 GCA_966252075.1 uncultured Solimonas sp.
GAGGTGGCACTGGCGTTGCGCGATCTGGGTGGCCCGCCGCGCCCGCTGGCGGCGGCCGCGACGCTGCTGCAGGCCCGTGGCGACTCGCTCAATGCGCAGCAGGCGCGCCTGATCGCGCTGCGCCGGCTGCTGCTGCTGGGTCGGCTCGGCGAGGCCAGCGCCGCCTTGGCGGAGCTCGATTCGCCGCGCCTGCCGCCGCTGCCGCGTGCGGTCGCCGAGCTGGCCGCGGCGGAGATTGCGCTGCGTTCGCTGCGCACGACGGCGGCCGCGGTCGCGCTGCAGCGTGCCGCGGCGGCGGCGGCACAGACCGGCGTGCCGGCCTTGATCGCCGAGGTCGCGCAGACGCACAGGCTGCTTGATCGCCCTGCGGCGCGGCGGCTGCGTACCGGCGCGCCGGAGCAGGTGCTGCGCCTGGCCGAGGTGGAAGCGCTGCTGGCGTCGGACGCGCTGGTGATCGACGGCTGTCGCCGCGGCGTGCGAGCCGGCGGCGCGTGGTATCCGCTGGCGCGGCGGCCATTGCTGTTCGTGCTGCTGCGGGCGCTGGCCGAGGCCTGGCCGCAGGAGCTGGACCGCAAGGCGCTGATCGCCCGCGCGTTCCGCAGCCGCGACCCGGACCAAAGCCATCGCGCGCGGCTGCGCGTCGAGATCGGCCGGCTGCGCAGGCTGCTGGCGCCGCTGCTGGCGATCGATGCGGGCCGCCACGGTTTCACGCTGCGGCCGCGGGCGCCCTGTGAAGTCGTGGTCCTGCTGCCGCCCATCGATGGCGACGATGCGGCGCTGCTGGCGCTGCTTGCCGACGGCGCCGCCTGGTCGACCTCGGCGCTGGCGCTGGCGCTCGGCGACAGTCAGCGCAGCGTGCAGCGCGCGCTCGCCGCGCTGGAAGCGGCCGGGCGCGTGCGTTCCATCGGCCGTGCCCGCGCGCAACGCTGGCTGGCGCCGCCGCTGTGTGGATTCACGACGATCTTGTTACTCCCTGCTGCGCTGCCGCCTGCGTAGATTGAGGTCACACCGCGCCGGCCGAGGCGCACTCACAGGAGCAAGACGATGACCGCCAGCAACAGCCGCAGCACCCCGACCCAGGCCGTGCCGCGCGCCGCACGGATCGTGCGCGAGTACGGCCCCTACGACGGCGCCGCCAGCATTCACGGCGTCACCCACGACGGACAGCGCATCTGGGCGGCGACCGGCACGCAGCTGCTGGCGATCGATCCGGCCAGCGGGCAGCTGCAGCACGCCCTCGACCAGTCCAGCGATGCCGGCACCGCGTTCGACGGCCGGCACCTCTACCAGATTGCCGAGGCACGCATCGACAAGATCGATCCGGCGACCGGCATCGTCCTCAAGTCGATTCCGGCGCCCGGCAACGGCGGCGATTCCGGCATGGCCTGGGCGGAGGGCAGCCTCTGGGTGGGCCAGTACCGCGAACGCAAGATCCACCAGATCGATCCGGACACCGGTGCGGTGCTGCGCACCATCGAATCGGACCGCTTCGTCACCGGCATCAGCTGGGTCGATGGCGAGCTGTGGCACGGCACCTGGGAAGGCGAGCAGAGCGAGCTGCGCCGCCTGGACCCTGCCAGCGGTGCGGTGCTCGACTGCATGCGGATGCCGGACGGCGTCGGCGTCAGCGGACTCGAATCCGACGGCGGCGAGCTCTTCTATTGCGGCGGTGGCAACAGCGGCAAGATCCGCGCGGTGCGCCGCCCGCCACCGGCCGTCGACGGCTGAGGCACTGCGCCGCGGGGCGACGCAGGCGGCGCATCGCCCTACGGGGTGGCGCCGCCGTCCGACGGCCCCAGATAGGGGACCTCGATATCGTCGAGTCCGCGGCGCCAGGCGCTGCGTGCCGGTTCCGGCAGCTGCTCGACATCGCGCAATCGCACCGCGCGGCCGGCGCATTGCCCGGCAAACGCCTGCCTGACGCGGTTGAGCGCGATGACGTCCTGACGGTAGCGGTCCATGCGCCGGTTGAATGCCAGCTTGTCGCCGTGCGTGCCGTTGCCGGCGTTGTAGTACTGGCGCAGTTCCGCGTTGCCGCGGTCCTCTGCCACCAGCGCCGGCGACTCGGCGCGCATCCGTTGCACATAGCCGGCGCAGGTTTCCAGCTGCTCGTAGGACATCGTCGACGCGAACACGGCCGGCGAGCCGGCGAGGGCGGTGGCCGCCGCCCAGATGGCGATAGGGCTCATCGCGGCGCCCTGCATTCAGCTGCGGCTGCGCCGCAGCCGGTTGAGCGGCCAGGTGTCGAAGTAGGTGCCGTAGCCGGGCCGATCGGTGCCGGCGCGGCGCCACTGCATCATCGCCATCGTCGAGCTGGCGTTGCCGTACAGGCGCCACGGCGTGTGGTTGACGGCGACGCCGTGCAGTACGTGCTCGCGGTCATCGACATCGGTGATGCGCATCTCGACGGCATTGACGTACTCGCCGTTGCGGATCACCGAGGCCGAGCCGGCCTTGGCGCCGCGCACGCGGCCGTCGACCAGCGCGTAGCCGTGGCGGAAGGTGTGCTGCCGGCCGGCCGGCGCATAGCGGTCGTAGGCGAAGATCGCGTGCACCGCGTCCTTGTCGCTGAAATGCGCGTTGTTCCAGGTCATCGGATTGAAGCCGCTTTCCGGGCGCGGGCCCCAGCTGTGGTCCATCGTCGAGACGCAGTCGACCGCATGCGTCTTGCCGCCGATACGCAGTTCGCCGCGGGCGCGCACCGACATGTCGAAGTGCGAGGCATAGGCGCTGCCGAAGCCGGTGTTGGCGATGGCGAGCGCCGGGTCTGCAACCGCCATCGGGTCCATCGCCGGATCGTGGATGTCGTAGGGCTCCATCAGGCTGCTGAAGTGCAGCTTGAAGGCGACGTCGCCACGCACGTATTCCAGGTGGTAGTCGCGCAGCGAGTCGGCGCGGAACGACAGGCCGCTGGCCAGCTGGAACTCGCGGGCGTTGGCCGGCAGTGGATTGTGGTTGGTGTAGTCGATGTAGAGCGCGTCATCGACCGAGGCCGACCAGTTGTCGATGATCTCGACGTCCGACACCGTCACGCCGACACCGGCGCGGTGGACGATGTAGATCCAGCAGAACAGGTTCTGCTCCGGCACGTAGATGTTGAAGTAGCCGGTCTCCGCCCAGTCGTGCGGCAGCGGCTGGGGACGATGGAAATCCAGATCGCGTTCGTGAATCACGGCGGCACTCCTTTGCGGGTCTTGTCCGGGACGCTCCAGCCGGCATCTTGGCCGCGCGAGGCAGCGTGATGCGCCCCCTCAAAAGGGGGGCGTCAAAAAACGCTCGAGCCCGGCGCGCCGGGCTTACAGGCTGCGGTCCAGAGCCTGCAGCAGCCGTTCGATGTCGTCGCCGCTCGTGTAATGCACGAACGACAGCCGCAGCACGCCGCGCGCCGGATCGACGCCGAGCGCTTCCAGCAGCCGCACCGCGTAGAAGTGGCTGGCGCCGGCCATGATGCCGGCGCGGGCGAGCTCGGCGGCCACTTCCACCGGCGTGCGCCGCAGCGGCACCAGCGACACGGTGGCGGCGCGCTGCGCGGCATCGGCGGGGCCGAGCAGGCGCAGGCGCGGATCGGCGGCGAGGCGGTCGAGCAGCGGCTGCAGCAGCGGCTGCTCGGCGCTGTGCAGCAGTGCGTGCACACGTTGCGGGCGCCGCGCGGGATCGATGCCGCCGTGGTGGGCGTCCAGCGCGTCGAAGTATTCGGCGACGCCCTGCGCGGCGGCGACCTGGGCGTGATCCGGGCCGGCCGGCACCAGCCGTTTGCGCGCGTGCGCGGTGTTGAAGTAATGCGCCTGATTGCCGAGGGTCTCCAGCAGGTCCGGGCGTACCGCCATCAGGCCCTGGTGCGGGCCGAAGGTCTTGTACAGCGAGAACAGGTAGATGTCGGCGCCCAGCGCCGCGACATCCGGCAGGCCGTGCGGCGCATACGAGACGCCGTCGACGATGCTGATCGCGCCGGCCGCGCGCGCCCTGGCGGTGATGGCGGCCACCGGATTGAGATGGGCGACGATGTTCGAACAGTGCGGAAACGTCAGAAGCCGTGTCTTCGGGCCGAGCAGGCGGTCGAGTGCGGCCAGGTCGAGCGTGCCGCTATCGGCGTCGACACGCCATTCGTGCACGACCACGCCGTCATCGGCGAGCCGGCGCCAGACGCCGCTGTTGGCCTCGTGATCCTGGTTGGTGACGATGATCTCGTCGCCGGGGCGCAGCTGCTGGCGCAGCGCCTGCGCCAGCACGTAGGTGTTCTGCGAGGTCGACGGCCCGAAGTGGATCCAGTCGGCGTCGACGCCCAGGTATTCGGCCAGCCGCGCGTGCGAGCGGTCCATCCACTGCGCCGCTTCGATCGACGCTGCGTAGCCATAGCCCGGCTGCACCTTGAGCCGCCGGTAGTACTCGCCGAGACGCTCGATGACCTGGCGGCAGGCATAGGAGCCGCCGGCGTTTTCGAAGAAGGACTGGCTCTGCAGCGTCGGCTCGGAGAAGGCCGGGAACTGCGAACGGACGAAGGCGAGGTCGAGCGCTACTGCCGGCATGAAGAGACTCTGTGCGGACTGAGCCGCGATGATACGGGCCGGGCCGGCGGGTCTGCTCAGTCGACGCGCTGCGACTCGAGCGCATTGACGATCCGCGCCTCGGCGCCGGCCGAGCGCCGTTGCCGCAGCAGCGGATGCACGAACACCGCCGCCAGCACGATCGCCACGCCGGCGTAGAACGTCAGCGACAGCTCGCGTTGCTCGCCGAGCAGCAGCACGGCCATGACGATCGCATACAGCGGTTCGAGGTTGACGGCGATCTGCGCGCTGAAGGCGCTGAGCTGGCGCAGCGCCACCAGCGACAGCGTGAACGGCAGCAGTGTGCAGCCGATCGCCAGCACCAGCAGGAGTGCGCTGTCGCGCAAGTCCGGCAGCGCCAGCGTGCCGCCCAGGCCCGCCGCCGTCAGCGGTGCGCACAGCACCAGCAGGATCGCGCCGCTGCCGAGCTCCACCGTCGTCACCAGCAGCGGATCGGCGTGCTCGATGTAGCGCTTGTTGAGCGCCATGAAGAAGGCCACGGTCAAGGCCGAGAACACGCCGACTGCGAGGCCCGGATGCATGTCGGCCTCGATGCCGCCGGTGACCAGCGCGACGCCGGGAATGACCGCCAGCCCCAGCAGCAGCTCACGCAGATCGAAAGTGCGCCGGCCGATCCAGGGCTCGATCAGCGCCAGGAAGGCCGGGCACAGCGCCAGGCAGGTCACGGCGACGGAAGCGTTGGCCAGCTTGATCGAGCCGTAGAACGTCAGCCAGTGCACCGTCACCAGCACGCCGATGCCGGCGTAAATGGCCAGCAGCCGCGGCGGCGTGCGGCGCAGGCCACGCCAGACGCGCGGAACGCAGAGCAGGCAGGCCGTCACCAGCAGCATGCGCAGGCACACCAGCCGATACGCCGGCAGCGTGATCAGCTTGCCGAGAATGGCGGTGAAACCCCACAGCAGCACGCACAGATGCAGGATCCACTGGGCGCGGACGGTCGGGGACATGGCAAGGCGCGGACGAGCAGGCTCGGGGCGCGAAGCTTAGAGCAAGTGCTGCGTGCCTCCGCAGGTCTGGGTGATTTCCGGTGCCGGCGGCCGTGGCGGCGGTCGTCGCGCTCAGGCCGCCCAGGACAGCGCCAGCGGATTGAGTGTCGCCGGCCGCCGCAGCCTTTGCGTTTCCGGAACCTCGTTCATGCGCCGGCACAGCTGCTGCAGCAGCAGCTGGCCTTCCGGCCAGTCGCCGACGCCGGCGGCGACGTTGATGTGGCCGCACCAGCCGGCATCGCGGAACTCGCTGCCCCAGCGCTCTGCCCAGTCGCGTGCGATCTCGAATGGCATCCAGGGATCATCGCGGCTGGCGACGAGTGTGCTCTGGAACGTTAGCGGCAGCCGTGGCAGGCGAGGCTGCACGCCGAACTTCTCCGGGTCGGCCGGCGCCACCAGCAGCGCGCCGGCGATCAGGCTGGACTGGAAGACCTCGGCGCGGATCGTCGCCAGGCAGCCGAAGCTGTGCGCGATCACCAGCGCCGGCTCGGCCAGCGGCAGCGCGGCCTCGACGATGGCGCGTGCCCAGCGGTCCAGGTCCGGCACCGACCAGTCCTGCTGGTGCACGCGTTGCAGCTGCGGGAAACGGCGTTCCCAGCGCGTCTGCCAGTGTTCGTCACCGCTGCCCTGCAGTCCGGGCACCACCAGCACCGGGCCTTGCCAGTCCAGCTTGTCGATGAATTCCATGGTCCTGACTCCTTGCACAGAGAGGCCGGATCGCTGCGGCGACCGGCTTGCGCGCAGGGTAGGCAGCCGGGCATTGCAACGGAAGGACATTGAAATGCTTTTCTTATGAATTCATCGGTCGGGCGGCGTGCACGGCCTCATCGCAGGCGCCCGCGGACGGCGCGCCACGCCGCTTGCTCCGCTGCATCGTTGCGCCCGCAGACCTGTCGAAGCGCAGCCGCCGCCAGCCGATGACGATGCCGGTGATCGACAGCGCGAAGCCGCCGAGCGAGAAGCCGATGACGGCGATGTCCCACAGCGGGCGGTGCTGCCACAGCCACCACAGGTCAAAGGAATGCAGGCCGTTGTAGAGCCAGCGATACAGCCGGTTGCGCCGTGTGCTGCGGTCGAGGATGCGGCCGCTGGCCGGGTCCAGATGGAACCAGCTGGCGTCGGCATCGGCGAAGCGCACGCGCAGCGCCGGCAGCGGATGCGTGCCGTTTTGCGGGTGACGCGTGTAGTAGTAATCGTCGTAGTCGTGCAGCGTCTGCACCTCGCGCAGCACCGCGTCCGGCAGCAGCAGCGCGGCGCGCGCCCGCATCGCTGCGGCATCGGGCAGCGTCGGTGTCTGGCCATTGCTGCTGCGCAGTTCGACACGACCGTCGCGATGCGTGAGCTGCCACAGGGGCTGCGCCAGATAGTGCAGCGGCTGCGCCTCGACGATGTCGCCGTCAAAACGCGGCAGGGTGAAGTCGGCGGGCGTCAGCGGCTTGCCGCTGAAGACCTGCAGCTGCTCGGCGCTCGGCGTGCGCGGCGGGTTGAGCTTGCCCGGGTTCATCGACAGCAGGCCGCTGAGAACCCAGGTCAGCGTGACGATGCCGAAGGCCAGGCCGCCGATGTGGTGCCAGCGCATCAGGCCCTTGTAGGGGATCGATGACTTGCCGGGCCTGGGCCTGCGCTTCCAGCGCAGCAGGCCGATCCAGATGCCGGACACGGCCAGTACCGCGCCGGCGCCGGAGAGGATGTCGACCATCCACGCCCAGGCATCCGGATAGCGGCGGATCAGCGTCGGGTACAGCCAATGCGTGACCGCCGCCGGGTAGTTGAGCCAGCGCTCGGCGCGCGTGCTGTCGCGCACCACTTCGCCGGTGCTCGACGACACATACAGCTCGGTGCCGGCGTCGTCGTCGAGCGCGAAGACGTGCAGCGGCCGGTGCGCATTGAGCGCGGCGGATACCGTCCACTGGTCGGTCTGCACGGTGTCCAGATAGCGCGGCGACAGCGCCGGGCCATGCGCGCGTGCAGCGAAGTCGGCGGCGATCGCCTGCGCCTCGCCAGCCTCGACACGCGGCAGCAGCGCGCCGCTTTGCGCATCGACCACACGCGGCTGCGCCGGGCCGTCGGCGTCGATGCGGTACAGCGGACGGCCGAGCCGCATCAGCGGCTGCAGGTTCTTCGCTTCGATGGGCGCTTCAACGGGCGCATCGGGATCGGCCCCCGGCTGCGTCGCCTGCGGCAGGTTCCGCGACGGCGTGCCGAGGGTGTCGAAGTCGCCGGCTTGCAGCCGCGCCAGCGCCTCGCCCGGTGCCAGCCGCGCCTCGCTGAAGTCCAGCGCCGGCAGGCCGGCGCGACGCTCCTGCGGACTCAGCTGCGGAAATTCCACATACATCATGAACACGCCGCTGAAGAACCACAGCGCGAAGAACAGGCACAGCACGATGCCGGCCCAGCGATGGAACAGGTACAGCGGCCGCTTCCATTTCAGTCGCATCGCCGGCTCCGGTGCCCGCAGTCTCAGAACTCCAGGCGCATGCCCAACTCGGCCGCGCGCGGGTCGGCCAGACGCAGCATCAGGCCGCCGCCGGACGCCCACTCGGCGTACTTCTCGTCGGTGAGGTTGCGGCCGCGCAAGCTCAGGCTGAAGCGGTTCCAGCTGCGCGTGATGGCGGCGTCGACGGCGGTGTAGGCGTCGAGCTGGATGCCGTTGTTGTTGTTGGCCTCACGCTCGCCGACGTAACGCAGGCCGGCCTGCGCGCGCCAGTCCTGCCAGCTGCGCATCAGGTAGAGGCCGGCGACCAGCTTGGGCACGTTGGGCGGCGTGTTGCCGTTGCGCGAGATCACGCCGCTGGCGCCGAGGTTCTCGTTGAAGTCCTCGTACTCGGCGGTCCAGGTCGGCGCGAGGTTGGCGTCGATCTGCCAGCCCGGCAGCGGCGCGAGGCTCAGTGCCAGCTCCGCGCCCTGCGACACCTGGGCGCCGATCTGCGAGTTGATGCGCGTGCCGTCGACGATCACCGAGGTCAGCAGATCGTTCTTCTCGATGTCGAACAGGGCGAAGCTCAGGTTGGCGCGGCCGTCCCACAGCGTCGCCTTGGCGCCGACTTCGTACTGGCGGCCTTTCTGCAGGCTGAAATCGTCCTGTGAGACGGTCAGGCTGACCAGCTGCGAGACCGGCTGCGCGGCCTTGCTGTAGCTGGCGTAAAGGTTCACCGCCGGCGTCAGCGACCACACCGAGCCGATGCGGCCGGTCAGCGGTTCGTAGCGCTTGTCGTACGGCTCGGCGCCCAGGTACGAGCGGCGCTCGACCTCGATATGGTCGTAGCGCAGGCCGCCGATCAGCTTCCATGACTCGGTCAGCGACAGCACGTCTTCCACGTAGATGGCGCTGATCTTGGTGCTGATGTTGACGGTCTTGATCGCGCGCACCGACGGGCCGAAGCCCTGATCGAAGCCGGTCAGCGGCACGCTGGCCGGCGTCGGCGAGGCCGGCACGTCCGGCTGGCCGCTGTTGCGGTCCTGATCGTTGTGGTCGTAGACGCCGCCGACCAGGAACTTGTTGGACAGGCCGAACCACTGACCATTCCACGTCAGGTCCAGACGGTTGCCGATCTGCAGGTCGTCGCGGTAGATCAGGAAGAAACTGGCGCGGTCGATCAGTTGGGTGCTGGGGTTCCACACCGTGCTTTCGGTGTTGCGCCAGTCCAGCCGCTGCGTCGCCGCATAGACCTCGTTGCGCAACGTCCACTGCGAACTCAGCCGCGTGTCGGCGATCAGCCGCCAGAAGCTGTTGCTGCCTTCGGCGAAGTTGTCGGCATTGTTGTAGTTGAGCCGGCGCGTGCCCGGCGCGATGCGCGCGTTGACGAGACGGTCGGTGGCGGTGCTGGCCTTGCGCACGGTCTCCACGCCGTCCAGACCGATCACCGCGTCATAGACCAGCGGCGTGCCGTAGTAGCTCTGCGTCTCGTCGTCGAGCAGGCTGGCGCTGAGACGCAAGCTGGTATCGGCGCTGTGCTGGTAGCGCAGCTCGCCGGCGATGGCGTCGTAGCGTGACTCGCTGTCGTCGACGTAGCCGCCGCTGCGCGAGCTCGAGGCATCGGCGCGGAAGTACAGTTTTTGTACGCCGGTCGGGCCGCCGGCGCCGATGGCGGCGCGATAGGTATCCCAGGAGCCGACGCTGACTTGCGCCTCGCCCTGCTGCGTGTCCGGCGCGGTCTTTGACACGTAGTTCACCGCGCCGCCGACCGCGCCCTCGCCATACATCAGCGAGGCCGGGCCCTTGAGCACTTCGATGCGGTCGAACAGGAAGGCATCGAGCGGGCGCGAAGACTGCGAGGCGGTGTTCTGGCGGATGCCGTCGCGCATCACCGTGATGTCGTTGCCGGTGAAGCCGCGCGTCGCATAGTTGGGAATCGAGCCGACCGAGGTGCCGCCGCTCATGCCGACCGCCGATTCAATCGCCTCCAGCGCGGTGCGTGCGCCGCGGATCTGGATCATCTCGCTGGTGACCACGGAAACGCTGGCCGGCAGCTCGCGCGCCTCCAGCCCCAGGCGCGAGCCGGTGGCGTTGACGGCTTTCAGCGACAGCACGTCCACCTTCGGCGACTTGCCGGTGATGATCAGTTCGTCGACGCCGTCTTTGCCGGTGGCGATCTCGACCCGCGGCTTGGTGTCGGTCGTCGCAGTGACATCCGCGCCGGATTCCGTATCGCTGGCGGCGGTTTCGATCGAGGCCTCTTCGGTCGGCGTGTCGGCGAGGGCTTCCGGCTCGGCGGCAAAGGCCGCGGCTGGCAGCAGGGCGAGCGCCAGCAGCAGCGAACCGCGTTCATTCATGGGCATCGGCAACTCCAGGGGCAGGATCGGACCTGCGGGTATGTCGAAACGCGGCGCTCCATGCGCCGCGCAGGGTTCAGCGCAAGGCCTTGCGGCGCGAGGCCGCGGCGCGGCGTGCCAGCAGATGAATGGCTGCGATGATCGCCAGGTAGACGGCAGGAACCGTCAGGAAGTGGCGGTAATAGACAAAGAAGCGCTCGACGAAATGCGCCGGACTGGTTTGCGCAACGCGCCCCCCAAGCCAGTAGAAGCTGGCGTTGGAGATCGCATATGCCAGCGTCACTGCGACGAAGACACTGCCGGCGAATGCGGCGAGCCCATGCAGATTCTCGGTGGCCCGGCGACGCAGCCAGCGGCCGCCGAGCCACAGCACCGCGTGCGTCGGCACCAGGAAGGCATAGGCCGGCGTCAGGCAGTAGTTGCTGACGCCGAGCTTCTGCGTGGCCAGCCAGTCGATCGCCACCGCTTCCAGCATCAGCAGCGGAAACGTCCAGCGGCTGGTGGCGGCCAGGTAGAAGCCGCCGGTGAAGAACAACGCCCACGAGGCGTCCGCAACCGGCAGGAAGTGATGGAAACGGGTGAGGGCCATCGCCAGCATCAGGCCGGCGAGGATGCAGAGCTGCGCGGGCCTGGCCTTCATCGCTTATTCCTGCCCGGCGGCACTCTGGCCGGCGCGGGCGCCGGGCGTGTAGCGCACGGTCGCCAGGTAGGTCGCGCCTTCCTGGGCGTAGGTGTTGGCGGTCTGGTACTTCTTGTTGAGCGCGTTGCCGGCCTTGAGCTGCAGCTGCCAGGCGGGCGTGAGCTGCCAGCTGCTGCGCAGCGCCAGCGTCGAGTAGCCGCCGAGACGGGTAGCGTTGCTCGCGTTGTCGTAGCGCTTGCCGGCGGCGTAGAGGCTGGTGCCGACGCTCAGTTGCGACAGCAGGCTGTAGTCGACGTCGAGGCGCAGCGTCTGGCGTGCGCGGCGCGGCAGCTGATTGTCGTGGTTGGCGCCGTCGGCCTTGTTGACCGGGTCCAGCCAGTTCCAGTAGCTCTGCACGATCCAGCGTTCCAGCTGCGCGCCGAGCTGCGCTTCGACACCGGTGATCTCGGCCTTGCCGATGTTGTCCGGTGCGCCGTTGGGGCCGGCGGCGGCGTTGTAGATGATCAGCTGCTCGACTTCAGTGTAGTAGCCGTTGAGCGCCCAGTTGAACAAGCCGCCGTAGACGCGCTGCCTGCCGCTGGCGCTGAGTTCGGTGCTGCGCGACTTCTCCGGCTTGAGCGTGGCGACGCCGTAACCGGGGTAGTAGAGATCGTTGAAGGTCGGCGCCTTGAACGCGCTGCCGTAGGACGCGCCCAGGCGCAGTCCGCTGCCGAACGAATAGCCGTAGGCGGCGCCGCCGGTCTGATGGCTGCCGAACTGCTCGTTGTCGTCGCTGCGCAGGCTCAGCTGTACGTCATGCGCGCCGAAGCCGCCCTGGTACTGGCCGAACACGCCGGTGTTGTCGCGCTCGCGCACCGCGTAGTCGGTGCTGCCGCTGACGCGGTCCTGGATGAAGTCGACGCCCAGGCTGAGCTGCTGCTGCGCCGCCAGCTGCACATCGTTCTGCCAGGAGTAGTGGTTGCGGTGCGTGTTGATGCTGCCGCGGTTGTCGCTGCCGTTGGCGGCCGGCGGATCGCGGTAGTTCTCGCTGAGATCCTGGCCCTGGCCGGCGCTCAGCGTCACCCACCACGGACCGAGCGGCGAGAAGCGCGCGCGGCCGCCGACCATCTGCTGCTCGTTGTCGGACTGGTTGGTGGTGGTGCCGTCGTATTCGTTGCGACCGTCGCTGCGCAGGTAGTGCGCCGACACCTCGGCGCCGTCCTGGAAGGTCCAGCCCAGCGCGGCCGAGCCGGCGGTGTTGCGGAAGCCGTCATGATCCTGCTCCGCGCTGCTGGTCCGCGAATGGATGCCATCGGTGCTGAAGTGGCTGAGACCGGCGTTGTACCAGCCGCCGATGCCGAAGCCGCCGTGCACGCTGGCCTCGGCCTTGCCGGTGCCGTAGTTGCCACCGCTGAGCGCGAAGGCCGGCGTCGGGCCCTGGCCCGGCTTGCCGCGCTTGGTGAAGATCTGGATCACGCCGCCGATCGCCTCCGAGCCGTACAGGCTGGAGCGCGGGCCGCGGACCAGCTCGATGCGCTCGATCTGCTCGACCGGCAGCTGCTCGATCGCCGTGGAGCCCGTGGTGGCCGAGCCGACCTTGATGCCGTCGATCAGCACGATCGTGTGATTGCTCTCGGTGCCGCGGATGAACAGCGAGGTCGACTTGCCCGGGCCGCCGTTGTTGACCAGCGTGACGCCCGGCAGGCCGACCAGCAGCTGCTGCAGGTTCTGCGCCTGCAGGCGCTCGATGTCCTCGGCGATGATGACGGTGACCGGCGCCAGCGTCTCGCCCAGCGTCTCGCCGGTACGGCTGGCGGTGACGACGATGGTGTCGGGGTCGGTCGCCATCGCCGGTTCGGCGTGCGCGGTCTGGCTGAAGAGGGCGGCCGCAGCGGCGGCGATGGACAGCGGGCGGATGGTGCGCATCGGGTTTCCTTGGCTGCGCGCAGGCGCAGGCTGACGTTGGAACGACAAAACGGCAGCGAAGGAAGATGCGAGACAGATCGGGAGCACGGGCGCCCGGACATGTCCGGCTTCGCCCTCCGCGAATCCTGATCAAATAGGCGACAGGCCGGTCTCCGGGCTTGCGAGCGGATCTCCTGGGAGATCCGGATCCGGCGCCTTCCCATGCGTTGCACGCACAGTGGCGGATGGCCGGTCCTGACTCGCTTACCGTTGCGGGGGCAGCGCCGGACTAGCAGGCCGTCGACGTGGACGTGACCTGCGCACCGGCTTCCCGTTTCACCAGAGCGCAGTCGCGCGCTGGCACCTGAAGCGGCGCGCACTTTAAGCGTGTGAACGGTGTCACGCAAGCTGCATGAAGCGAGGCGCCAGAAATGAAGAAGCCGGGCAGAGCCCGGCTTCCTGGTGATCCTGCAGGCTCAGCTGGCATCAGGGCTTCGGCACCGTGATGAAATCGATGTTGATCGGGATCAGGCTGGTGTTGACCAGATCCTTCACCGTCGTCTCGGTATTGCTGGTGAAGCCGAGAATCGACACGCCCGGCGCGGATGCGTCGGTGCGGCTGACCCAGAGATTGCCGCTTGGATCGACCGCCAGCGAGCCGAGGCCGAGCGGACCATAGCCGCTGACGGCGACCGGCGTCGGCGTCGCGCTACCGGGATCGAAGCGGTACAGCGTCTGATCGGCGTCGAAACCGGTGCTGCCGATGAAGTAGGCGCGGCTGGCCGATACGGCGGCGACATCGATGATCTGTCCATATGGATGCGTGCCGCTGTCACCGTCATCGATCAGCAGGCTGGCGGCGTAGCCAGTGGTGTCGATCGTGGCGATCCCGCCGTCGTAGGCCGCCAGGTAATCGGGGAAGCTGCCGTAGTCGCCCGGGCCGAACGCAAGGATCTTGCTGCTGTCCGGAATGGCAAGCAGACCTGCCACCAAACCGCCGCCGACGTTGCGCAGTGGCAGCTCGATACCCTTGAGAGTGGCTGCGGCGGAGCCCGTCGTGACTTCCTGATCGGTGCTGGTGTCGATCACGGCCACGTAACTGTTTTTGATGGCGGCGAAAGACTCCAGCCGTTGCATGGCGACGTAGAGCTTGCCGTCCTTGATCAGGCCGGAAATCATCTCCGGCACCCCGTCGACGTCATAGTGCGAAAGATCGATTTCGCCCGTCTTGAAGGCGGCTTCCGAGCTTGCCGAGGGATTGACGATCCAGAGTTTTCCACTGCCGTAGCGCAGCAGATACGCCTTGGTGTCGTTGACGATCACCAGCGTCGCCGGATTGCTGCCAGCGGCTTCACCGGCCAGCTGTGTGGAATAGGTGTAGACGGCGCTGGCCGGATTTTCGCCCTCATAACGTGAAATCCTGCCGATGCCGCGCTCGATCAGGAAATAGTGATCGCCGCCGCTGCGCACGACGATGTCGGAGAGCTTGTTCGCGATCAGCTTGTTCTGCGCCGTGTATGGGGCTTCGGCAGATACCAGCGCAACGGCGCCCGCGTCATAGATCGCCGTGCGTGTCGCGATCACGGCAGCGTCACTGAATTCGACGTCATCGCCGCCGTTGTCATTGTCGCTGCACGCCGCCAGCAGCACGGCCGGCAGCAGCGCTAGCGCGAAGCGCATGGATCGGATGGCGGTACTCATGGTGTGGCTCCCTGGGTCGGTGTAGCGATGTCGTTGACGGCGCTGGCAGCGCCGCGGTCCTGATACGGATAGCTCAGCGTCAGCAGCCACAGCCGGCCCGGCGCCGGGTAGCCGTTGAACTGTTCGATGCGGTCGTCGGTGATGTTGAGGGCCTGCGCCGACCAGCCGATGGCCTTGAACGCACCGCGCACGCCGAGGTCATGGCGCTGCATCTCCGGTGCCTTGAGCAGGTTGGCGCTGTCGTAGTACTGGCCGGCTTCGTAGCGCCAGGCGTAATGCAGGCTCAGCCCGCGCCAGCGCCTTTCGATACGCGCGTTGAGCTGCGTTTCGAAGCGCCCGGCCAGCTGCTGGCCGCGCGAGGCGGCGATATCGCTGCGGTCCTCGGTGTGCTGCCAGGTGCCGCCTAGCTGCCAGCCCAGGCCGGCGAAGCGCGCAGCACTGTCGAACTCGACGCCGTAGATCAGCGCGCGCTCGGTGTTGATCGAGCGGCCGACACCCTGGGCGCTGTAAGCCGGGCTGATTGCGTCGTGGAGGTCCTGGCCGAACGCGGTCAGCTCGAAACGCTGCAGCGCGCCGCTGCCGGCGCAGCGTGCGCCGAGGTCGGCGTAGGTTGCGGATTCTGGTTTGAGATCCGGATTGCCACGGAACAGGCCGCGGTCACCATAGCGTTCGAAGAAGGTCGGCAGCCGCAGCCGATGGCCGAGATTGGCGGCGGCGGTGCAGGCGCCGATGCGCTGGTTGGCGCCCACCGCCGGCTCGAAGCGCCATTGATCGTCGTCGTCGCCATCGGCGGTGTCGCGCGACCAGCCGAGCTGCAGGCTGGCGTTGTACTGGCGCGGCGTTTGCTCGCTGGCCGGCGTCTGCGCGGCCAGGCCGTTGCTGAGCTGGAGGCGCCGCGCGCTGCGCGTCGGCAGGTTGTCGAAGACATCCTCGGCCCTGTAGTCGGTGTATTCGAGCTGCGTGCTGTTCTGCCATTGCTCGAAGCGGCGGCTCAGGCTGGCGAAGCTGCGGTGGGTGTCCGCGACCGAGCCCTGCGCGCCGAGGCCGATCTGGCTGTCCGGATCGCGATAGGTCTCGCGCGTGTAGCGGTGCGACAGCGCGGACTGCCAGCGCGCCGTTTGCGGACTGTTCAGTGCCAGCGCATAGGAGCGGGTTTCCAGCTCGGCATTGCTGCTGGCGCTGTTGAGCTGCGTCGGCAGTTCCTGGGTGTCCTGCAGCAGATGCGCGCTGAGTTCCAGGGGGCCGCGCCAGCGCAGCAGGCCGTAGAACTGTTCGGTGCCGGCATTCTGCCGTTCCTGCTTGCGGCGCCGTTCCGGATCGCCGGGGTCGAAGGCCGCATAGGGATTGCGGTAACGGAAGTCATTGTCGGCCGCCTGCGCGCCGACCGCGAGCTGCGTCGATTCCGACAGCTGGCCGGCGACGTCGATCTGCTGCTGGCCGTAACGTCCGACGGCGGCGCTGCCGACGAGCGGCGCGTCCAGCGCGCGGCGACTGCGCAGATTGATGGTGCCGGCCAGGCCGGAGCCCAGGTCGACCGGTACGCGGCCCTTGTAGACATCCACTTCTTCCAGCAGCAGCGGGCTGACCAGTGACAGCGAGGCCGCTTCGCCGCCGCCGGTATCGAGCGGCAGGCCGTCGAGCAGTACTCGCACCTGACGGCCGCTGCTGCCGCGCAGGCTGGCTTCGCTATAGCTGCCGAGGCCGCCGCTGCTGCGCACCTGCACGCCGGGCAAGGTGCCGAGCAGCTCGGCCAGGCTGCTGCTGCCGAGCGGCGCGACCGGCACGCGGATGACCACGCCGCTGTCCTGCAGCTCGGTGTATTCGCCGACCACCGACACTGTGGGCAGTTGCGTGGCCTGGTCGGCAGGCGGCGCCTGCTGCGCAGCTGCGCAGCAGGGCAAGCCGAGGCTCAGCCGCAGGACGGCTGCGGTGGAGGATTTGAACAAACGTGTCACGGCCGCGGACGATTCCGGATCGGTGGAACAGATCGCCGTGGTCGGTAAGGTCTTTCGCCATACCCGCAAAAAGTCGCCCGCCGCGACCACGGAAATGGAAGCTCAGGCCGGTCTCCGGGCTCGCGAACGACCTGTCAGGGTCTAACCGGCGCCTTCCCATGCTTGCATTTGCGTGCAGGGCACAGTGGCGGATGGCCGGATGTCTTCGCTTACCGTTGCGGGGGCAGCGCAGGGATTTCACCTGCTTCCCGTTTCACCCGTCGGTCGTCAGACCGGCCGGGCACCTGAGGCGAGGCGACTGTAAGCCCGCGTTGCAGCGCCGTGCAAGGCGCTGCAACGCGGGCGTCGCCAGTGATGCGACTGTTTGAATCGACGGCTGATTAAACCGCGAACTTGGGCGCGCGCTTTTCCTTGAATGCCGCCAGCGCCTCCGGCATGTCCTTGCCGCAGGTGGCCAGGGCCTGGCCGCGGTTTTCCAGCTCCAGCGCCGAGTGCAGCGACAGGCCGTCGAGATTGGCCTGCATCGCGGTCTTGCTCAGGCGCACGCCGTACGGCGAGTTCTGGCAGATCTGCGCGGCCATCTCCAGGCAGGCGTCGAGCAACTGCTCGGCCGGCACCACGCGATTGAGCAGGCCCAGGCGTGCGGCTTCCTCGGCTTCGACGAAACGGCCGGTGTACATCAGCTCCGAGGCGATGCCCGGGCCGACGATGCGCGGCAGATGCCAGGACGCACCGAGGTCGCCGGCGGTCAGGCCGATGCGCACGAACGCCGCATTGAACTTGGCCTTGGGCGAGCCGAGGCGGATGTCGGCGGCCAGCGCCAGGCTCATGCCGCCGCCGGCGGCGGCGCCGTTGATCGCCGCGATCACCGGCTGCGGCGCGGCGCGCAAGGACTCCAGCGCGCGACCGGCCTTGCTCTGCAGCAGGTACATGCCTTCGGCGCCGAGCGCGGTCAGGCCGTCCGCCGCTTCCAGATCGTAACCGGCGCAGAACGCGCGCTGGCCGTCGCCGGTGAGGATCACCACGCGGGTCTCCAGATCGGACTTCAGCGAGTCGGCGAGCGCCTGCAGTTCGTCGAACATGCCCAGCGTCATCGAGTTCATGCGGTCGGCGCGATCGATCGTGACCAGCAGCACACCCGGGCGCGGGCGTTCCAGACGAAGGGTTGGTGCTTCTGACATCGGAGGCTCCTGAAATGGGGTCGTTGCGGACAATGGCGGCGAAGTTTCGCAGCCACGCCGGCTTTGCGCACGTCATTACCTGCACCTGAAGACTTGCGTATGCTTGTCGCCGACCCGCCGAGCCGGGAATACTAAACGCATGAACGCGACTCATTAGCGCAAGCGAAAAGAGGCGGACATGCCATCAGAGACTAACGGAGCGAGATTCATGACTGCACAGGAACAGATCCATCACGACAAGTTCTACATCGGCGGCGCGTGGACGCAGCCGGCCTCGTCGGGGCGCATCGATGTGTACGGCGCCAATACCGGTACCGTGATCGGCAGCGTGCCGGACGGCAGCGAGGCGGATATCGACGCCGCCATCAAGGCCGCTCGCGCCGCGCTCGACGGCGCCTGGGGCGAGACGACGCCGGCGGAGCGTGCGGCGGTGCTGAACCGCTTCGCCGCCGCCGTGGAAAAGCGCATCGACCGCCTGTCGCGCGCGGTGTCGATGCAGAACGGCATGCCGCTGAGCCTGTCGGAAGCCTATGAAGGTGGCTACACCGTCGGCCTGCTGCGTTACTACGCCGCGCTGACCGAAAAGCTGCAGACCGAGGAGCGCCGGCCGTCGCCGCTGGGCTTCGACACGCTGGTGCGCCGCGTGCCGGTCGGCGTGGTCGGCGGCATCGTGCCGTGGAACTACCCGGTGGTGCTGTCGATGATGAAGATCGGCCCGGCACTGGCCAGCGGCTCGACGATCGTCCTCAAGCCCTCGCCGGGCACGGTATTCGACTGCTACGTCATCGCCGAGGCCGCCGAGGAAGCCGGCGTCCCCGCCGGCGTCATCAGCTGGGTGCCGGGCGGCCGCGAGCTGGGCGCCTACCTGGTCTCGCATCCGG
The DNA here is from genome assembly GCA_966252075.1 of uncultured Solimonas sp. Taxonomy (GTDB): domain Bacteria; phylum Pseudomonadota; class Gammaproteobacteria; order Nevskiales; family Nevskiaceae; genus Solimonas. Next base: position 18,567 of record CBINNP010000034.1, read on the forward strand.
GCATCGACAAGGTGGCCTTCACCGGCTCGACTGCGGCCGGTCGCAAGATCGCCGAGGTCTGCGGCCGCCTGCTGCGTCCGGTCAGCCTGGAGCTGGGCGGCAAGTCGGCCGGCATCATCCTCGACGACGTCAAGGTCGACGACATGATCAAGAACATCTACTTCTCGATCTTTGCCAACAACGGCCAGACCTGCGCGATCTCGACCCGTATCCTCGCGCCGGCCAGCCGCTACCAGGAGATCGTCGACGCGATCGCCGGGTTTGCTTCGTCGCTGAAGGTCGGCAACTCGCTGGACAAGAACACGCAGATCGGCCCGCTCGCCTCCAAGGAGCACCGCGAGCGCGTCGAGAGCTACATCGCCAAGGGCAAGGGCGAGGCGCGCCTGGTCGCCGGTGGTGGCCGTCCGAAGGATGCGGGGGACGGCTGGTTCGTCGAGCCGACGGTGTTTGCCGACGTGTCCAACAAGGCGACGATCGCGCAGGAGGAAATCTTCGGCCCCGTGCTGTCGATCATCAAGTACAGCGATGACGACGAGGCGGTGAAGATCGCCAACGACTCTGAATACGGCCTCGGCGGCACGGTCTGGTCGTCGGACTCCAAGCGCGCGCAGAACATTGCCCGCCGCGTGCAGACCGGCACCATCGGCGTCAACGGTTACGTGATCGACATGGCCTCGCCGTTCGGCGGCATCAAGGCCTCGGGCCTGGGCCGCGAGATGGGTCCGGAATCGATCGCCGCCTACCAGCAACTGCAGTCGGTGTATCTGCCGCAGGGTTAAAGGCTTTCGCGGTTTGCTGTACGAGGCGCCCGCTTCGCAAGGAGCGGGCGCTTTGGTTTGTGGGTTACAACGCGCTTTGGTTCTTTGTGTGTAGGGCGTCTTTCGCCCTTGTGGGGCGACCTTCTTTTCTTTGCTCGTGCAAAGAAAAGAAGGCAAAAGAAAGCACGCCCCGATGTCCGCGCCGCCGTCCTGCGGACGGCGGTCCCCGGCCGCAGCGCCGTGCTCGGGGCCGGGGATTATGGGACATCCCTGTCCCATAAGCCCCTTTCGCGGCCGTCCTGGCCGCTCCCC
>CBINNP010000035.1:0-19460 GCA_966252075.1 uncultured Solimonas sp.
TCCTGGCGCGTGACGATGAACTCCTCGTGGCCGTGCTGGTAGAGCGTGAAGTCGCCCGGTTCGCGGATGTCGGCGGTGACGGCGGCCAGCAGCCAGACGCGCGGCCACAGATCCTTCCATTCCTTGTCCATGAACTCGCGCGTGTAGTAGCGCGACGGATCGATGATCTCGTGACCGTTGTCGATCGGTGGTGCCTTGCCCTCCAGCGTGCCGTCCGGCGCGCCGAGGTCGAGCGGAAACTTGAAATCGCGATCTTTCGGATTGCTGCCCATCTTCAAACTCCTTCAACAGATGCGGTTGCGGTGAAGAAACTCCCTTGTGAGTGGGGTCGTGGTGGATCAGGTGAACGAGATGCGTACGACGTGGCCGTAGTCGACCGGCAGGATCACGCCGTTGAGATACGAGCCGGCATCGCTGGCCAGCAGCAGCAGCGGGCCATCCAGCTCCTCGAGATTGCCGACGCGCTTGGCCGGCAGGTTTTCGACTTCCAGCTTTCCTTCCGGGCTGTCGAAGTACCAGTCGACCATCTCGGTGCGGAAATAGCCGGGCGCAATCGAGTTGGCGCGGATGTTGTGCGGCAAGAGGTCGATCGCCAGCTGCTTGGTGAAGTGGATCAGACCGGCCTTGGCGGTGCCGTAGATCGACAGATATGGCTTGGTCTGCTGGCCGGTGATCGAGGTGATGTTGACGATGCTGCCCGGCTTGCCGGCAGCGATCAGGCGCTTGGAGAACTCGCGCGACATGCGCATGCAGCCCGACAGGTTGACGTTGATGATGTTGCCCCACTGCTCGTCGCTGATGTCCGGGAACGGCGCGAAGACGATCTGACCGGCGTTGTTGACCAGCGCATCGACCGGCGCGCCAAAGGCCTTCTCGGCTTCGTCGAAGGCACGTGTGACGCTGTCGGTGCTGCCGATGTCGAGTTCGATCGCGACCGCCTGGCCACCCTCGCTGCGGATTTCGGCGGCGATCGTTTCGATCGAGTCCTTGCGCCGCGCCGCGCAGATCACCTTGGCGCCGGCCTGCGCCAGCGTCTTGACGAAGTGGCGACCCATGCCGCTGCTGGCGCCGGTGACCAGCGCGATGCGTCCCTGCATCGAGAAGCGGTCCTTGGTGTTGCTCATGTCTCTCTCCTGATAATGGTGGTGTCGATGCCGTGGCAGCGCATGTCTATGTCGCTTCCAGCAGCAGGTCTTGCAGTTGCGCGCGCCGCGCATCGCTGAGGGCGAGCGCGTCACGCAGGTAAAGGTCCATGCCGCCCCACTGCCGGTCGATCTCGTCGAAAGACGCGGCGATGTAATCGGGGTGCGACTGCGTCAGCGTCTGCATCAGCTGCGGGTCGATGTCGCCAAGCTGGAAGCGCAGATCGCGGCGGAACTGGTTGCTGGCCACATAGTCGGCGACGATCGTTTCGCGCGGTACGCCGAGCGCCCCGAGTACGACCAGCGTGCCGAAGCCGGTGCGGTCGCGACCACTGGTGCAGTGGTAGAGCAGCGGCAGCTTGTCGGCACTGAGCAGCTGCAGCAGCTGCCGATACGGTGCCGTCTGCTCGCTGACGAAACGCCGGTATATCTCGCGCACGCGTGCCTCGATCTCGGCAGTGCCGATGCGGCCGCCGCGCACATCGTCGATCAGCGCATCGCCACCGTGCGGCATGAAGCCGAGCACATGCTGCGCTGGCGCATGTCCGTCGAATGCCCGGTTCGGCTTGTGCAGGCGCTCGGAGTCGGCGCGCAGGTCACACATGGTGCGCAGGCCCAGTGCGACAACCAGCGGCAAGTCGTCGTCGGTGAGTTCCGCGAACTGATCGGAGCGGAACAGCAGGCCGCTGCGAATGCGCCGGCCGTCCGCGGCCAGATAGCCGCCGAGATCACGGCAGTTGACGGCGCCCGCCAGTGGCAGGCGCCGTACCGCGAAATCCGTATCGGCGAGCGCGGCGGCCATTTTTGCTTCAGCCTTTCTTGCCGATCGGCGCGAGCAGGCTGTCGATCGCCGGCACCGCCTTCGGATCCGGCTCCCAGCCCTGGATGATCAGCCAGGCGCGGTCGCGCAGCAGCTGCTCCCTGGACATTGCCAGCACCGTGGCCTCGACAGCTCCGGTGTGGTCCGGCGCTTCGCTGTAGACCGCACGCACGGTGTCGGCGGTGGCGGCACGCAGGCGGCGGATCGCGGCGAGAATCTCGGCCGGTTCAGCGCGGGCGCGGTCGAGTACTTCGCCACCGACGCGGCCGGCATCCTGCAGTTCCGCCAGCGCGGCGCTGGTCTGCTCGCCGCCCTTGGCCTGGCCGCGCAGGGTTTCCGCGGCACCGATCAGCCGCGCAAGCTCATCGCAGTCGTAGCGATATTCGAGCGGCAGGTGCTGCGAAATCAGCGTGAGCGTGCCGATCGTCAGCTGCGCCGACTGCATCGCCAGCTGGTTGGTCTGGTCGAGCGCCGGGATGATGTCTTCCATCATCGCCTTGATGATGGTCTGGATCTGAAGCTGGGGACGCATTTCCATCGTTAGGCTCCTTTCTCGATCAGCGCGCGCACTTCGTCGAGCAGCATGTAGCCGACGCCCAGCAGCCAGGCGAGCAGGATGTCCTGGTGCGACTTGCCGTTCTTGGCGACGCGATAGCTGGTGCCCAGCGTCATCGCGATCATCGAGTAGGCGTTGAACACCTGGTAGTAACGCAGGGCCTTGCGGTCGACCTTGAGGCCGGACGCCTGCTCATAGCGCTCGATGAATTCGTTCTCCGGCATCAGGCCGGAAATCAGCACGGTCTTGCCGTCCTCGGTCATCGTCGAGAACGCGTGGCTGGTGCTCCAGGCGAGGTCCTGATGGCGATCGCCGATGCGCGCCAGCTCCCAGTCCAGCCAGGTCGTGATCTTCAGGTCGGCTTCGTTGAACAGATAGTTGCCGGTGCGGAAGTCGCCGTGAACGACGGACAGCTGTTCGACCGCTGGTGCGTGCTTGTGCAGCCAGCTCGACGCCAGCGCCATCAGTGGCACCTCTTCCTCGGCGTCCTCGGCCCAGACGCGGTCCCACCAGCTCACCGCCCAATGCGCGTTCTCGGTGCCGGTCTGGGGGATGTCGAACGAGGACAGCTGGGCGTTGCGGAAGTCGAAGGTGTGCAGCCTGGCCATGTCGCGCACGAACTGCGGCGACAAGGCCTTGCGCACGTCCTCCGGCATCCAGGTGCCGAGCCCCGAGACGCCGCTCTTGGCAGTCGACGGCTTGGTCACGCCGGAGGCGAAGCCGTAGACGATGCCGGGATACGGCAGGTGCTCACCGAGCACGTCGACCCAGTACGCGTCCGGCACCGGCATGTGGCCCTTGAGCGCATTGACGATCTGGAACTCGCGCAGCCGGCTGGTGGCGTGCAGTGATTCGGCGAGGTCGGTGCGCAGCACCATCTTGGTCGTGGTGCGGCCGACGCCCGGACGATTCCAGTCCAGATCGAAGCCCATCTGCAGTTTCGAGGCGCCGCCGGCCAGCCAGTGCGGATTCTTGATCTCGAACGCGTCCTTGACGTTCGCCGCAATCAGCGCGGTGACGCCCTTGACCAATGCGTCGAGCGGCAGCTTGCTGTACGGCGGGCCCGAGCGCTTTTCCATCTTGTAGGTGAGCGCGCGATCCACTTCGCGCTCGACGATGAAGCGCTTGCGCATCGCCGCGATCAGCTCGGGCGAGGGCTTGTCCTTGTCGACGATCTGCATGCTGTTCTCCTGATCGTTCGGGTGGTGAATCAGGCCGTGAGATGGCCGGAAGACGTGGTCCAGCGACGGCCATGCTGGCGTGTCAGGGCCTGCATCGAGTTGATCTCGGAGGCCAGGCCGTAGCCGACGCGACCGTCGTCGAGCGTCCAGCGGCACTGCGCGACATAGAGGTTGGATGCCACGTAGCAGATCCAAGGCCCCCCACATTCGGCGGCGCCGTGGGCGTGGAAGGTCTTGCCGCGCTTGTCTGTGACGGTGACGTCGACCGCATGGATCACGCTGCCGAGGCGGTGCGTGATCAGCTTCATGTCGGTGAGGCCGTAGACCTCGCCCTTGTCCATCACGTAGCCGTGCGCCAGGCTCTGTTGCTGGTCGACCGGCTTCTCCGGGTGCCAGTGGTTGATCCACTTGATCGCGAAGTCCGGGCCGAAGTGGCAGTGCGACCAGCCCATCGTCGGCACGAAGATCTCTGCGCGGTTGCCCCAGCTGTGGTCCATCGTTTCAACGCAATCGATCTTGTATTCCTTGCCGCGGAACTTGAGCCGGCCCTTGAACTGGCCGGTCAGATCGAAGTGGCCGCCGTAGCCCGAGCCCATGCCGGCGCCGGCGTGCTGCTCGGCGACGCTGTCCTTGGCCATCGGGCTGTGGTTCTTGTCATGGATGTCGAACGGTTCCATCAGTCCGTGGAAGTCGAAATCGATTTCCGTGTCGTCGTAGCCGCGGTAACGCACCGTGTAGTCGCGAATGTTGTGCGCCTTGACGTAAAGACCATTGGCCGTCGTGTACTCGCGCAGGCTGGGCGGGCAGGGCAGCGCCATCTGCGAGTCGAGGTAGAGCGTCTCGACTCGGTTGTCGACCAGTGCGCCGTACAACGAGACGTCGCAGGACTGCACGCCGACACCGCGGCGGGCGACGGTGTAGATGATCCCCATGATCTTCTCTTCGGGGATGTAGAAGCAGAACCAGTTGGTTTCCGCGTGCCGGTGATCGGCATCGGCGGGAGTGTGGAATTCGGTGTCTTGGTCGGTGATCACGGCGTGCAGGGCTCCGATACGGTGGCGATCGAAGCGCAGCAGCAGAACCGGCCAGCAATCCGCCGCGCGGTGCCATCGGCGACCGTTCGGCCTGTTCGCTTTTTCCTCCAGCTTGCCGCTGCGGAGGTCTTCGCAGTCGCCTGCGGACCTCTCGATCGTTATCTGCATGACGGTGGCGCCGATTCCGGTGCCGCTGCTTCCGCAGTGAGGAACAGGCTAGGTTCGCGGGGTGTCAGCGTCTTTCGGAATCGACTCAGCCGCTATTGGAAACGTGCTCCGCGTAGTCGATTCCGATAAATCAGCGGCGCTTGCGGCGCGCTGCTGGGGCATCTGTCGCTGCCGGCCTGCTGCTGCCGAGCAGCGCCCTGAGTTGACGGATCTCTTCGTACAAGGCGGCGGCTCCGCTTTCGATGCGCGCCAGCGCCGGGTCGACACGACGCTCGTCGGTCGGCACCGACAGGCCGCGGAAGATCAGGCTGGCGATGCCGTCAGCCGACTCGTCCGGCGAGAAGTCGCCGCGACCGCGCAGATAGCCCCAGGTCTGATGCTCCATGCAGCCGAAGATCATGCTGCGGACCAGCTTGGGCGAGATGTCGTTGCGAAACTGGCCGGCCTGGATGCCGTCGCTGACCAGCTGCGCGACGCGTGCGGTGAAGCGCGCGTTGAGGTCGTGGATCTTTGATTGCGGATATGCCGGATCGGGGCGCAACTCCAGCAGGATGAACCGCGTCAGCGCCGGATCCGCGCGGACGATCGAGAAGATGTCGTAGACGATCTCGCGCAGACGGCCGTGGAGGTCGGCGCCGCTGCTGTGCATTTGCGCGCGCCCGAGGATCACCTCGAACCAGTCCTCGGCGACGCGCGTCACCAGCTCGCGCTTGGTCGGAAAGTAGTGATAGATCGTCGCCTCCGAAACCCCGCAGCGCCGCGCCACCTCGGCGGTCTGGAAGTTCTGGTAGCCCTTCTCTGCCAGTTCCGCGCGCGCCGCCTCCTTGATCTCGCTGATGCGGCTTTCCGCCGGGCGCCGCGCCGATCGCTGTCGCGCCTTGTTCTGTATCGGGTTCATGCGGCCTCGCTCTCCATGCACTCAGCCTATTTCCGGAGGCAAATGAGTAAAAATCAATATAGTCAAACTCAATAGAAATTGTACGGCAATATAAGCAGGGAAATAGCCAATATTGACGAATTGAGTTCATCTCATTAAGACTATGTGAAAGGCTGGATAAGCCGATATCAAGAGTTACTCAATAGTACCGCCGGCTCGCTTTCGGGAGCTCCGCGGATTGCGTATAGGGAGAGAGTTTGCGTGGCTGCACTGAGCAATCGTTATACCCGGCTGATCGGCATCGAGCATCCGATCGTCCAGGAGGGCCTGGGGCCGTTCAAGACGCCCAAGCTTGCCGCCGCCGTGTCCAATGCCGGTGGTCTGGGTACGGTCAGCATGCCGGGAATGCCGGTCGATCTGGCGGCGGGAGCGCGGACCTTCCGTGCGCATATCGAGGAATGCGCGAGCCTCACCAGCAAACCTTTCGCGGTCAACATCCCGGTCGGCGTCGACGCCGACGGCACGGTGCTGCCGTTTACCGACACCTATATCCGGCTGGTTCTGGAAATGCGTCGCCAGGATGCGGCGCTGGCGAAGCAGTTGCGCGTGATGACCACATCGGCCGGCTTTCCGGGCGACTACGTCGGGCTGATCAAGGATGCCGGCATGATCCATCAGCACAAGGTCGGCGGCACGCGCCAGGCGGTCAAGGCGCAGCAGGCCGGCGTCGATGTGGTGATCGCGGCCGGCTTCGAGATGGGCGGGCATGCGCCGAGCAAGATGGTGCATACCTTCGTGCTGGTGCCGAGCATCACCGAGGCCGTCGACATCCCCGTGTTGTTGACCGGCGGCGCGCGCGACGGCCGCACGCTGGCCGCCGCGCTTGCCCTCGGTGCCGACGGCGTGGCGATGGGCACGCGCTTCATCCTCAGCGAGGAAAACAGTGATTGGCACCCTGCCTACATCAACGCCTTGCTGGCCGCTCAGGAAGGAGACGATGTTGCCTTCAACGGTGTCTACGGCCCGTGCCGCGGGCTGCGCAACGCCGCCTCCGAGCAGTTGCTGCAGGCCGGTGGCGCGACGCATCTCGACGGCGTCGAGGCGCTGCGCTGGAAGATCGATTCGATGCAGCGCGCGCAGAGCGAAGGTGACGTCAGCGGCAGCCTGGTGCTGACGGGGCAGGTGGCCTCGGCAATCAGCGATCTGATCCGCATCAGCGAATTCGTGCCGGCAATGGCGGCCGAGGCGGCGCGCGTGCTGGAAACGCTGGCGGCGCGAATCGAGCGCTAGCGTCGCATCCGTTCTGTTGATGTCGCTGCGGGCGGCGTCACTTCAATAGCAAGAGGCGGACAGCGAAGTCCGCACAGATGCGCGCAAGGAAGCGCGCTGCGCGACGCCCGGGGATGTCGCGCGGATCCGCTGCGATTCGCTGGCCGGCATTCGGCGCCATCGGGCGTCCGGCCCGCCGTGGTTCACTTCATACAAAATTCGGAGAGAAGAGAAATGCTAGAGAAAGGCTTAATGATCGGCGCGCTGCTGGGTGGCAGTGCCGCCGTGGCAATGCCCGTATCCGTGCTGGCCCAGCTCGATCCGGCGCCTGCGGCGTCGGCGAGCGAAGATGCGCCGGAGGCTGTGGACGAGGGCGAGGCGGCGCCGGCGGCAGAGGCAATGACCGGGGAAGAGCCCGCTTCCACCGAGGCGGAGGCCGAGACGGAGGCGCCGGCAGAAATCGGCGGTCTGGAAGAGGTGATCGTCACTGCGCGCAAGCGCAGCAAGGCGGAGCTGTCGCAGGACGTGCCGGTATCGATCGCTGCGGTCAGCGGCGAGCAGCTGGAAAACCGGCAGATGACGAGCCTGACGCAGCTGGCACAGAACGTACCGAACGTGGCGATGGATGACGGCGGCACGATCAAGGGCACGGCCAACTTCTCGGTGCGCGGTCTGGGTCTGGCGTCATCGATCCCGACGCTGGAGCCGACCACCGGCACCTTCGTCGACGGCATCTACCTGGCCAGCAACCAGGGCGTGATCCTCGATCTGTTCGATCTCGACGGCATCGAGATCCTGCGCGGCCCGCAGGGCACGCTGTTCGGCCGCAACGTCACCGGCGGCGCCGTGCTGATCCGCACGCGCGCACCGAGCAATACCTTCGAAGCGCGGATGAAGGCGGCGGTTGAAAGCGGCCTGGAAACCAAGATCGCCGGCTCGGTATCCGGCCCGCTCAGTGAGACGATCGCCGCGCGCCTGTCGGTGTTCTACGACAAGGACGACGGCTATTTCACCAACGACTACGACGGCAGCGACTTCGGCAAGTCAGAGACCAAGCTGGTGCGCGGCTCGGCGTCTTGGAAGCCGAACAACGTGTTCGACACCATCCTGCGAGTCGAAGCCGGTGTGCTCAAGGGCGACGGCGCAGCCAGCCAGAATCCGGCGTTTCAGGACCGTCACGATTTCCGCATCAACCAGGACTACCGCGGCTTCACCGATCTGAACTGGGAGCAGGTGACTTCGGAGAGCAACATCAACGTCGCATTCGGTGAAGGTGTCATCACCAACGTCGCCGGCTATCGCAACGTCGACGATCTGTCGGCGGTCGACGCCGACGGTACGCCGATACTGGGCTTCCACGATATCTTCGACGTGCAGGTCGAGCAGGTCAGCAATGAGCTGCGTTACGCCGGCCGCTTCGGCGATCGAGTTGATGTCACCACCGGTGTGTACCTGTTCCACGCGACGATCAGCCTGCTCGAAACGCGCATGCTGGCGCCGCTCGGTGGTGCGCCGCGCGCCTTCGGCGGCGAGCAGAAGCACGATGCCTGGGCGGTGTTCTCGCAGGCCGATGTCGAGCTGACCGAGTTGCTGGATCTAACGGTGGGCGGCCGCTACTCGTCGGAGAAGAAGTCCGCCGATATCGCCCGCTTCACCGCGGCTGCCAGTGCCTGCGATCCCAACACCGGGGCCTGCAACTACAGCGATCGTCTCAGCAATACCTGGCATAGCTTCACGCCGAAGATCGGCCTGCAATACGAGATTTCGCGCGATGCGCAGGTCTATACCTCGTGGTCGAAGGCGTATCGCGCCGGCGGCTATAACATCCGCGTTGCCGGAGCGGCGCAGAACCCGGAGTTCGACCAGGAGTCGACCAGCGCCTTCGAGATCGGCGGCAAGGCCGACTGGCTTGAGCGCCGCCTGCGCACCAACCTTGCGGTGTTCCACAACACGATCAAGGACATGATCCGCGACGTGCAGCTGCCGACCCCGGAAGGCAATATCGTCACCGACACGCGCAACACCGCCGATGCGACGATTTGGGGTGTGGAGTTCGAAGGTGAGGCGCTGGTCACCGACGCGTTGCGGCTGACCGCGTTCTTCGGCTATCAGAACGGCGAGTACGACACGCTGCGTTCCAGCCTCACCGAGGAGAACCCGCCGGTCGTCGATGGCAAGGACTATGGCCTGGAACTGCCGCGCCTGGCGCCGTGGAGCTATGGCGCGGGTGCCGAACATCGCGCCGGCCTCGGCGAGTACAGCCTGACTTCGCGCGTCAATTTCAGCCATCGTGATCAGGCCTTTGCCAACGACAGCAATATCGCCACGCTCAACCAGCTCAACATGCTCGACGCCAGCTTCACGCTGGGCCTGCATCAGGACAAGCTGAAAATGACGGTATATGGCCGCAACCTGCTCGATCAGGCCTATCAGGGCCAGAGCATCCTGCTGCCTGCCAACGTGCAGCCGCCGATCACTTCGGGACGGCGTGGCGCGTTCAACAACCTGCTGGAAGGTCGCGTGTTCGGCCTGGAGTGGAGCTACGAGTTCTGAAGTGCCGCTGTGCAGTTCGGAGATCAAAAAAGGGGCCGCGTCAGCGGCCCCTTTTTTTGCGGCGGAATCGATCAGTGCGCGGCCAGCGGCTGTCCGCGTGCGCCGCGTGCGGTGGCTTCGCGGCCTGCCGGCAGCAGCGATGCGGCGGCATGGATCAGTACCAGCGCAAAGCCGATGCTGAGCAGGGTGGCGGCAGTGACGATGGCCGGCGTGCTGTTCTCCAGATGCAGGGCGATGATCACCGGCGCGCCGGCGCCGAAGTTGGCCAGGTAGAACGTGCAGGGGAACAGCACGAACAGACCGAGCAGGCCGATCGGGCTGGCCACGCGCTCACGCAGTTGCGCGGCGGCGACGCTGAAGCAGATGACCTGTGCTGCTTCGAGAATGCCAATGACGATCGGATACTCGAAGACGCGGAACACGTGCGGGCCCCAGTACTCGTAGGCGCCGCCGTTGATACCGATCATCTCGAAGGCGCAGGACATCCCCAGTTCGAGTCCGGCGAACTTGTAGAGCCCGGCGCGCGTCAAGCCGTTGCGCTTGATCTGGTTGCAGATCCACATCGCGGCACTGCCGTAGAGCACGGCGTAGCCGCTATGCGTCCACAGCGGCTGCGGAACCTCGAAGGCGGTGAAGTGTGACCAGATGCCCGGCACGTAGAACAGCAGCATCATGCCCTCGTCATACAAGGGTTCGGCAAAAGCGCCGAACATAGAGGCCAGCAGCAGCAGGACGAAGAAGGGTGTCTTCTGGCGGATGCCCATCCAGATGGCGATGCCCAGAAAGACGAAAGTCAGGCCCCAGCTGCCATAGGTCATGATGGCCTGCATGGTCAGGTTGAGGGGGTGGTCGTAAGGTGCGGTCGGCATACTTCTCTCTCCGTGAATGATGCTCATCCCCTGTCCGGGATGGCCTCTGTAGTGACGCGATAAGCGCCCATAGAAACTAAAATTTTTGACTGGCGACGTCTAGTGAATTTGTCTCATTAACTATTGAAAAGCTGCCCGGCGGGCTGTACAACATCCCGGTCCCAGCATTCGCGGAAGGAGGAATGCCATGCACAAGGTGCCTCAGAGAAGGGCCCTGGACGCTTTCACCAACGCGGTCCGCAGGCCGCCGGTCCATGTCAACAATGCCGATTCCTGGGGCGGTATCGCTGTCTGCGAATGGGATCTGCCATGGCTCGACGGATTCGAGCTGGTGGAGAACGACGACTTCATCATTGCCTATCACAGCGCGGGCTCGCGCAGTGTGATGGCGGCCTGCAATGGCCCCTGGATCGACAAGTTCTCGACGCCCGGCCTGATCAGCGTGATTCCGCCCGGCCGGCGGGTGAACTACCGCATCGACGGCGCGGTTTGCTTTTCGTCGATTCATATTCCGCGCCGCGCGGTGGGCGGCGTTTCCGGCTCCAGCGCCCTGGCCGATGCCAACTTTCGTTTCGCATTCCAGGATGGCTTCGCCCAGTCCTGCCTGGAGGCGCTGGTATCCGAGGCGCATCGCCCCGGTGGTCGCGACGTGGCTTACGTCACCGCGGTGACGCGCGCCTTGCTGTTGCATCTGTCGCGGCTGTATCGCCATGGCGGCGCGTCGGCGATCGAGCTGCAGCCCAAGCCGCGCGCCACGCGCATCTCCGGAATACCGCTCGACCCCTTGCTGGCCTTCATCGATACGCATCTTGCCGAGGCCCTGAGCCTGCGTGCACTGGCCGATCAGGCCGGTGTCAGCCGTGCGCATTTCGCGCGGCATTTCCGCGAGCTGACCGGCGTGCCGCCGCATCGCTACGTCACTGCGCGACGCGTGGAAAGGGCCAAGGATTTGCTGCGTGACAGTCGCTTGACCATGGCGCAGATCGCGCAGGAAGTGGGCTTCAGCAATCAGTCGCATTTCACTCAGGTGTTCAGCGCCGTTGTGGGCTGCACCCCGACGCGGTTCAGGCATAGCAACTGAGGCCTAAAGCCAGCGTTTCATCGCTTAACTTAAAGAAGCAGGCCGAACGCGCACGCGCGAACGGCCGCTCCTCCTCCCGTCGTCCGCTTCAGAACTCGATCACCGGCTCGACGAGAGCGGCCGGTATCGGAACTGGGTGCGGCTTCATTAATCGGTTTTACAGCTACCGCTCCCGCGCAAGCGAGAGCGGTATGGGTCCTGCTCAGCAGCCTACAGTGCTGGGTGTCACCGCTGGCGTCGGCGCGCTGGCGAACCAGTCTTCCCAGCCAGCGGCGCGATTCTGCTCGCGTGCCAGTTCACGCTCGCCCGGCGTCGCGAACTCCAAGTCCCAACGCTTCAGCGCCGGCTTGATGATGAAATGCTCCCAGACCGGCGGAATCAGGGCCGCGAAGAAGCAGACGAACACGCTGGGCATCAGAATGCCTTCGCGGTGCGGCACCAGTTTGTAATACGGCTGGTAGGAGTTCATGTGGTGATCGGCGTGATTGGTCAGCTCGAAGCCGACCAGACGCGTGACGGCGCCCAGATGGTTCCAGACATGGCGACGGCCCACCGGCGCACCCGGAACCCGGGTCTGTCCGTAGTGCTGGAAGTAGCTGAACGATTCGGTCCAGGCCTTGGCGATGAACATCGCGCTGAGGACGCACAGCACGCCGACCCAGCCGGCCATCGCGAAGATGATGCTCTGAAATACCAGCTGGAGGAGCAAAATCCGCCAGACGCGGTGACGCCAGTTCCACGGCGACAGGCCGCGGCGGCTGAGCGCCTGGCATTCCGCCTTGACGCCCAGCGAGATCGTGCCCCAGACCGCGCGTGGGGTGAAGGCGTAGATCGACTGGCCACGCGGGGCGGTGCTCAGATCGTGCGGCGTCGATACGTCGATGTGGTGGTAGACCACATGCTCGATATCGCGCATGCCGTCCAGCACACAGAACTGCGCGTAGCGGCCGACAGTGCGCGTCAGCGGACCGCGCGCATGGAACAGCTCATGCTGCGCCGCGATGCCCGGCACCAGTGCCAGCCAGCCGCAGCTCAGGGTGCCGCCGATCAGCTGGCTGACCGTCAGCTCTTCGACATGCATGCGCCAGCCGAAGGCAAGGAACATCGCGATCGGGCCGAGGCCGCCGATCCACACCGGCACCGCTGCCCAGAACGCCGAATTCATGTTGCGCGTGCGCAGATCGCGCGGCAGCACAAGATCGAGGAACGTCACCAGGAAGAAGGTGCTGAAGCCCAGCCAGACCCAATCGCCGCCGAGCGCAAAGCCGGCAAAACCGGCGCCGAGCAGCAGCGCCGCTGCGTAGTATTTGATGTAGTCGCTCATGTTTTCCTCCTGTCCAGCTATGCACTGATGATCATCTTGCTCGCGTCTGCCCAACGTGGAGCCAGGGCTCTCGGTCTGGCATCGCACGATGCGGCACGTCGCTGCCGGGCTCGCCTCTCAGCCAGATCAGCTGATAATAAAGGCGCAATCAGGCTGCACCAGCGCTCAACGCCGGGCTTGCTTCGTGCCGACCTGCCTGCGGACAAGGTGCTGCGGGCGCTTGGTGGCAGCCCCCGTCTCGACAGGCCTGCGATGCGGGCATCTGAATCCTAATAAGGTCAACTCATTTGAGTCAAATGGAAAAAATGAAGCTCTTCATGTATTTTTAGGTTAATTTTAAAAAAATCAAATAGATAATAAAAAAATTCACTAATGAATTCTATTTACTAGCTATTCACTAGTGGCCTATTCATTGGCAGCCCACAACGGAGCGCATAGATGCCCAGGGGTCCGCGTACTTCACGCAAGGTGGTGAACCGTCTTTCCGTCGATGATCGTACGGCGGACATCATGGCTGCTGCTCGGGCGCTGATCGCCGAGCGCGGGTATGAGAACACGCTGCTGTCGGAAATCGCCGAGCGAGCCGGCGTCGTCGAGGGGACGATCTACCGCTATTTCGAAAGCAAGCGGGAGCTGCTGGAGAAGGTGGCGGCGGTCTGGTTCGGTGAGCAGTTGGCCGAGGATTCGCAGGTCGACTCGATCGGCGGGACGCAGAACAAGCTAAGGCATCTGGCCTGGAAGAACCTGTCGATCATTCGCCGCGAGCCGGTGCTTGCGCGGTTCATGCTGCTGGAGTTGCGTCCCGACCCCAACTACCGGCATACGCCGTTCTTCCAGCTGAACCGCAAATTCACATCCGATGTGCTCAGGGTTTGCCAGGCGGCGATCGACTCGGGCGAGTTCCTGCCTGATGTGCCGGCCACCACGCTGCGCGACATGTTCTACGGTTGCATGGAGCATCGGACCTGGGCCTTCTTGCGCGGCGAGGGCGATTTCTCGCTGGAGGAGGTCGCCGACAGCGTGGCGCGTGTGATCCACCGCGGCATGGCGGCGCGCCGCGAGGAAGATCATGACGGTATCCGGCAGGTGCTGGACCGGGTCGAGCGGATTGCGCTCCGAATCGAAAAGCACGTCGTGGGCGAGGCCGGCTCCTCCGTCTGAGCCGCCGTCGGGCCCTGATGCTGCGTCCTGCGTGGGCGCGGCGGCGTCAGGCGCGTTGTGGTCTCTGCTGCTGGCTAAAGCCCTGCACGCGGCGGCAGCCGGGCCGCCAGGTCGGCGCCCTGCTTTGAGCGGCAACAAGTGCCCGACCTTCCTGTGGCGCGAAGGCGGCGCGGCCCATCGCGGGAATCCCCAGCGCCGGTGGCGCCAGCCGCCCCGTCCATCCCGCTAGCCAGCAAACGGGGTGCAACATCGCCGCCTGCGCTGCGGTCGCGGCGCTCGGCCGGAGACCGGGTTGGCCATCCTGGGCAGTGCTGCGCCAGCTTCAAGCGCCCTCACGGATGTGATGAGCCGCGACTGCGTTCTCGCGACCGCGATCGGGCGATCAAGAAACCTCGGCACCCCGGTGGCGCCGGGGTCGTTGGCCTCGCGTGCCGTTCGAATGAATTGAATAGCGATAAATGTGATTAGTGAGCCTCATTAATAGGTGAAATCGCTCTTTATAGTGCACCATAAAATCTCTAAAACTGTTCATGGGAATTGCATAAATGCTTGTAAAAACAGTGTATAAAGATAAGATTATTGATCATCGACATAAATGAGTTAAGACACAAATACATAAATGAGTTGAGTTGTATTAAGACTTCGACGCGTGGTAAAGTCTACTCACTTCAAGACTGCGCTATAGCAGCGAACAACTCAGGTGGGGACGATGGAACTGGCCGGTAAGCGCCAGGCCACTTCTCGGATAAGTCGCGATGTCTGCTGGCCTTTTTGGTCAGCAGCCAGTCGTATGTGTGTCTGAACGGAGGGAGAGAGAGTGGAAAATACGAACTGGCGTAAGTGCCTGGGCGGGCTGCTGATCCTGGGCCTGGCCCCTGTACAGTCTGGCTTTGCGCAAATCGAGGGAGTTGCCGAGCCTCAGCCGACCGATACGGTCGCGGCCGAGGCGGCGCCGACGGAACCGGTATCGGCTGAAACACCGTTCGCCGAGCCGGCTGCGCCGGCTGAAGCGGCACCTGAAGTCGCCGAAGCACCCGTGGCCGAAGCACCCGTCGCCGAAGCGCCCGTGGAAGCACAGGAAGAGGCGTCGACCGCCGCGGCAGGCCCCAAGAGCCGCATGATCGAAGAGGTCGTCGTTACCGCGCAGAAGCGTGAACAGAACCTGCAGGAAGTGCCGAGCAGCGTTCAGGCCTTCAGCGGTACGCAGCTCGAAGCGCAGGGTGTTTCGGACCTCAAGGACATGCAGCTGGTGACGCCGGGTCTGACCTTCGACTCGATGGCCAGCTACAGCATCATCTTCATCCGCGGCGTCGGTGGCGACTCGTTCCAGGCCGCCGTCGATTCGAGCGTCGCCACCTACATCGACGGCCTCTACCTGCCGTTCACGTTCTCGTCGGCGCAGGCGCTCGGCGACGTCAAGCAGGTCGAAGTGCTGAAGGGTCCGCAGGGCACCCTGTACGGCCGCAACGCTATCGCCGGCGCGATCCTGGTCAAGATGAAGGAGCCGGGCAACACCTACGCGGCGGACTTCCTGCAGCAGTTCGGCAACTACAACGACACCAAGACCAAGGCGGCATTCTCAGGTCCGCTGCCGTTCTGGGAAGACGTGAAGTTCAGCGTCTCCGGACTGTACGAAAACCGCGATGCGTTCTCCGTCAACTTCGTCCATCCGGATCGCGACTACATCCCGTACCGCAATATCGGGTTTCGCGCCGCGCTGGTCTGGGACATCCTCGATGATCTGAAGCTGAGCGGTTCGTACTACTACGTGCGCCAGCAGGATGCGGACTCGGTGGCGACGGTACTGTTGAAGTCGTCATTAGCGCTCAATGTCGCCACCACGGCGCACAACGTCCCGCACGAAACCGGTAACCATCCGGGCGTGGGTGTGCGCGCCAAAACGCAGATCCTGTCTTTCGTGCTGGATTCGCAGTTGGTCGATTGGTGGGACAACAAGCTGGTCTACGGACACACCACGGCACACAGCGACATCTACTTCGACTTCGACTCCGCACCGGAACCGATCCTCGACATCAGTGCGCTGCCGAACACGGCAGAAGCCGACTCGGTGGAGCTGATCTTCAACTCCAATCCGGCCACCGCGCCCGAGTGGCTGCAGTGGACCGCGGGCCTGTATTGGGAAGACTCGTACAAGACCGGCCGCTATCCGATCACGGTCGACGCACTGGCGGTCGGCATCGGTGTGGTCGACGCGTTGATTCCGGGGGCGAACGGACAGCCGGTCATCTGCAACGCGCTGACCGTCGTCGGTCTTGATTGCACCGACATGCCGTCGACCAACAAGAACATTCTGGTGCAGCTGCCGCTGACAAGCGGCATTCAGACCGACCACTACTCGGCATATGGTCAGCTGACTTTCTCGCTGACCGAAAACCTGCAAGCTGTCGCCGGTGGCCGTGTCTCGACCGAAAAGCGCGCGCTGGAATACTCGAAGGTCGAGGCTCGCATCATCGACGTCCCGCTCGTTGGCAGCTCGGACCCGATCGCGCTGACCGCGATCTCGTACAAGCCGCAGGATCACACCTGGCGCGCATTCACGCCCAACGCGGGTCTGAACTGGAAGGTCACGCCGGACATCCTGACGTACTACAAGTACTCGGAAGCCTTCAAGTCCGGTAACTACAACGGCCTGAACGTCAACCTGCCGCCGAAGCGCATCGAGCCGGAACGTGCGTCCTCGCATGAACTCGGCTTCAAGTCCGAGTGGCTGGATGATCGCTCCATCAAGCTCAATGGCGCCTTGTTCACGACGCATGTCGAGAACGCCCAGGTGCAGATCCTGGCGCTGCTGTCCGGCGGTGTGACCAGCCTGCAGAACGCTGCGGCCTATACGGTTCAGGGCGGCGAACTGGAGGCCAACTGGTTTGCGAGTGAGTCGCTGGTGTTCACGCTGACCGGCGTGTATCTGGACGGCAAGTACGACTCGTTCATCGGTCAGGGCTTTGATCCGGTGACGGGCCTCAACTTCCTGAACAACGACTTCTCGGGCAACGACACGGTCCGTACGCCGAAGTACACCGCCACCGCCGCCGTCAACTACACCTTCCCGTTGTTCTTCGGTCTGGAAGGCGAACTGGGTGCGGATACGTACTACAACGATGGTTTCTTCTATGACCCGCTGAACACGCTGACGCAGGAGTCGTATCAGATCTACAACGCGCGTCTGGGCGTTTTCGATCCGCGTACGAACATCCGCGTCACATTCTTCGGCAAGAACCTCACGGATGAAGGGTTCTTCACGCAGAAGTACCGCTTCGACTTCGGCGACACCGGCATCTGGGGTGCTGCGCGCACCTACGGTGTGACCTTCACGTGGGCTTACAAGTAAGCCCGGTCGCACCTAGCGCGTTCATCACTGAAGAATAGATTGAGGGAGCAACAATGAAGAATGTCCAGGTTCGCCTCGTGGCGCTTGCCGCGAGCTTGGCGGCCTTCCCGGCGATCTCCGCGGAAGGCCCCTATGTGGGTATCAAGGGCGGTATCAATCGCGCCGACGACCAGTCGTATGAGTTCGCCGGCCAGAGCACGCTGATCAAGCAGGGCCCGATCGTCGTCGAACTGCCGTTGATGGATAACTCCGGCAACGGCGGCAACTACGACTGGAAGCAGGGCTATGCCTTCGGCTGGGTGCTCGGTTATCAGGCCGCCAACGGCCTGCGTCCCGAGTTCGAGCTGAGCTATCGCCGTGACGAGCCCGATTCGGTCACCAATGCGAGCGGCGCCGCCATCGGCGACGGCACTAAGCCCAAGCTGTCCAGCACCAGCGGCTTTATCAACCTCTGGTACGACGTCTTCCCGTCATGGAAGCTGCGCCCGTACCTGGGTGGCGGTGTCGGCTTCACGCGCCAGAAGGTCACGCATTTCCAGACGGATTCGTTCACGCCGCTGCAGTTGCTCGACAAGGAAGCGTGGCGTGCCGACGACACGGTTCTGGCCTACCAGTACGGCGCGGGCATCAATTGGGATCTCGGCGACTCGATCACCGTGGGTCTGGATTACCGCTGGGTAGAGACGGCCAAGGCCAGCAAGTTCTACGCGTTTGAAGACCAGCCGCAGACGCACTTCGATGCCAAGTACAAGGCGCAGACGCTGTTCCTGAGCGCCTATTACTACTTCTCCAAGCCCAAGCCGCCGCCGCCGCCGGTCGAGCCTGCACCCGCCGCCGTCGTGGCACCGCCGCCGGATGCGGACGGTGATGGTGTGCCGGACGAGCGCGACCAGTGCCCGAACACCCCCGCCGGCACGCAGGTGGACGACAAGGGCTGCCCGCTGGCGCCGCCTTGCAAGACGCCGGAAGCAGGCGAGCGCGTGTCGCTGGCCGGTTGCGGCACGGGCGACGTGATCGTGCTGCGCGGGGTCAACTTCGAGTTCGACAAGTCGCGGCTTACGCAGAACGCCAAGATCATCCTCGACGGTGTCGCGGATGAACTGGTGGCCAACCCGCAGATCAAGATCGAGCTGAGCGGACACACGGATGCCAAGGGTTCGGACGAGTACAACCAGAAGCTGTCGGAATCGCGCGCCCGTTCGGTGCTGCAGTACCTGAGCGAGAAGGGCGTGGCGTCTGACCGGATGACGGCCGCTGGTTATGGCGAGAGCAAGCCGATCGCCGACAACGAAACCGACGAAGGCCGCGAGCTGAACCGTCGCGTCGAGCTCAAGGTGGTGGGTACCGACGCCGTGGCCACCGGCGCCGGAGACGCTGCGACGGTGCCGGCCGCGGAGCCGGCCCCGGCGGCGGATGCGCCTATGAGCGATCTGGCACCTATGGATGCAGCCGCGCCGATGGAAGCGCCTGCTGCGCCGGTGGCTGCCGAGGCACTGCCGCCTGCCGATGAAGTGCCGCCCGCTGATGAAGTGCCCAGCTTTCAGTAATCCGACCTAACTCCGGATGCTGCATTGGGGGCCAGACGATCTCCTCCGTCTGGCCCCCTTTCTTTTTCCGTCTTGCCGAATTGCGCGCATGTGGCAGCGATTGTCCTGATCGGCAGTCCGTTGGCGCGACCTGGTATTCGACCGCTGGCGGTGCCTGCTTAGGCTGTCGGGATAGAAGACGGAGGAGCGATGGCGCATAGCGAATTTCACGGCCGCCAGTTCCTGGTGCTCGGCGCGGCGGTCGGCCTGTCGACCGGCATGACGGCGACGATGTTCTACAGCCTGGGCGCTTTCGTGCCGTCGTTGCAGGCGGAGTTTGGCTGGGATCGCGGCAGCATTTCGCTGGCGGTGACGATCATGACGATCGGCCTGTTTCTGTCGGGGCCGCTTGTAGGTCGGCTCTGCGATCGATATGGCGCCGCGCTGCTCGGAGCAGGCAGCCTTTTGGCCTACGCCGCAGCGGTGGTCCTGCTGGCCTTGCTGGTGCAGCGGATCGAATGGTT
Organism: uncultured Solimonas sp.; assembly: GCA_966252075.1. Taxonomy (GTDB): domain Bacteria; phylum Pseudomonadota; class Gammaproteobacteria; order Nevskiales; family Nevskiaceae; genus Solimonas. The sequence continues at coordinate 19,435 of CBINNP010000035.1, forward strand.
CTGGGCCGGGTACTTCTTCATTGCTG
>CBINNP010000036.1:0-19430 GCA_966252075.1 uncultured Solimonas sp.
TGCTTGTAGAGCTTCATCAGCAGCTTGATGCCTTCCTGCGGCGTCGGCTGGAACAGGCTCTGGCCCAGTCCGGCGCTGCCCATCAGGATCATGCGGTCGAGACGGTCCGGGAATTCGAGCGAGAAGGTGAGTGCAGTCAGCCCGCCCATCGAATTTCCGATCAGGTGCGCTTTGGAAATATCGAGCGCATCCATCAGGCCGCGAACGGCTCGCGCATTGATCTGGCCACGCGGATCGGCGGAGACGATCGGAGAGGATTTGTTGAAGCCGGGGCAATCGAGCAGGATCGTGCGGTACCCGGCTTCGACGAAGGCGCCGATGTTGCGGTTGAAATTGCTCCAGCCGCCGGCGCCCGGGCCGCCGCCGTGCAGCATGATCACCACGGGACCACTGCCGGCATCGTGGTAGTGCAGGCGCTGGCCGTCGGCTTCGAGGTAGCGGCTGGTGCTGGATTCGGTGAGTTCGGACATGCGGATTTCTCGTCGGTCGGTCAGGGCAGTTCCACTTGGACGACATCGCCGTCCACGTGCACGGGGAATACGCGGATCGGACAGCTCGCCGGGATTGCTCGAACCGCGCCGGTTCGCAGGCAGTAGCGCGCGCCGTGCAGCGCGCACTCGATCTCGGTGCCCTCGACAGCGCCTTCGGTGAGCGCAAAGTCTTCGTGCGTGCAGTTGTTCTCGAACGCGAACCACTCGTCCTTGACGCGGCAGATGGCCAGCGCAAGCGGCGCGTTCTCCACGACGCGCATTTCGCCGTCGGCGAGTTCCTGCACGCTGCAGGCGCGGATGCGTCGGCTCATCAGAAAAAGATGCTCAGGTTATTGGCGAGCAGCGTGCCCTGGTCGAGCGTCAGATCGCGGCGCGCGATCTTCCAGCGCGATCCGTCCGGATGCGGTCGCAGGCGATCCACGCGGCAGCCGACGAACAGGTCCACCTGGCGTTCCAGCCGCGAGCGGTACAGCAGGAAGTTGCAGGCCACGTTCCACTCGCCGACGACGTCCGCGGGCGTCAGCATTACGTTGCTGATCATGCGACGCGTACGCGAGGGCGGCATCTCGGCCCAGCCCTTGCCCGTTTCGAGACGCTTGACGCGCTGCGTGAGCGTGCGCAGGTCATCGTGGAAGTAGTACGCCTGCGGCCCCGGCGACGGCGGCGCGCCAATGGCCTGCTCGTGGTAGTTGGTGGTCGCCGGCATCAGGTACAGAAGATCGTCGGCGAAAAACGACAGCCACTCGCGGTACTCGTGGCGATCCAGAAGCGCCGCTTCCTCGAACAGAAAACGCTCGACCTCGAGTTGCAGCTCCGGAGTGACGCGCGCGTTCACGACACGCCCTCATGCGGACGCGCCAGTTCCGCGTGTGACTCGCCGGCCATCATCCGTGCCCAGCGCGTGTACAGGCCGCGGGCCGCAGCCTCGGAGAACACGTAGCTGAGTGGCCCTGGAAATCGATCGTCCGACTGCTCGTTGCCCAGACCCATCTGCAGGTTGAAGGGCTGGCGTCGGGCGCGCGCGCCGCGCAGCACGCGCTGCACCTCGATCCAGTTCTCGCCGTCGTCCTGCTCGAACATGCCCGCCGGGCTGAAGCTGCGGGTGATGCCCTGGCCCCAGCAGTCCTTGACGTCCTGCGGGGCATCCGCATCCACGATCGCCATCGCCCACACCTCGATCTCGTTCGGCCCGCGCGGATGCCAGACGCGCAGCGTATTGATGCCCGGCAGGAACGAGCAGGTCGGAAAGATGGTCATGTGCGCGCCGTTGACCGCCGTCGTCCTGGCGTTGCCCAGGCGCGCCGCGACCCGCGGACGCGATTCCATCAGGTACTGCGCCACCGATGGACCGACGATGGCACCGAGCAGTTGCCCCTGATCGTCGGGGGTATGGAAGCCGGTGCCGTGTCCTGCATTCTGCGACCGCCACTGCAGGCCTTCGGTCGGCCACTGCGCGGCCTCGGGCGGAATGCCGTCGGGCAGCACTGCCAGGATCGCGGACATGTGCGACAGAGGCGCGTGATACATGTCGCTGCAGAACTGCTCCGCGGCGAACTTCCAGTTGCACGGGATCACCCACTTGTGGACGCCGCCCCAGACCTCGGTGCCGGCCTCGCTGCGATCGAACATCACGTCGATGTAGAACTTCGCATCACCCAGGTAGGCGTCGAGGTCCGGTGCCTCTGCGTCCCAGCAGCCGAAGATCAGGCCCTTGTACTCGGCCACGCGCGGTACTCGCACCGCGCCCCACTCCGCCTTGTTGAGCTTGCTGCAATAGCCGTTCTTCTCCATCGGCACGTTCACCAGCCTCCCGGAGGAGTCGTAGCTCCAGCCGTGATAGGAGCAGGTGAAGAACTTGGCATTGCCGTGATCCAGCCGTGACAGACGCATGCCGCGATGCCGGCACTGATTGAGGAAGGCCACCACACTGCCGTCCTTCTGCCGCGACACGATCACCGGATCCTCGCCCATGTACGTGGTGAAGAAGTCGCCTGCCTTCGGGATCTGGCTGCGGTGCGCGAGGAACAGCCAACTGCGGGCGAAGACCTGCTCCAGCTCGATGCGGTAAAGCGCCTCGTCGCAATAGATTCGCGGATCGAGCGTGCCGGTCTTCACATCGACCAGTGCGCGGATGCGGTCTGGCGTCCAGCCGGACTCGGCGGGTTTGGCATCGCGACCATCCATGTCGTCTGCTCCTAGGCCTTGGCGCCGCTACGGACCTGCAGGCCGCGATTGAACTTGCTGGCCAAGCGTCGCCATACCAGCGTGTAGCCGTCGCCTTCGAACAAGTTCTCGACCGACTTGTAAGGTAGCCCGTCCGTCCCGACTTCAACCGCGAGATTCGCGTCGAGGTCGGTCTTGTTGAATTCATCGAAGCCGAGGTACTTCCACTTGGTCATCACCTCGTCGCGGAATGTCGCCCGCTCGATGGGATCGACGGTCTTGCGGCCCCAGGCGATGAAGTAGCGATGGCTCTTCTCGTCGATGGGCACATACCATTCGTAGTGCACCATGCCGAGAATCGGCCAGGGATCGACCTTGAGCACGCCGGGCAGCCAGATCGATCCCTGGATGGAGCCGTAGGCCATGTAGGCCATCTCGTTCGGTGGGATGCGCGAGGACATGCGACCGCGCTCGCCCTCGCATTCGAACTCGAATTCGAACACGGGCTCGGACTTCCCAAGCGCGTCGACCAGACCTTTCGGGCCGGGCCCGGTGACTTCCGTGATCTCGTGGAACGTGTCCCCACCGACCAGGCGGTTGGCAATGGGGAACGGCCGGTCCAATGCCTTCAGGAAGTGATCGTCCTTGTGGATGAAGATGTGATTCGGGTCGAAGCCTGAATCCGCCGCGAGCCTCCAGTTACAGGCGCTGGTGACGTTGACGGCCGGCACCACGCACCATTCGTCATCGAGGAAGCCAGGCGGAACGTCATCGCTCAAGGGCGGCGGCGGTACAACGTCGCCCACGAACGCGAACACCATGCCGTTGACCTCCTGCACCGGATAGCTGTGCAGGCGACGCTTGCCGATAAGCCGGCTGTCCGGCGCGCTGGGAATGGCGATCAGTTCGCCATTCTTGAAGTTGTAGGTGAAGGCGTGCAGCCAGCAGGTGATGGTGTTCTTGGTGTAGCACTCGGGCCGCGCCGAAAACTTGAAGCCGCGATGCAGGCACTGGTCGGCAATGGCATAGACCACTCCGTCGATTCGCTTGAACAGCAGGTTCTCGCCCAGCAGCGTGATCGGGACTAGCTGCTCTTCGCCGATGTCTGTCGAGAGCATCGCGGGATACCAGTGATTGCGGAAGCCCAGCACCGCATCTTCGTAACGGCCGGGATTGATCTGCGCCTGCGGGCGGTCGCCGTCCATGTCGTTCTCCTGTGTTGTTATGGGTGTGCGACCGCCGCAACCGGCGGTGCATGACCCCAGTCGCTGAGTTGCGAATACGTACGCACCTGCCAGGTCTGGTCATCCACCACGCATCCGCCGTGGCCGAATTCGATCGCGAATCCGGAGGGGGTGATGGCGTAGAACGAGAACATGCCGTCGTTCGGGTGATGGCCCAGCCCCATCATGATCGGCACGCCGGCTGCGAGGCAGCGGTCGTAGGCCAGTCCTACATCGTTGAAGTCGCTGACCTCGACCATGATGTGGTGGATGCGCTTGGGGAACGGCAGCGCGGCGGTCGCGAACGAGTGATGCCGGCCGGTTGCGGTGTGGAAGAACGTGGCATCGAACGGGATCTCTCCGTGCGGCGTCATCAGCGGCGCGCGGATGTGGTCGCTCACCTTGAGGCCGAGTCCGTTGCGATGAAACGTAAGCGTCTTGGCGTAGTCCTTGGCCGCGGACACGTAGTGCCCGACGCCCAGTGCACCCGTGACGAAATTGCCGCGCAGGACCGGCGAGCGAAAGGCCCGTGCCGCATGCGCGGGACCGTAGAAGAATTCATGCCGGATGCCGTCGGGATCGGTGCAGACGTAGAGCTGCTCGACGCGACGCGACGCCGCCAGCGCAGCATCGCCAGGAACGGCTGTAATGCCACGTGCCGCCAGGTCCTCGACGTAGGCGTCCAGCGCGTCCGCAGTTTCGAATTGCCAACCGACGGCAACCAGATCGTCCTCGGGGCCGGGCTCGATGCGCAAGCGCAGTTCCCGCTCGTCCATCCGTAGAGCGAGCGCACGGCTGCGTTCTTCCCGCGCCGCCGACATGCCGAGAATCTCAGTCGCAAACGCCTCCCAAGCCGAGAGATTGTTGGAGGCCACGCACAGGTAGCCCAGGGACGAGATTTCCGCCATCGGTGAAGCCTCCGTCGCTCGCATTGCGCCGGCGTCTGCCGCGCCGGCTTCCCGACTGAAGGCGCAACGGCTGTGCCAGCCTCGCGGCGACACTGCATATCATTGATTCGATAGATGATTCCGAAGCCTTCTGGCCGCCATCCCAATTCGACCAAGCCATACCTGTCAATGATTTTCTTAAATGACAGTGGACCGTGTTCGTGTTTTGATGAACATTGATCTGAACAGGAGGAGACGATGGCCCGACCCAGCAAGGCGTCCCTTCGAACCAAGAGCAAGACCAAGCGCGATCCCATTCCCGCGGACCTACACTTTCCGGAGGTTCGTGATATCGCCGAGCAGTTGCATTTCAGCCCGGAGCACGGACGGATCTGGCTGGAAGATCAGCGCATGCTGCTGCTGCACGCAGAGTCGTTCTACGGCATGCGCAGCGAACTGGTCGCCCGCTTCGGGCTGGACGCCGCACGCGGCGTGATCACGCGGATGGGCTACGGCGCGGGCTGCCGGGACGCCGAGTTCGCCAAGCGTCTCCGAGGAGGCGCGAGCGCGTTCGAAGCCTTCGCCGTGGGCCCCCAATTGCACGCGCTCAAAGGCATGGCCGAAATCCGGCTGCAGCAGTTCCGCATGGAGGTGAGCACCGGCCAGATCAGCAGCGAGTTCGTGTTTCACGATTCGTTCGAAGTCGATCAACCGGTGGGCACGGCACTGCTGGCTCACCAGGGCGCGTGCTGGATGCTCGCGGGCTATGCCTCAGGGTATGCCAGCGCCTTCATGGGCAAGGACATCCTGGTACGCGAGGTCGAATGCCGCGCCTGTGGCGGACTCCAGTGCCGCGCCGTCGCCCGACCCGCAGAAGAGTGGCCGGACGCGGACCGCGATCTGGAGGCGCTGCATCCATTCGAGGGAAAAGCGCGCGTGGCGCCGGCCGGGCGCGAGGGGCCGCGCCGTCTCGCGCACCTTCCCAGGAACCCCGCGCATGCCGATACCGGGGCACCGGTGGGCGGCTCGATGGCGTTCAGCACGATCCTTCACCAGATCAACCGGGTCGCGCCAACCCGCGCGACGGTTCTGCTGCTGGGCGAGAGCGGCGTTGGCAAGAGCCTCTTCGCCCGTGAATTGCACGATCGCAGTCCGCGCAAGGCGCGCGCCTTCGTCGCCGTGAATTGCGCGGCTATTCCCAACGACCTGCTGGAGTCGGAGTTGTTTGGCGCCGATCGCGGTGCCTTTACCGGCGCGCATGTGTCGCGCGGCGGGCGCTTCGAGGCGGCCGACGGCGGCACACTGTTCCTGGACGAGATCGCGACGCTCAGCCTCACCGCACAGGGCAAGCTGCTGCGTGTCCTGCAGACCGGCGAGTTCGAGCGCTTGGGCAGCACGCGCACGCGCAAGGCCGACGTGCGTGTCATCGCGGCGACCAATGCCGATCTGGCGAAATCGATCCGTGACGGGACCTTCCGCCAAGACCTGTTTTATCGCCTCCACGTGTTTCCCATCCAGATCCCGCCGCTGCGCGAGCGACGCGACGACATTCCGCTGCTGATCGGGCACTACCTCGCTCGATATTCGAGCCTGTACGCACGGCGCCTGCCAGGACTGACCCCGCGCGCGCTCGCAGCGCTGCTCGAGCACGACTGGCCTGGCAACGTACGCGAACTCGAGAACGTGCTTGAGCGCGGTGTGATCCTGGCCGACGAAGGCCAGCCGCTGGATCGCTCTCATCTATTCACCGCCGGCCGCGGTGCGAATCGCGACGCGCTGGAGCTGGGCCGCGGAGGGGACTTGGTTGCACCCCATCGAGAAACCCAAGCTGACACCGCCGCTACCGAAGCGCTTGAAGAGGTCGGGGCGTGGTTACGAGACAAAGAAGGACGGCTGGACTTGTCGGCGACACAAGAGCGGCTGTCCTTGGCGGCGCTCGCCCGCGCCAAAGGCAACGTGTCGAAAGCCGCCCGCCAACTGGGCCTGACCCGTGCGCAACTTGACTATCGGATCAAGAAGATCCGAGCGCGCGAACCTCATCGATAGGTATCGGCAGCGGCAACCTTGATCGGGCATCCCTCGCGAGCCCCTTTCACACGCAACAAGGCAGGCTCAATCACTTAAGACTAGAACCTTCCCAGCTGCACGGTGTCCGCTTTCGGGCCGCTGATCTGCCTTCTCGATGTTCCGGTGTGGGCGCATTCCCGCCAATGGTTGACACTACTGTGGCGCCAACCGCCTTTTGCACATAGCCGATCTTAACGCCGATGATCCCGCCTATCACCGTTCACGCCCTACCCGCTTTCACTGACAACTACCTGTGGACGCTGGTTCGCGGCGACGAGGCTGTCGTCGTCGATCCCGGCGACGCCGCGCCGGTGCAGGCGTTTCTGCGCCAGCGAGACCTGCAGCTGCGCGCCATCCTCGTCACGCATCATCATCCGGACCACATCGGCGGCATCGCCGCGCTGCTCGAACGCTGGGCAGTGCCGGTCTACGGCCCTCGCTCGGAGCTGCCGCGCATCGATACGCTGAGCGCGCTGCTCGACGACGGCGACAGCGTCGAGGTCTTCGGCGAGCGCTACACCGTGCTGGACGTGCCCGGTCACACGCGCGGCCATATCGCCTACTACGCCGCCACCGCGGAGGCCGGCGATGGCCGCCTGTTCTGCGGCGATACCCTGTTCTCCGGCGGCTGCGGCCGACTCTTCGAAGGCACGCCGGCGCAGATGCACGCCAGCCTGGAGCGCCTGGCCTGCCTGCCGGCGACCACGCGGGTCTATTGCACGCACGAGTACACCCTGGCGAACCTGGCGTTCGCCCGCGCGGTCGAGCCTGACAACGCCGACGTGCAGGCACGGCTGGCGCAGGTCCGGCAACTGCGCGCGGCGGACCGGCCCAGCCTGCCGAGCACGATCGCAGCCGAACGGCGCTTCAATCCGTTCCTGCGCACCGAGGAGGCCGCGGTGCGCAAGGCAGCGCAGGATTTCGCCGGCCAGATCCTCGACAGCAGAGCCGAGGTGTTTGCGGCCTTGCGTCGCTGGAAGGACGGCTTCCGCGGCTAGCTTCTTGCTTGCCCAGTGGCTCCGCCATGCACAACCCGCAGGCACAAGCTGGAGGCAACCATGACCCCATCAGGCTTCTGGCCGCTCCTGTTGATCGCAGCGCTGCTGCCGTTACAGGCTTCGGCACAGGGCACGGATGCCGGCAGCAACGCCGGCGCGGCCTCGGCCGCCTCGGCCGCTGCCAGCGAGCCGCCGCTCGACCGCGAGCGCGAGCTGGCCCGGATGCGCGGCGAACGCGGCCTGCAGGTATGTCGCAAGTCGGCTGATGGCAAGCTGCAATACACCGGCACCACCGAAGGCTATGAGCGTCGCCAGATCAAGGTGCTGGTCAGCAGGATCGTCAAGGCCGAAACCGGCGAGCCGGTGACCGGCTTCCGCGAGACCAACATCTGGGACGATCCGGCCAACTGGTCGATCTGTTCCTGAGCGCCCGCCGCGGCGCCGCATGACGAACAACGGCCGCGCCCTCGCGGGCGCAGCCGTTGCTGACCACAGCCGGCGAAGCGCTCAGTGCGCGCGCGAGCTTTCCTTGCTGGCGTTGGCATCATCCGCCACCGGCGCCGACTCGCTCGCCGCGCTAGGCTCCGGCACGCGCTCCAGCGCGATCCTCAGCACGTCCTCGATCCAGCGCACCGGCTCGATGTTCAGCGTCGACTTCACCGTCTCCGGGATGTCGGCGAGATCCTTGACGTTCTCCTGCGGGATCACCACGGTCTTGATGCCACCGCGCTGCGCTGCCAGCAGCTTTTCCTTGAGGCCTCCGATCGGCAGCACCTCGCCGCGCAGGGTGATCTCGCCGGTCATCGCCACATCGGCGCGCACCGGGATATCGGTCAGCGCCGACACCAGTGCCGTGCACATCGCGATACCGGCCGAGGGGCCATCCTTCGGCGTTGCGCCTTCTGGCACGTGCACGTGGATGTCGCTGGTCTCGTAGAACTTGGCGTCGATGCCGAGCTTCTTGCTGCGCGAGCGCACCACCGTCAGCGCCGCCTGGATCGACTCCTGCATGACGTTGCCGAGGCTGCCGGTCTGCGTCAGCTTGCCCTTGCCGGGCGCCAGTGCGGCTTCGATCGTCAGCAGTTCGCCGCCAACCTCGGTCCATGCCAGGCCGGTGACCTGGCCGATCTGGTTGCGCTCCTCGGCACGGCCGTAGCGGAACTGCGGCACGCCCAGATACTTGGAGACGTTGTCCGGCGTGACCTCGACGCGGCTCACGTCCTTGTCGGTCAGCAGTTGCTTGACGACCTTGCGGCAGATCTTGCTGATCAGGCGCTCCAGCGAGCGCACGCCGGCCTCGCGCGTGTACAGGCGCACGATCTCGCGCAGCGCAGCGTCGCCCACCGCCAGCTCGCCGTCCTTCACGCCGTTGTTCTTCATCTGCTTGGGCAGCAGATACTGCTTGGCGATGGCGACCTTCTCGTCCTCGGTGTAGCCCGGCAGGCGGATCACCTCCATGCGGTCGAGCAGCGGGCCCGGAATGTTCAGGGTGTTGGCGGTGGCGATGAACATCACGTCCGAGAGGTCGTACTCCACTTCCAGGTAGTGATCCTGGAACGTCGAGTTCTGCTCGGGGTCGAGCACCTCCAGCAGCGCCGCCGACGGGTCGCCACGGAAATCCATCGCCATCTTGTCGATTTCATCCAGCAGGAACATCGGGTTCTTGACCCCGACCTTGCTCATGTTCTGGATGATCTTGCCGGGCATCGAACCGATGTACGTGCGCCGGTGGCCGCGAATCTCCGCCTCGTCGCGCACGCCGCCGAGCGACATGCGCACGAACTTGCGATTGACCGCGTCGGCGATCGAGCGGCCCAGCGAGGTCTTGCCGACGCCCGGAGGACCGACGAGGCAGAGGATCGGACCCTTGAGCTTCTTGATGCGCGCCTGCACGGCCAGATACTCGACGATGCGTTCCTTGACCTTCTCAAGGCCGTAGTGATCCTCGTCGAGCTTGGTCTGCGCCAGATCCAGGTCGATGTGCGTCTTGGTGCGCTTCTTCCACGGCACGCTGGTCAGCGTGTCGAGATAGTTGCGCACGACGGTGGCTTCCGCCGACATCGGCGGCATCATCTTCAGCTTGTTGAGTTCGGCAACGGCCTTGATCTTGGCCTCCTTGTGCATGCCGGACTTTTCGATCTTGCTGGCCAGCTCCTCCTGCTCGGAAGGGCCGTCCTCGTTCTCGCCGAGTTCCTTCTGAATGGCCTTCATCTGCTCATTCAGGTAGTACTCGCGCTGGTTCTTCTCCATCTGCTGCTTGACGCGCGTGCGGATCTTCTTCTCGATCTGCAGCACGTCGATCTCGTTTTCCAGCTGGTGCATCACGTGTTCGAGACGCGCCTTCGGATCGTCGATCTCCAGCACCTCCTGCTTGTCTTCAAGCTTGAGATTGAGATGCGCGGCAATGGTGTCAGCGAGCCGGCCCGGCGCATCCATGCTGGTCAGCGACGGCAGCAGCTCGGCCGGAATCTTCTTGTTGAGCTTGGCGTAGGCCTCGAACTGGGCAAGGATCGAGCGCGTGGCGGCGTCGACTTCCTTGTCGTCGGTGGTCAGCAGCTTGTCATCCGGCAGTTGCTGGCATTCGGCGGTGAGGAACACGCCTTCGAAATCGTAATTGACGATGCGCGCGCGGCTTACGCCTTCGACCAGCACCTTCACCGTGCCATCCGGCAGCTTGAGCATCTGCAGGATGCTGGCCAGCGTGCCGACGCGATGCAGGTCTTCGGCGCGCGGATCGTCAGTGTCCGCGGTCTTTTGCGCGACCAGCAGAATCTTCTTATCGTCCTGCATCGCCGCGGCCAGGGCCTTGATCGACTTCTCGCGGCCGACGAACAGCGGGATCGCCATGTGCGGAAACACCACCACGTCGCGCAGGGGCAAAACGGGAGCGGTGCGTTCTGATTGAGGGTCCACGGGATCTCCTGAGGGTTGTCGCCATTATGCCGACTCGCACTTCCACATGCGGGCTATCGAGCAAGAATCAAGCCGGAGCTCGAAGGCACTGCATTTACCGTCATGCAATCAGCAGCTTGAGCGTCGCTAAAAGCTTTTTCAGCGTACCGTGAAGCGGACCGCCGGCGTCGCGACCGTCAAGCCCTCGACGCTGGTGAGGACAGCGCGCAGCACATGCTCGCCGGCGCTCACCGACCATACATAGCGCGGCTCGCGCGTGCGGGCAATGACCGCGCCGTCCAGCTCCCAGTCCACCTGCCGCGTCGTCTGCCGCCAGGCGGCGACAAACTCGAATGCCTCCAGCGCATCCGGAATGCGCGGATCGCGCGCCAGCAGCAGACCGGTGAACGGCTGCGCCAGTTGTGGCTGCTCCGGCAGCGCGTCGGCCGCTGCCGGCGTCGGAGCGGCCGTCTCCACGGCGGCGCTCCGCAGCGCGCGATCAGCCGGCAGCCGCGCCAGCAGCGAGCGCGTCAGCAGCGCCGGGCCGCGCGCGCCGGTAACGCCCTCGGTCGCCGCGCCGGAGAGATTGCCGAACCAGACACCGACCAGCCAGCGGCCGTTGTAGGCCAGCGTCCAGGCATCGCGGTAATCGCTCGAAGTGCCGGTCTTGACCGCCGTGCGCACCGGGAAGCGCAGCACCCCGCCCTCGCCGAACTCCAGCAGGCGCGCTGCCGGATCGGAGAGGATCGCGCTGATGCTGCGCGCCGCGTCGGCGGCGATCGGCCGCTGCGGCGGCGGCCGCTGCGTCTGCATCTCGCAGACCGTCAAGGGCTGCCACAGGCCTTCGCGCGCCAGCGCCGAATAGGCCTGCACGAGTTCGTAAAGGCTGAGCGCGCCATTGCCGAGCGCGAGGCCATCTCCGTAGGTCTCGGCGTTCTGCGTCAAGCTGCTCACGCCAAGCGCCCGCAGACGCTGCAGGAAGGCCTGCTGACCCACGAACTGCAGCGCCTTGACCGCCGGAATGTTGAGCGAGTTGCCGAGCGCTTCGGCCACCGTCACCTCGCCGTAGTGCGTGCGGCTGTAGTTGCGGTACTCGTGCAGGCCGCTGCCGACGGCGGCGCGCAGCGTCTCGTCGCGAATCAGCGTGCCGGCTTGCCAGCCGCGCTCGATCGCCTGCGCGTACAGCAAGGGTTTGAGTGCGGAGCCCGGCTGCCGCGGCGTCTGCAGCGGATCGATGCCGACAACCTCAGGATGTTCGAGATCGGCGCTGGCGTAGGCACGCACGCGATTGCCGTCGAGATCGACGATCAGCGCCGCGCCCTGGCGCGCGCCGTCGCGCGCCAGATCGCGCAGGCGCTCGCGCAGGAAGGCTTCGGTATCGGCCTGCAGGCGGGCGTCCAGACTGCTGCGCAGCAGCGCCGGATGGCGCAGGGCCTCCTGCGCCGCGCAGTCGGAGCGCTCGGCGTGGGCGACGAAATGCGCGGCTGCCAGCGTCGGCCGCGCACGCACCAGCAACAGCGGCGCATCACTCACCGCCAGCTGCGTCCACGGCGCCTGTTCGCGCAAGGCCTGGGCCAGCCGCTGCACGCGCCGCTGCAGCGCCGGCGGATCGGCAGCCAGCCGGCTCGGCGCGCGCACCAGCACCGCCAGCGCCAGCATTTCCTGCGCCGTCAGTGTTTCGACGCTACGACCGAAGTAGTACTGCGCCGCCGGCGCAATGCCACGGCGGTTGGCGCCGTACGGCACCTGGTTGAGATAGAACTCCAGGATGTCGGCCTTGGCGAAGCGGACTTCCAGGCGTCGCGCCGTGATGCCTTCGAGCCAGCGTGACCACAGCGTGCGCGGCCGCGGCTGCAGGATCCGCACCACCTGCTCGCTGATCGTGCTGGCGCCGCGCAGCGAGCGGCCGGCGCGCAGGTTGACGCGCAGCGCCGACAGTCGCGCCCGCCAGTCGACGCCGCCATGCGTCCAGAAGCGACGGTCCTCGGCGGTGACGAAGGCATCGCGCAGCAGCCCCGGCACCTCGGCCAGAGGCAGGCGCTGGTGAAGGTTCCAGCCGCCGTCGAACGCCGGCGCCAGCGGCCGCCCGTCGCGGTCGAGCACCTGGATGCGCGTCGCCGCCCTGTCGTCGAGGCGCAGGCTGTCCGGCAGCGGGCGCAGCGATAGCAGCGTGGCGAGCGCCAGCAGGAGCGCGGCGGCGGCAGCAGCAGCGACGACTGCCCTCATCCGGCGCGGCGCCGCTTCGGCTCAACTCGCAATGGCATTGAGCCATTCCTCGCCGGAGCCAAAGCTCTCCCGCAAGCGCGAGAAGGGATAGCTAGCCCCTCTCCCGCTTGCGGGAGAGGGGTCGGGGTGAGGGAGCGCGCTCACGGCGCGGCCTCGATCTTCAGCCGCCCCGCCACGCCATTGCCGAACACGTCCGGCTCGTACATGCGCTCGGCGTGCGTTTCGTTCCACGCGAAGCTGCCGGAGGCCACCGCCTGGCCGATCCACGCCAGCCGGTAGCGGCCGGCGCCGACATCCTCGGCGTACCAGCGCACGGCGTCGAAGCGCAGTTCGCGGTGATAGAACGGATACGGATAGCCGGGGCCGGCCATCTGCAGATCCTGCTCGCTGAAGTTCGATGCAGTGGCCAGATCCGGGTTGATCGGCTCGATGCCGGCCGGCACCGGATCGTCGACCACCACATAGCTCATCCACGCCGGCACGCTCAGGCTCAGCTCGACCTTGATCGTCTCGCCCTGGCGGATCTGCGGCTCGGCGCCGTCCAGCGCCTGCCAGGCATCGGCGCGCCGCACATAAGCCTTGCGCGCCACCGTCAGGCCGGCGGCCAGCGCCGCCAGCGGCGGCGGCGTGGCGTAGCGCAGCGTCGTCGTCGCGTAGCTGCGGCCACTGCCTTGCGCAGCGACCCTCAGCTCGCGTGCCGCGCTGGCGCCCGCTGCATCGAAGCGGCGTGTCAGCGCCGCAGTGCGGTCCGCCGCCAGCTCGACGCTACCAAGCAGCTTGCCGTCGAGTTCGGCCTTCGCCGTCATCGCCAGCGGCTCGGACTCGTAGCGCATCGAATAGTCGATCAGCGCGCGCGTGCAGAACACGTTTTCCTGCGTGCTGGCCCAATGCACCTTGCTGCCGCGCGCCTGCGTGATCGCGCGCGTCAGCCGCGCCGTCAGCTCGGCATTGTCGACGCCGGCGACGATCGCCGACAGCGCCGCGCAATTACCGCGCAGCCTCGAGCCGAGCAGCCAGGCGTAAGAGGCGGCGCCATCGTCGTCGGCCAGCGCCAGCGTGCCGGCCGACTGCTGGCTGCGCGCCAGCAACCGATCGCTGGCGGCGACGTAGGCGGCGCCGGCCAGCGGCGTCTTGGCCGCCGCCTGCGCGTACAGCGCCTCGCCGAACAAACCCATCCGCGGCAGCTGCGGCAGGTAGCGCAGCAGCTCCTCGGCTTTCAGCGTGCCGCGCTGCGCCAGCGCCGCCAGCGCCATCGCACGGACCTGCGCGCGCGACTCGGCGCTGTCGTAACCGTAAGTGCTGATGTCCTCGCGCAGCAGCGTCTGCAGATAGGCGTCGAGGCGGTCCCAGACGGCGGGCGGCGGCGCATGGCCGAGCTGCTGCAGCCAGCCGAAGGCCAGCGCGGTATAGGCCGTCAGATAAGGGCTCTGGTACTCGTCCCGGGGCTGGAAGAACGCCATGCCGCCGCCGGGCGCCTGGAACGCCGCCGCGTCTTCCAGCATCTGCGGGATCAGCGCGGCAGCGCCCGGCCAGTCCGGCGCATCGCTGACGCGCTCGCGCAGCTGGAGGTAATGCGCGGCCATCACGCCCTTGCTCAGGCGCTGTTCCCAGCACAGGTAGGGATAGTCGGCCATGTAGCGGAACGCGCCGCCGACCGATCCCAGCAGCGTCGGCACGAAACTGACGCGCAGCTCGGCGCGCTGCGCGTCGTCCGGCAGCCGCAACGGAATCTGTAGCGGTGCCTCCGCGGTCAATGGCGAGAAGTCGGCTGCCGTCATCGTCAGCGGCCGCTCGCGCACCGGCAGTTCGACTGCCAGATCGTCGCGATCGGCGGCGTCGAAGGCGCGCGCGGTGAAGCGCAGCCTGCCGCCATCCTCCACCTGCACCGGCAGGTAGACGGTTCGCCGCTCGAACGGCTGCAGGCTCAGGGTCTGCTCGGAGCGGTGCCTGGCGGCACCGCTGACCTCCAGCGCCACGCTCAAGGTGCGCGCGGTCTTGTCGCGGTTCATCACCGTGAAGCCGGCGTTGAAGCTGTCGCCACGCGCGACCTGGTTCGGCAGCGCGGCGCGCAGCTCGGTCGGCTTGACCACGGCGATGCTGCTCTGGCCCAGGCCCATGCGGTCGCCCGGCGTCACCGCCATCGCCAGCACCCGCCAGCCGCTGAGATTGTCCGGCGTCTTGAAGGTGAAGCGGGCGCGCCCCTGCGCATCCGCCTTCAGCCCAGGGTTCCAGTAGGCGACAAACTTCTCGACCGAGCGCAGCGCCAGGTCGGCGCCGCCGTCGCCGCCGGGGCTGGCGCCCTTCTTCTCGAACTTCTGCCGGCCGACCAGCCGCGTCAGCAGGCTGTAGTTGGCTAGGTCCAGCGGATCGAGCTGGGTGAAGCCCTTGAGCGGATCGAAGTAGGCGCTGCCGGTCTGGATCAGATCGAACACCGCCTCATCCAGCACCGCCACCGCGAACTCCACCGGCTCGCCGCTGTCATGGCGCGCCTTGGCCTGCAGATTCACCGTCACCGTCTCGCGCGGCTTGAGCTGCTTCTTGGACGGCGTGATCTGGACCTGCAGCTCACGATACGGATCGTCGATCTTCAGCGTGGTGTAGCCCATGCGGAACGTCGGCTTGCCGAGATCGACGCCGTCCTTGACCGGCGCCTCGACGCGCGGCGACATCACCACCACCGAGACGTAGGCACCGGGGAGGTATTCGGGCTTGATCGGCAGATCGATCACCGGCGTGGCACCGGACAGCGTGTGGCGGCGCTTCTCCAGCACACCGTAGCGCTCGACGGTGATCAGCGCGGTGGCGCCCGGAAACGGGTTCTTGACGAAGATCCTGGCGGTGTCGCCGACCCGGTAGCTGGCTTTGTCGAGACGGATGTCGAGCGAGTAGTCGGGCGTGTCTTCCCACAGCACCTCGTTGGCGCCCTGCGCGTAGAACCAGTTGCTGGTCTCGTGCAGGCGGTCCTGGCTGTCGCGCACCATCGCCACCGCGCGCAGCTCGCCGCCGGCGTCGGGCGTGAAGCTGCAGTCGTTGCCGTCCAGCTTCGAGCGGCCCTGGCAGGTGGCGATGCGTTGCCAGTGGCTGCTGTAGCGCGTGATGTAGGCATTGCCGGCGCCTTTGACGCGCGCGCCCTTGCTCACTTTGCGCTCGATCTTGACGTAGTACGGCACGCCCCTGAGCGGCTTTCCGTCAGTACCGACGACGATCGTCTGCAGTGTCGCCGGCTGGCCGGCACGCATCCAGCCGCTGGCATCCTGCACACCGATGTAGCGATCGCGTCCGAAGTACGGCAGCTTGGCGGCGCCGACGATGGCGCGGCCGCGGTCATCCTGCACGCTGGCTTCCAGCACCAGGTCGCCGACCAGCACCGAGGCATCGGCCAGCGTGATCGGCTCGCTCCACTCGCCCTTGGCGTCGAGCGCGGCTTCGCGGTCGATCAGCGCGGCACTGTCGCGGCCCTCGCGCTGCCAGGTATCGAAGCGGAAGCGCCGTGCGAGCGGATCCTCGCTGTACAGCCCTGCCGATTGCACGCGCACCTGCAGCCGCGCCCTGGCATTGGCAAACGGCCCGCCGCCATGCAGTGTCGCGCGTACCGCGGCGCTCAGGCTGGCGCCCGGCTCTGCCTTGGCGCCGCGCAGCTCGGCGGCGACCCGAAACGGCGCCGGCACGAAATCCGAGACCAGCACGCGCATCGGCTCCAGCGTCATGTCGCTGGCAAACTCGGGCTGCAGCTCGAAGCGATACCAGCCGATCGCCGCGCTGCTGGCGAGCTTGAGCTCGCCGTCGATCGCGCCGAACGCGGACAGCGACAGGCCCGGTCGCTCCTGCACGACGTTGCCGAGCGGATCGACGATGCGCAGCGTATAGGCGGCCTGCGTGGCCGCCTGCAGGCTGCGGCCGCTGTCGTCGCGCACATAGAGCTTGTATTGAAGGGTATCGCCGGCACGGTATACGCCTTGCGCGGTGGCGCCCCAGCTGCGCAGATGACCATGGCGTTCGCGACGCCATTCCGAAATCTGCTCGCGTGAGGCCCGCCAGATGTCGACCCGGAATTCGTTCGACAGCGGCAGTAGCGCGATGTCGCTGCCGCGCTTCACGCGCAACATCAGCGCCTGCGGCTGCTTGTCGTCGTCGCGCAGCGACTGGTACTGGCGCTCCAATTTCGGGTCGAGCTCGGCGCTGCCGGGCAGCTCGGCCAGACCGTCGCGATCGGTCCTGGCGCTGGCGCGCGTGTCGCCGCCGAAGCCGTCGAGCACCGTCACGTCTGCCTCGGCCACCGGCTTGCCATCGGCCAGGCTCGTCACCCACACCAGCAGTCCGGAATTGCCGTACTTGGCGTGCACCTGCCACGGCGTCACCTCGGCAAAGAACGGCTGCGGTCGGCTCTGTGTCGCGGGCGCGCTCTGCAGTTGACCGGACACCGCGCCGCTGCTGCTGCCGAGCAGCTGACGCACGCCCAGCGGCATCGCGAAGGCGATGTTGCGCACGCCCGGCACCGCGATCTCGCGGCTCTGCTCGCTGCCGAGCCCGCTCGCATCGAGTCGGCGATAGCGCGTCTGCAGGCGCTCGAGATTGGTGACGATCACCGGCACCTCGGAATCGACGCCGGCTTCCAGCACGGCCGGCGAATGCTCGAACACCAGCCGCGCGGTCCGCGCGCCGGTCCGGAACGCATGTTCGCCCTGGCCGCCGATGCCGCGTCCAAACCGGTCCTTCAGGCCGGCGGCGATCGCGACGCGGTAATCGGTCTCGGCGGCCAGCACGTACGGCAGCGGCAGGCTGTAGGTCTCGCCGGCGCGATGGTTGCCGCCGACCGGCTGCGCCGCGCGCGGCGTCTCGCCGTCTTCGCCGGTCGCTTGGCTGGCCGCGGGCGCGGCTTGCGGTGTGGGGCGCAGCTGCACCAGCCCCTTCAGCGCCTCACGCGACACCGGCACGTTGAACAGCAGCGACACGCCCTCCAGTGGCGCGCAGGCGACATCAGGCGTCACCCGCCGCGCCTTCTCGCCGTCCCAGCACTGCAGGCCGAGCAGTTGCGGCGCGGCGAAGGTCTGCACGGTCTCGACCACTCGCGCCTCGCGGCCGGCCGCGCTGCCGAACGCTGACTGCAGGCCCGGCGTCACGCGCAGGCGCACCGCGCGATCCGCCGCCAGCGCCACGCGCGGCAGCACGCGCCACAGCTGCCGCGCCTCGCCGTCCGGTGTGTAGAACGGCGTGGCCTCGTCGTAGTACTCGGGCTCGACCGTGACGTCGGCACCGTCGAAGTTGAGTGCACGGGCGACCGAACCGGCGCTGACCGGCTGCGTGAAACGCACGCGCAGCACCGGCGTGGTCGGCCCACGCCATTCGGCGACGTCGGCGAACTGCACACGCGGTGTTTCGGTGCTGAAGCGATGCGTGCGCGCCGGCAGCGTGCTGCCGTCGACGGCAGTGAAGCCTTCGCGGATCTGCACCGTGTACGCGGTCGCCGGCCGCAGGCTGGTGCCTTCGGCCAGATTGCAGGCCAGGTTCTGCGTGTCGATCCAGCGCCACTGGCAGTCGGTGGCCGGGCTCACTGTCACCGGCACCTCGTCGGCATCGCGCTCCATGCGGCCCAGCGGCACGACGGCGCGGTCGAAACCGAGCACGATCTGGTTCTGCGCCGGCACGTTGTCGCCGGACGGCGTGATGCGCTGCAGCCCGAGTTCGTCGGCGTAGGCGGGCGCAGCGAGCAGCAGCGCGGCGAGCAGGGACACAGACTTCATGCCGTTTTCACCTTGATGCGCAGGAACAGCGCGCCGCTGTCGCTGCCGACCAGACGCACCTCGCGATAGCCGCCGAGATCGCGCCAGACGTTCTGGTGCTCGTCCAGCTCATCCGGCTCGCGCGATGGCAGGCCGTAGCGCGC
Organism: uncultured Solimonas sp.; assembly: GCA_966252075.1. GTDB lineage: Bacteria > Pseudomonadota > Gammaproteobacteria > Nevskiales > Nevskiaceae > Solimonas. Next base: position 18,832 of record CBINNP010000036.1, read on the forward strand.
CAGGATCGCGGCGTCGAAAGGCGCGTCGCCGTAACGCAGCGGCACCGTGATCCAGTCGGCGAGGCCATCGATGTAGGTGATCTCGACGCGCGCCACCGGGTAGCGGCAGCGCTCGCTGTGCAGCGCCGGCTCGCAGCGTTCCGGCTCGCCGAGCACCTCGCGCACCACGTCGCGCGGCTTGCCCGCGAAAGCGGCCAGGTCCAGTTTCGCCGCGCCCGCGGCTGCGGCTTCGGCGGGGCGCTCGAACGCCGCCTCGTAGTCGAAGCGGTCGAGGCGACCCTCGCGCTGCAGCCACCAGGCGGCGCCGAGCGCGAGAATCAGCAAGGGAACGAGGAGCAGCGCCGTTTTTTTCATGATCCGGAATCTCGGGTCGCAGGCCGGACGCACTGTAACGGCTCGGCGGTCTTGACGGGCATGGGATAATGCCGACATCGCCCGGATCCGCCATGCATCTCGCCCTCCTCGTCCTCACGCTCGCCGCGCTCGCCAGCGGTCCCCTGCTGTACGTCTACGCGCGGCCGCGGCCGGCGCTGCTGGCGCTGCTCGACGGCTTCATGCTGATCAGCATCGCCGGCCTGGTGCTGCTCGAAGCGGTGCCC
>CBINNP010000037.1:0-19309 GCA_966252075.1 uncultured Solimonas sp.
ATTTTCGATATCGCCCAAGCGCAATGGCCATAGGGTCCGCGCGAAGCTCCCGTGCATATCGATACAGTTTCATGCCTCTCACGCCGAGCGCCCACGGCAATTCCACGGCAACGATGAGGTCGGCCGCACAGCAGCGTCGTTGCCCATCGACCGCTCGCAGGCCCAGGCTGCAAGGCTTGAGCGAAACAGCCCAAAATCACCACAGAACGACGGTCGGCTACAGCCGACTCTTTGGGGAACCATCAGATGCCATTCGTCGATTGGGTGAACAAGAATCAGGCGAAGGAAGCCACGCGCGCCGTGCCGGTACACCTGCTCAAGCAGGAAGCCGTGTACGGCGGCAGCGAGGACAGCCCGCCGGAAAACCTGCTGATTCAGGGCGACAACCTGCTGGCGCTCAAGGCGCTGATCCCGGTGTATGCAGGCCGAGTGAAGTGCATCTTCATCGACCCGCCGTACAACACCCAGTCTGCGTTCGAGCACTACGACGACAAGCTGGAGCACAGCCAGTGGCTGAGCATGATGTATCCCCGTCTAGCACTGCTAAGGCAACTGCTGCGCGACGACGGATCGCTGTGGGTCACATTGGACGACGCGGAAGCCCACTATTTCAAGGTACTCGCAGATGAGGTGTTCGGTCGCAGCAACTTCATCGCGACAATCGCGTGGCGGAAGCGCGACGGCGCACCCAATGACCGGAAAATGGGCAGCGTCCACGATCACGTTATGGTGTGGGGCAATGGTAGGCGGCTTGTAAGTAAGGCCACGATGGCAGAACAGGCGTTCAACCTGATGCCGCGCACGGAGAAGGCGAACGCGCAGTACCGGGTGTTCGATGAACCGTCCGGTCCAGACCCACGCGGTGCCTTCCGCAAGATCGACACCACAGCCAACGGCAAGGGAGGCCGCTTCGTTCAGAGCCTGTTCTACGCGATCACGAACCCCTACACAGGGCAGGAAGTGTGGCCGCGCAAGGGAACGTGCTGGCGGCATAGCAAGGCTGACATGGATCGGCTGCAAGCCGAGAAGCGCCTCTACTGGGGCGTAGACGGGACCGCCACAACTCCTATGCGGAAGCTGTTCCTTGAGGAGGCCAAGCAAGGAATGACCACGCCAACCATATGGGACGACGTGGGCTTGAATCAGCACGCCAGCAGCGAGATGGAAAAGCTGTTCGGCGAGAAGGCAGCATTCGAGACCCCGAAGCCGGAGTCACTGCTGAACCGCATCATCCATATCGCCACGAGTCCCGGGGACCTCGTACTGGACTCCTTCCTAGGCTCCGGCACCACGGCAGCCGTGGCTCATAAGATGAACCGCCGCTATATCGGCATCGAAATGGGCGAGCACGCCCGCACGCATTGCGTGCCCCGTCTCCAGAAGGTCATCGACGGCGAGCAGGGCGGCATCAGTGAGGCAGTGGGCTGGAAGGGCGGCGGTGGCTTCCGTTTCTGCACACTGGGTCAGGCCGCGTTCGATGCGCACGGGCGCATCAATCCCGAGGTGCGCTTCGGCACGCTGGCTTCGTTCGTGTGGCATTACGAGACGGCGACACCAGCTGCCAAGACGTTCAACAAGCCGCTGCTGGGCCGGCATAACGGCACGGCCTACTACCTGCTTTACAACGGCATCCTGGGCGACAGGCGTCCGCAGGGCGGCAACGTGTTGACGCATGCCGTGTTGCAGATGCTCAAGGAGAAGTACCCGCACGACGGGCCGAAAGTCATCTACGGTGAGACCACACGCCTGGGCGATACCAAGCTGATTGCTGAGGGCGTGAGCTTCAAGCAGATTCCCTACGACATCAAGACCCGCTGACCGCCATGCTCACGCTCAAGAAGTATCAGGAAGATGCGCTGGCGGCACTGGCCGCGTTCCTCAACGACTCCCGCAAGAAACCGCTGGCCGAGGCGTTCAAGCTGTCGCTGGCAGCGCAGGGTCGCAGCGATCCCTACCAGCCGGTGTTCGGCGAAGTAGTGCCGAGCGTGTGCATGCGAGTGCCCACGGGCGGCGGCAAGACCTTGCTGGCCGCGCACACCGTGGCACTGGCCGGCAAGGCGATTCTGGATACGGACGCACCCGTCGCGCTGTGGCTCACGCCATCTGATGCGATCCGGACCCAGACGCTGGAGGGCCTGAGCAACGCCCACCACCCCTACCGCAAGGCACTGGGCCAGTACTTCGGAGACCGCGTGCTGGTCTGTGACCTTGAGAGCCTACAGACCATTGGCGCGCAGGATGTGGGCAAGGCCTGCATCGTGGTGGTGGCGACCATCCAGTCCTTCAACGTTCGCAGCACAGGCATCCGCAATGTCTACTCGTTCTTCGAGGAGCTGGCCCCGCACTTCACCGACCTGCCGGCGAACGCCAGCGAGGGACTGGAGAAGGTCACGGCGGAAGACTTGCAGAACCAGCCCTTCCTGACGGACGCGGATTTGGGCCGCGTGAAGTATTCGGTGGCGAACTGGCTGCACCGTCAGCACCCCATCGTCATCGTGGACGAGGCACACAACAACCGCACGCACACCTTCTTCACCTCGCTGGGACGACTGAACCCCAGTTGCGTGGTGGAACTGACCGCTACACCCGTGCCCGGCAACAACGTGCTGTACCACGTGTCCGCTGCCGAGTTGAAGGCGGAGCAGATGATTAAGCTGCCCATCGTCCTGGCCGAGCACCCGGACGGCTGGCAAGCCTGCCTGCGCGATGCGCTGCTGACGCGCACGAACCTGGAGGCGGTGGCGCAGAAGGAACCCGACTACGTGCGCCCCATCGTGCTGATTCAGGCGGAGCCCCGAAGAACGAACGGGGGCGGCGAAGCCACGGTGGAGGTGGTGCGCAAGCACATGCTGGAGGAACTGCACATCCCGGAAGACCAGATCAAGGTCGCCACGGGTGCGCAGAAGGAACTGGAGGGCGTGGACCTGTTCGACCCCGTCTGCCCCGTGCGCTACGTCATCACGGTGGAGGCGTTGAAGGAAGGCTGGGACTGCTCGTTCGCCTACGTGCTCGCGTCCCTGCAATCCGTGAACTCCGCCAAGGACGTGGAACAGCTCCTGGGCCGCGTGCTGCGCATGCCTTACGCCAAGTCCCGCCAGCAGGAGCCGCTGAACAAGGCGTATGCCCACATCGTGGCGGCGAACTTCGCTGAGGCCGCATCGAACCTCAAGGACCGTATGGTCCAGAACATGGGCTTCGAACCGCTGGAGGCCAGTGCACTACTGCTGCCACCACAACAGCCGCTGGGCCTGACGGGTGGTGCCGCTGCTGCACCCGCCAAGCTGCCCGACTGCCATATCCAACTTGCGCAGGCGCCCGACACCCAGCACTGGCCGGAGGACGTGAAGCAGGCGGTGGACATCCGCCCGACTTCGCAGGGTGCCACGGTGCTGGTCAAGGGCAGCGTCGATGCCGAGACGTTGAAGCAGGCGGAGACCTTCATCACGCAGGCGGTACCAGCGAAGCAGCGCGAATCCGTGCAGCAGCAGTTCGCAGCACACCACGCACTGCGCCGCGCTTTGCAGGCTCCGGCACAGCTGGGCGTGAGCTTCGCCCCGGTCCCCCAGCTTTGCCTGAATCTCGAAGGCTACCTGGAGGTGGTGGAGCGCGAGACGCTGACCAACCTGGGCGAGTGGGACTTGCTGGATACGCCGGTCGCGCTTCCGGGCTTCGCCGTCCACGAGTCGGTCAACTCGTTCGAGATCGACATGAACGGCGAGCGGGTGAAGTACAAGCACATCGACGCGCAGCAACTGCACCTCAATGCCATCACTACCACGGTGAGCGAGCAGGACTTGGTGCGCTGGCTGGACGTGCAGACCCGCAAGCCCTACATCATGCAGGCCGCTTTGCAGGCGTATCTGATGAAGATGGTCACGCACCTGACCAAGGAACGCGGCTTTACGCTTACTGCGTTGGTGCGTGCCCGCCACCTGTTGGCGCAGGCCATCGGTGCGGAGATCGTCCGGCTGCGGCAGGCTGCGATTGCCAAGGGCTTCGGCAGCCAGCTTCCGTTGATGGTACTGGCACCACCTGAGCAGCAGGCGATGTTCAGCTTCCAGTTCCAGCCCGGCCAATACCCGGCGCGAAACATCTACCAGGGCAGTTACGGCTTCTCGAAGCATTTCTACCCGGTCATCCACGATCTCCGAGAGAAGACATCATCCGGCCTGCGTGCAGAGGAATTCATCTGTGCACAAGCGCTGGATGCACACCCAAAGGTTAAGCATTGGGTCCGCAACATCGAGCGGCAAGAGAAGTTCAGCTTCTGGCTGCCGACCGCCACCGACTACTTCTACCCGGACTTCGTGGCCGAATTGACGGACGGCCGCTTGCTGGTAGTGGAGTACAAGGGCGACGCCTACGCCACCAACGACGACTCACGCGAGAAGAAGCAGGTAGGTCATCAGTGGGAACAGTCCGGTGAGGGTCGTTGCCTCTTTTTGTTTGCCGTAGCGGACGATAACGGGCGGACGGTGGCCAAACAGATCGCTGACAAGATTGAGCGCGCTTGAGTCCGCTCACTCTGGCATGTGCGCTCCTCTCCAAGAAAAAGCCCGCGCCTCGTGAGCAGGGCGCGGGCCAACATGGACGATCGCGGGAAGAACGATCGGAATCCAATCTAGGTGCAGCATCACCACCCGACCTTGACCGGCGTCATGGCGCGGGTCGCCGCAGCGCGTGCGGTGCGGCGGTTATCATCGACACGATCTCTACATTCTGGATACACGATGAGCACCATGAGCGCGGCCCCGGAAGGCTTGGTCGAAACCCCGATGAACGGCGGTTTCAACGCCAGCTTCGGCCCGATCTACCGCCACCGCAGCGAGCCGCGCCTGGGCTTCCGCGTCGGCCCGCAGCACCTGAATCCGGTCGAGACGGTGCATGGCGGCGCGATGGCGACGTTTGCCGACATGATGGTGGTGGCGGTGCACGAGGGCGCCGGCACCAGCGAACGGCACGCGCCGACGATCAATCTGACGGTCGATTATCTCGGCCCCAGCCGTCTCGGCCAGTGGGTCGAGATGACGGTGGCGCTGGCCAAGGCGACCAAGACCATGTACTTCACGCAGGCCATCGTCACCGCCGACGGCGAGCCGGTGGCGCGCGTGCACGGCATTTATCGCCGCTACGGCTGACGGTGGCTCAGCCGGCGCCGCCCAGCGCACGCGCGTGATGGGCGATGTGATCGGCGATGAAGCTCTGGATGAACCAGTACGAGTGGTCGTAGCCCGCGTGCAGGCGCAGCTGCAGCGCCTGGCCTGAGCGCTGCGCGGCGGCTTCCAGCGCCTCGGGCTTGAGTTCGCGCTGCAGGAACGGGTCGTCGCGGCCCTGATCGACGAGCAGCGTGCCGGGATACGGCCGCGCGGCGATCAGCAGGCTGGCGTCGTAGCCGTCCCAGGCGAGGCGGTCGTCGCCGAGATAGCGGCTGAATGCCTTCTGCCCCCAGGGCACCGCGACCGGATTGGCGATCGGCGCAAACGCCGATACCGAGCACCAGCGATCCGGATGGCGCAGCGCGGTGACCAGCGCGCCGTGGCCGCCCATCGAATGGCCGAAGAGGCCGCGGCGCGTGTTGAGCACCGGGAAGTGCCGCTCGATCAGTGCCGGCAGCTCCAGGTTGACGTAGCTGCCCATGCGGTAATGCGCGGCCCACGGCGCCTGCATGGCATCGACATAGAAGCCGGCGCCGACGCCGAAGTCCCAGGACTCCGCATCGCCCGGCAGGTTCAGCCCGCGCGGGCTGGTGTCGCAGGCGACCAGTGCCAGACCGGCTTCGGCAGCGAAACGCTGCGCGCCGGCCTTGATCATGAAGGTCTCTTCCGTGCAGGTCAGGCCGGCCAGGTAGTACAAGGCCGGCACCGGCCGCGTGCGCGCCTGCGGCGGCACGAACACGGAGAAATTCCTCCGCGTGCCGGTCTGCTCCGACGGATGCGTATAGAAGCCCTGGCGGCCGCCGAAGCAGGCGTGCTCGCTGCGCGTCTCGATGGCCGGCATCAGAACACCACGACGCTGCGGATCGACTTGCCCTCGTGCATCAGCTCGAAACCCTTGTTGATGTCTTCGAGCTTGAGCACATGCGTGATCATCGGGTCGATCTGGATCTTGCCGCTCATGTACCAGTCGACGATCTTCGGTACGTCGGTGCGGCCGCGCGCACCGCCAAACGCCGTGCCCTTCCAGACGCGGCCGGTGACCAGCTGGAACGGCCGCGTGCTGATCTCCTTGCCGGACTCGGCCACGCCGATGATGATCGACTCACCCCAGCCGCGGTGGCAGCTTTCCAGCGCCTGGCGCATCACTGTGGTGTTGCCGGTGCAATCGAAGCTGTAGTCGGCGCCACCGTCGGTCAGCGCCACCAGATGCGGCACGATATCGCCGCTGATCTGCCTGGGATTGACGAAGTGGGTCATGCCGAACCGGCGGCCCCATTCTTCCTTGTCGCTGTTGATGTCGACGCCGACGATCATGTCGGCGCCGGCCAGCTTGGCACCCTGGATGACGTTGAGGCCGATACCGCCGAGCCCGAAGACGATGACGTTGGACCCCGGCGTGACCTTGGCGGTGTTGATCACCGCGCCGACGCCGGTGGTGACGCCGCAGCCGATGTAGCAGGCCTTGTCGAACGGCGCGTCGTCGCGGATCTTGGCCACCGCGATCTCCGGCAGCACCGTGAAGTTGGAGAAGGTGCTGCAGCCCATGTAGTGATAGACCGGCTGGCCGCGGTACGAGAAGCGGCTGGTGCCGTCCGGCATCACGCCCTTGCCCTGCGTGGCGCGGATCGCGGTGCAGAGATTGGTCTTGTGGCTCGTGCAGCTTTTGCACTGCCGGCATTCCGGCGTATACAGCGGGATGACGTGATCGCCTGGCTTGACGCTGGTCACGCCGGCGCCGACTTCGCGGACGATGCCGGCGCCTTCGTGGCCGAGCACGCTCGGGAAGATGCCTTCGGAGTCGAAGCCGTCGAGCGTGTAGGCATCGGTGTGGCAGATGCCGGTGGCCATGATCTCGACCAGCACTTCGCCGGCCTTCGGCCCCTCGAGATCCAGCTCGACGATCTCCAGCGGTTTTTTGGCTTCGAATGCGACAGCGGCTCTGGTCTTCATGGCGTTCCCTCGGATGTGGCCGCCATGCTAGGAGCGTGTTCCTCGCGCCTCAATGCTGTGTCATTTATGACCCAGCGCGGCGCCTGCCGTCATGCTGCGGCCGCAGCAAGCCATAGCGGTGCAGCTTGCGATACAGCGTCTTGCGGCCGAGGCGCAGCTGCCGCGCCGCCAGGCTGAGATTCCAGCCGCAGGCCTCGATCACCTGTAGCAGCGCAGCGCGCTCGGCCCGCGCCAGCGCACCGGCGGCGTCGGCGCCCGGCAGCGGCGCCGGCAGCGGCGGCTCTGCCTGCGGTAGACGCAGCAGGGCATACAGATCGCAGGCGGGCAAGGCCTGCGGCTGCCAGGGCTGCAACCGGGCAAGGCGCTGCAGTTCGGCCAGGCTGCGGCCGCCGAGCGCCTCGATATCGCGATCCAGCAAGGCCTCGACGCTGCGCGCCTGCAGCCAGCGCGCCGCCGCCGGGGTGGCACCGGCGACACGGCCCTGCGCATCCAGCATCAGCAGGCCCTCGCCCGCCGTCGTCAGCAGCGCCGGCACCCGATGCAGGCGCAGCAGGAAGGATTCCTGCGCGGTATCGAGCATCGCCCGCACCTCGATCGCCTCGGCGGCGCGCGTCAGCAGCGCCATCGTCGGCGCCCGGCTCAGCTCGTGCGGGCAGGAGAGGTTGAGGGCGCCGACGATGCGGCCGTGCGCGTCGTGCAGCGGCGCGGCGCAGCAGGCGAACAAGGTGTTCTGCCGCAGATAGTGTTCACCGGCACGGATCAGCACCGGCTCGCGCGTGGCCAGGCAGGTGCCCATGCCGTTGGTGCCCTGCTCGGCCTCGCTCCACACCGCGCCTTCGCGCAGGCCGGCGCGCTGCGACAGTGCGTTGAAGGCGGCGTCGCCGAGGTACGCGAGGATCACCCCATCGGCGTCACTGAGGGTGATGCCGACCGGTGCCTGCATCAGCGCAGCCAGGCTCTGCATTTCCAGCGTCGCCATCGCGTACAGCGCACCCATGCGGCCGCGTCTGCGGCGCAGCTCGGCACGGCCGACGAACGAGGGATTGCGCTGCGCGCCGGGCTCCAGCGCGAATTCGGTGCGGCAGCGCAGCCAGGATTGCCGCACCTGGCGGGCGATGCGCCGCTCGGCCGCGGCCTGGGCGCGGACATCGAGCCGCTCGGGCAGGGATCGGTCCATCGTAGAGACTCCGGCGCTGGCAACAGCGGCAAGGTGCTCATTGTACGCGCCGCGCTGTTGGTGGCCCCTACTGGTAGCCCTTGGCCTGCAGCGAAAACAGCCGCGCATAGATGCCGTCGGCGCGCATCAGCTCGGCGTGGCCGCCGCGCTCGACGATGCGCCCCTGGTCGACGACGATGATCTGGTCGGCCATCCGCACTGTCGAGAAACGGTGCGAGATGACGATGGCGATGCGGCTGCGCATCAGCGCGCGGAAGTGCGCGAAGATTTCCGCCTCGGCGCCGGCGTCCATCGCCGCGGTCGGCTCGTCGAGGACGAGGATGTCGGCCTGCGTGCGCATGAAGGCACGCGCCAGTGCGATCTTCTGCCATTGCCCGCCGGACAGCTCGCGGCCGTCGCGGAACCATTTGCCGAGCTGGGTCTGGAAGCCCTGCGGCAGCTGGCGGATGAAGGGCGTCGCCATGCCCTTGTCGGCGGCGTCGCGCCAGCGCGCCTCATCGGCGAAATCGCCGACGTCGCCGGCGCCGATGTTCTCGCCGACGCTGAACTGATAGCGGGCAAAGTCCTGGAAGATGACGCCGATCCGTGCGCGTAGCGCGTCCTCGTTCCAGTCCTGCAGGTCCAATCCGTCGAGCAGGATGCGGCCTCGCGTCGGCGCGTACAGCCGCGTCAGCAGCTTGATCAGCGTGGTCTTGCCGGCGCCGTTCTCGCCGACCAGCGCCAGCGATTCGCCTGGCCGGATATGCAGGCTGATGTCCTGCAGCGCCGGCGTGGTCGCGCCCGGATAGGTAAACGAGACGGCCTCGAAGCGGATGCCGTCGCTCGGCTGCGGCCCCTGCAGCGCACGGCCCTGCACCGGCGCCACCGGCGTCTCCAGATACTCGTAGAGCGTCGACAGATAGAGGTTGTCCTCGTACATGCCGCTGATGTTGCTGAGGATGCTGGTCACCGCACCCTGGCCGTTGCGGAACAGCGCCAGATACATCGTCATCTCGCCCAGGGTGATGCGCGCGGCGATGGTCGAGATGCCGACCCAGGCATAGGCGCCGTAATAGGCGACGACACCGATCAGGCCGAGCGCGAAACCCCAGCCATCCCGGCGGATCGCCAGCCGGCGCTCCTCGCCGTACAGCGTGTCGAAGATGCCGCGATAGCGGTCGAGCAGCAGCGGGCCGAGACCGAACAGCTTGACCTCCTTGGCGTGGTCCTCGCGCGCCAGCACGGTCTCCAGGTAGATCTGCATCCGCGTCGCCGGCGAGCGCCAGCGGAACAGCTGGAAGGCCTCGCCCGAGAACTTCGCCTCGGCGATGAACGAAGGCACGCCGGCCAGCAGCAGTACCGCCATCGCCCACGGCGAGAACTGCACCAGCAGCACGCCGTAGCTGAGCAGCGAGATCGCGTTCTGCGTCAGCCCCGAGGTCTTCATGATCAGCGCCAGCGGCCGCACCGAAGCCTCGCGCCGAGCGCGATTGAGCTGGTCGTAGAACTCGGAGTCCTCGAAGTGCGTCAGCTCCAGCGTCAGCGCCTTTTCGAGAATCATCACGTTGACGCGCTGGCCGAGCTGGATGCGCAGCAACGCCTGGCACATCGACAGCATCCGCGCCGCGCCGCCGGCGGCGGCGACCAGCAGCCCCTCGATCAGCACCCATTCGAGCACCGCACCGTAGTGCGTGCTGCCGGCCTGGCGCGTCAGCGCGATCGCATCGACCACGGCGTCGACGATGCGGGCGCCGACGTAGGCAATCGCGGCCGGCAGCACGCCGGCAGCGATGGTCAGCAGCACCAGCCAGACCAGCAGCTTCGGGCTGGTGCTCCAGACCAGAGCGATGGCACGACCGGTAAAGCGGAACATGCGCAGAAAGCCGGCCACGCCGCCCTGCGCTCGCGGCGGCGCCGGCAGTGCCGGCGGCGGCGGACGCGGGCTCATGCGCGCCATGTCATGGAGCAGCCGTACAAGGGGGAGTTCATGCGTGCGCACCTTAAAGCAATCGTCATCGAATGCACGCAGCCTGCGTGCCCGCCAGCGTCGCGGCGTAAGATAGCCGCGCGCACCGCGCGCTTCTCTTAACGCACCCCCTCACCGCCCGCCGATGAACGATAGCCAGCCGCCATCGCCGCATCACCGCCATCTGGAGGAAGCGCGCGCCCGGGTGATCGAGCTGCTGTCGCGGCAGGCGCTGGAGAAGGAGCTGGTGTCGCGCTCGGAAGCGCGCAACTCGGACGTCGTCGCACAGCTGGTCGCGCGCCAGCACCAGGCGGCGATGGCGCAGCGGCTCTCGCACTTCCACCCCGCCGACATCGCCTTCGTGCTGGAAGCACTGCCGCCGGACGCCCGCGGCATGGCCTGGTCGCTGGTGCGGCCGGAACGCCGCGGCGCGGTGCTGCTGGAAGTCTCCGATACCGTGGTGCGCTCGCTGGTCGGCAAGATGACCCCGGAAGAAATCTCCGGCATCGTCCGCACTCTGGATTCCGACGATATCGCCGATCTGGTCAGCAGCCTGCCGGACGACGAGCGCGCCGCCGTGCTGGAGCACGTCGACCGCGCCGACCAGGCGGAGGTGCGCTCGGTACTGAGTTTTCCCGAGGACACCGTCGGCGCGATGATGGACCTCGATTTCATGGTGGTCCGCGAGGACGCCACGCTGGAAGCCGTGCATCGCCTGCTGCGCCGCAAGAAGGAACTGCCGGCGCACACCAACGAGCTGATCGTCGTCGACCGCTCCAACGTGCTGCGCGGCGTGCTGCCACTGGACCGCCTGCTGCTCGAAGAACCGGAGGAGGAGGTCGCGCAGGTGATGCTGACCACGCCCACCTACTTCTACACCGACGACCGCGACCGCGACGCCGTCGAGGCTTTCGAGAAGTACGACCTGATCTCGGCGCCGGTGGTGAACCTGCACAAGCAGGTCGTCGGCCGGCTGACGGTCGACGCCGTCATCGACGAGATCAACGAGCGCGCGCAGAGCGAAGGCCTGCGTCAGGTCGGCCTGTCCGAGGAAGACGAGGATCTGTTCGCGCCGCCGGTGCAAAGCGCGCGCAAGCGCTGGCCGTGGGTCGCGCTGAACCTGCTGACGGCCTTCGTCGCCTCGCGCGTGATCGACGCCTTCGAGCCGGTGATCGCGCAGCTGGTGGCACTGGCGACGCTGATGCCGATCGTCGCCAGCATCGGCGGCAACACCGGCAACCAGACCATGGCGCTGGTGATCCGCGGCCTGGCACTCAACCAGATGGGCCCGCAGCAGTTGCGCAAGATGCTGGCGCGCGAGCTGGCGATCGCCGGCATCAACGGCACGGTCTGGGGCGCGGCGCTGGGCGCCGCCACCTTTGCGCTCTACCACCAGTGGCAGCTGGCCGGCGTGATCGGCGTGGCGATGCTGCTGGAGCTGCTGCTGGCGGCCGCCGCCGGCATCATGATCCCGGTGCTGCTGCAACGCTTCGGCCGCGATCCGATCATGGGTTCCAGCGTGATGCTGACGGCGACCACCGACAGCATGGGCTTCTTCATCTTCCTGGGGCTGGCCTCGCTGCTGCTGGTCGGCTGAACCGCAGGCCGGTCGCACAAGGGGCCGGCGTGCCGGCGGCCCGGCATATGCACAGCATTTCACCGCACTGTCATTGGCAGGTCTGCAAGCCTGGCCCACAATGCGCACCCCATGAGCGCACCCCTGCCCGACCTCCAGCCTCTTGCCGACGCCATGATCGCGTCCGGCCAGCTGTTCCACCGCCGTGGCTGGGTACCGGCCACCGGCGGCAATTTCTCGGCGCGGCTGACGGCGGAGCGCATGCTGATCACCGCCAGCGGCTGCCACAAGGGCGAGCTGACGCGCGCCGACTTCCTCGTCGCCGATCTCGCCGGCAAGCCGATCGACAGTCCGCGCAAGGCGTCCTACGAGACCCTGCTGCACTGCCAGCTGTATCGCCACGACGCGACCATCGGCGCGGCGCTGCACACGCATTCGATCGCCAACACCGTGCTGTCGCGGCGCCATGAACGCATCGTGCTGCAGAACTACGAGCTGCTGAAGCTGCTGCCGGGCATCAGCACGCATGCGGTGCGGGTCGAGATTCCGGTGTTCGAGAACGATCAGGACATCGCCCGTCTGGCATCGGCGATCGATGCCCATATGAAACGGGTTGCGGTGCCGGCCTATCTGATCGAAGGCCACGGGCTCTATGCCTGGGGCGCCGATGTGGCGCAGGCGCGCTGGCGCGTCGAGGCCCTGGAATTCATGTTCGAGTGCGAGCTGCAAGCCAGCAACGCAAATGGAGGTTTGAAATGACGACCCTGACGGTCTATTCCGACACCGACGCCGGCCAGGTGCTCGGCCAGTACCACGACTACGAATCGATCCGCGCGCAGCTCGCGGCGATCGGCGTCGAGTTCGAGCGCTGGGACGCCTCCAAACCGCTGACACGCACGGCCGGCGCCGAGGAAGTCATCGCCGCCTATCAGGACGCGATCGACACCCTCAACAAGAAATACGGCTTCGTGACGATCGATGTCGTCAGCATGACGCCGGATCACCCCAACGCCGCCGAGGCGCGCGGCAAGTTCCTGTCCGAACACACGCACGACGACTTCGAGACACGCTTCTTCGTCGACGGCAGCGGCGCTTTCTACATCCGCGCCGGCGGCAAGGTGTACCTGACCGTCTGCACCAAGGGCGATCTGATCAACCTGCCGGCCGACACCACGCACTGGTTCGACATGGGCCCGCAGCCGGACTTCAAGGCGATCCGCTTCTTCCGCATTGCGGAAGGCTGGGTCGGCCGCTTTACCGGCGACACCATTTCCGAGCGCTATCCCAAGTACGAGGTGGCAGCTTGATCCGGGCCATCGTCACCGACATCGAAGGCACCACCTCGTCGATCGATTTCGTCCATCAGACGCTGTTCCCGTACGCCAGGCAGCATCTGCGCCGCTTTCTGCGCGAACAGGCCGGCGTCGACGCGGTCCAGCATGCGCTGGACGACGTGGAGCACATCGTCGGCCGCGATCTGTCGATCGACGACGCCGCCGATGTGCTGGAGCAATGGATCGCCGAGGACAAGAAGCTGACGCCGCTGAAAACGCTGCAAGGCATGATCTGGCGGCTGGGCTATGAAAGCGGCGAGCTCAACGGCCATGTCTACGCCGACACCCCGGAGGCGCTGCGCGCCTGGCATGCCGCCGGCAAGAAGCTCTACGTGTACTCATCCGGTTCGGTCGAGGCGCAGAAGCTGATCTTCGGCCACACCGCCTACGGCGATCTGCAGCCGTTGTTCTCCGGCTACTTCGACACGCGCATCGGCGCCAAGCGCGAGGCCGCCGCGTACCGGGCGATCCTGCAACAGATCGGCCTGCCGGGCAGCGAAGTACTGTTCCTGTCCGACGTCGGTGCCGAACTCGATGCCGCCCGCGAGGCCGGCATGCAGACCTGGCAGCTGCTGCGCGACGACAAGGCGCAGCCCGCCGCGGCGCACCCGCAGGCGCAGAGCCTCTTGCAAATTGCAATTTAAATCGGCGACTTAGGGGCAGGCTCGAGCGCGCCATTTCAGCCGCGATTCATCGCTCCGACGCACCCTGATGACAGCGACGAAACCGTCGCGTCACCGGCAAGCGTTCGCAATGGAGTCCAGAGCCCCGGCCGTGCGGCAGGCAGCCGCGCCCCTTCCTGCGTCGTCCGTCACGACAAGCGCAGGGATCAGCACGCGCATCGACGGTCTCGACGGCCTGCGCGCGGTGTCGATCTTCATCGTCCTGCTCGGCCACGGAGCCTCCACCGCCAATGCCCCGGCCTGGCTGCATCCGTTGCGCGAGATGGGCATCGTCGGCGTCGAACTGTTCTTCGCGATCAGCGGCTTCATCATCACCCACCTGCTGCTGCGCGAACGCGCGCGCACCGGCGGCGTCGATCTCAAGCAGTTCTGGCTGCGCCGCGTCCTGCGGATCGTGCCGCCGTTCGTCGCCGCGGCCGCCGGCATCGCCATGGTCGCCTGGCTCGGCTACATCCAGTGGTCCTGGCCTTCGTTCACCGGCGCGATCACCCTGACCAAGAACACGCCGCTGTTCAAAGGCGACTGGTTCTTCGGCCACACCTGGAGCCTGTCGCTGGAGGAACAGTTCTACCTGTTCTGGCCGCTGCTGTTCGCTGCCGTGCTGACGCCGCGCAAACTGATACTCGGCCTGAGCCTGCTGATCGCCGCCGCGTTTGCGGTGACACCGCTGACAGTGGCTTACGCCAAGCCGCTGCAGAACATCCTGCCGTTCCTGCCGCATCTGGCCGCCGGCTGCCTGTTCGCGCTGATGCTGCGCGAGCCGCGGCAGCCGCGCTGGTTCACCGCATATGTCCGGCTTGCCCATCGCGGGCGCTGGCTGGCGCTGTTCACGGCGATGACGCTGGCGATCGCCTGGGCACGCGGTGAGGATCTGCAGGATCTGAGGTGGATGCCGCTGTATGCGGTGACGGTGCCGGTCGCGGCGCTGCTGATCATTGCCGAGACTGCGCTGCCCGACGGGCGTCTGCGCAGCCTGCTGTCTGTCGCGCCGCTGCGCTGGCTGGGCCGCATCTCGTACAGCCTCTACCTGTGGCAGCAGATTTTCCTCGCGCCAGCGGATGCC
Source organism: uncultured Solimonas sp. (assembly GCA_966252075.1). Lineage (GTDB taxonomy): Bacteria > Pseudomonadota > Gammaproteobacteria > Nevskiales > Nevskiaceae > Solimonas. The sequence goes on from CBINNP010000037.1 coordinate 14,885, forward strand.
TACCTCAAGCCCTGGGTGCTGAGCAGCTGGCCGTGGAACATTTTTGCGGCGATCGCCTGCGGCGCGCTCGGCTACTACCTGATCGAGAAACCGGCGACGCGACTCAAGGAGCGCTGGAGCCGCGCTGCCAGCACCAGTGCCAGGGCTCGTACTGGTAGCCCTGGGCGTTCCCCCGCGGGTACGAAAGCCGGAAGCCATGTCGGCCAGCCCGTGCTGTGAGCCAGGCAAACGCCGCGGTGTGCTCGAAGGCTTCGTCGAGTGCGGTGGTGCCGGCACAGCCGATGTCGACGGCGCGGCCACTGTGATGCTCGCTGTAGCCGGGCGGCGCGTTGACGCGCAGGATCTCGTCGATCGGCATGCCGCGACGCAGCTTGTCGCGGATAAGCGCCGCCTGGAACGCGACGCTGCGGAACGCCGAGATCAGCAGCAGTTCGATGCCGTCCCCCGCGGCGGCGGCGCGCATCTGTTGCCAGGCTTTGGCCGCTTCGGCGATCAGCAGCTTGTCGCGACTATCGGTGCCCAGACCCACCGGCTGCAGACGTTGAGCCTCGCGATAACGGGGGAGCCGGCGGCGGCGGATCATGGCAACGTCGATGCCCAGTTCATGCAACAAGGCGTCGACGTGGTTGCGGCTCACTACGCCAGCTTCGCCGGCCAGCCGTAGCTGGGATCGCCGATGACGAGGAAGGTGGGATTGAGCAGCGAATCCTTCTCGTTGTAGCGCAGCGCCGTCAGCTCCGGCGTACGCAACACGATGCCGCCGGCCTGCTCGACCACACACTGGCCAGCGCCGGTATCCCATTCGGAGGTCGGGCCGGTGCGCGGATACAGATCGGCACTGCCCTCGGCGATCTGGCAGAACTTCAGCGAGGAGCCGCGACTGACGGCGTCGTGCTCCGGCGCCTTGGCGAGGAAGGCGTCGAGTGCGGCATCGCGATGCGACTTGCTGACGACGAACGTCGGCCTGGCCGGCACGGCACGCGTGCGGATCGTCTCGCGCTGGCCGGCCTTCCAGCGCTGCGCGCCGAGGCCGATCGCACCGGCATAGCTCAGATCCAGCGCCGGCGCGTGGACCACGCCGAGCTGCGCGACGCCGCGATCGATCAGCGCGATGTTGACGGTGAACTCGTCGTTGCGCTTGATGAACTCCTTGGTGCCGTCGAGCGGATCGACCAGCCAGTAGCGCGTCCAGGTCTGCCGCGTCTCGTACGGGATATCGGCCGCCTCCTCGGACAGGATCGGCAGCTCCGGCGTCAGCTGCTGCAGCGCCGCGACGATATGCCGGTGCGCCGCCAGATCGGCCTGCGTCAGCGGCGAGGCATCGTCCTTCTGCGTCACCGAGAAATCGGCGCTGCGGTAGACCTTCATGATCTCCTCGCCGGCCGCGAGCGCGGTAGCGACGACATGATCGAACAGTTCGTTGAGCGTAGTCATGCCCGTATCATACGGTCATGGACAGACTGGCGAATGTGCATCTGGTCGATTGGGACCAGGTCGAATGGGTGTTGCTGGACATGGACGGCACGATCCTCGATCTGGCCTTCGACAACTACTTCTGGCGCGAGCTGGTACCGCGCCGCTACGCCGAGCGGCACCAGCTCAGCGTGGATCAGGCACGCGCCGCGCTGGAACCGAGGTTTCTCGACATCCAGCACACGCTGCCCTGGTACTGCACCGACCACTGGAGCGCCGTCACCGGCATCGACATGGCGTCGCTCAAGCAGGAGATTCGCGCGCGCATCACGCCGATCCCGGGCGCCGAGGATTTTCTCAAGGCGGTGCGACGCAGCGGCCGCAAGCTGTGGCTGGCCACCAACGCACACCGCGACAGCTGGCAGCTCAAGCTGCAGCAGACCGGGCTGCGGCCCTACTTCGAACACATCATTTGCTCGCACGACTTCGGTCATCCGAAGGAGGACCAGCGCTTCTGGGAGAACGTGCAGCGGCAATACCCCTTCGACCCGCAGCGCACGCTGTTCGTCGACGACAGCATGCCGGTGCTGTCGTCGGCCGAGGCCTACGGGATCAAGCAGGTGATCGGCATCCGCAAGCCGGATAGCGGCGTCGCAGCGAGACCGCTGCCAGCGATGCGCTCGGTGGAAACGATCGCCGAGCTGCTGCCCAGCGTGCCGGCCTGAGCAGGCGTCCTGCCTATGAAGTGCCGGCCTTGGCCTTGGCCTTGCTCTTCGATTGCGCCTTGGCGCTGGCGGTATTGCGGCCGGACTCGATCCACTGACGCAGGCGCTGCGCGTCGGCAAAGCGCGTCAGCTTACCGTCGGAGTCGAGCAGCACCATGATGATCTGGCGGCCCTTGACGGTCGCCTGCATCACCAGGCAGCGACCGGCTTCGTTGGTGAAGCCGGTCTTCTGCAAGCCGATACGCCAGTCGTTCTTGGCGCGCACCAGACGGTTGCTGCTGACGAAATGCAGCTGACGCCGCTTGGTCGGCTTGACCGTGTGCTCGGTCTGCGTCGAGAACTCGCGGATCAGGCGAACCTTGTAGGCGGCCTCGACCAGCTTGGCCAGATCCTGCGCGGTCGACACATTGCGGCTCGACAGACCGGTGCTGTCGCCGAACGCCGTACGGCTCATGCCGAGTGCGCGCGCCTTGGCATTCATCGCCTTGATGAAGGCCGCCCGGCCGCCCGGATAGTTGCGGCCGAGCGCCGACGCGGCGCGGTTCTCCGAGGACATCAGCGCCAGGATCAGCATCTCCTCACGCGTGAACTTCATGCCGGCGGTCAGCCGCGAGTACGAGTGCTTCTCGGTGTCGAAGTCCTCGCGGGTGATTTCGAGCACTTCATCGAGCGGCTGCCTGGCGTCGGTCACCACCAGCGCCGTCATCAGCTTGGTCAGCGAGGCGATCGGCCGCACCGCGTCGATGTTCTGCCCGGCCAGCACCTCGTGCGTGTTCTGGTCGACGACCAGCACGACGCTGGAACGCAGCTTGAGGCCGGCGGGCAGCGTCAGCTGCTTGCGGCCCGGCTTTTCCTCGAGTTCTTCAGTGATCGCATCGACGACCGCTTCGTCGGAAGTCGGTGCGGCGGCAACTGCAGCCTGAACCGCCGCGCTGGCAGGCTTGAGCGTCTCCGGCACCGAGGGCATGGCGCTGGCCGCGCTCGTCGCAGGCGCCGGATCCGGCGTTGCCGAAACGACTGCGAACGGTGAAGTGGGAGCGGCCGATGTGGCCCGATCGGCCGCCGCCACGCTCTGCGGCATCGATTCCGCCAGCGCGGCGGCCTCGGCCGCGGCGCTGGCCTCCTCACGAATCAGCCAGGCCGAACCGAACGCCGAAATCGCGACCAGGCTCAGCAGGATGCGCAGGCGCCGACGCGAGCGAGAGCCCAGACCAGAGATTCGGTAGTCGATACCGGTCAGCAGGCGCGGAGAATTCGGCTTCATCCCAGGTTCAAGATGTGACTCTAAGTCTCGGAATATATCAGCAAATCCAGCGATGACAATCGCCGAGCGGCGAAACCTTCTAGCGACGCCGGCCGGCGGGCCGGCGGCCGCCACGCCCGCCGCCACCGCCGCGCCCCGGCGGGCCGCTGTGCTGGCGCCGCGGCATGCTCGGTACGACGACGTCGCTGGCGATCAGTGCGTGGCCGTCGTCCATCAGCGGGATGCGGCTGCCGATGTACTTCTCGATTTCCGGCAAGGAATAGACCCAGGTCTCGCAGCACAGCGAGATCGCATCGCCGGAGGCGCCGGCCCGCGCAGTACGGCCGATGCGATGCACGTAATCCTCGGGGTCCTGCGGCAGGTCGTAGTTGACGACCAGATCGACACCCGGAATGTGCAGGCCGCGCGCTGCCACGTCGGTGGCCACGAGCACCGGCAAGCTGCCGGCCTTGAACTCTTCGAGCAGCTTCAGTCGCGTGCCCTGCGACACGTCGCCGGACAGCACGCGCGCCTCGAAGCCGTTGGCGCGCAGGCCGTTCTCGAGAAACTCGGCGCCGCGCTTGGTGTTGATGAAGACCAGACAGCGCACCGCCTGGCGCTGCCGCAGCAGGCCGATCAGGAACGGCAGCTTCTCGTCGTTGGCGACGTGGACCAGCCCCTGGCTGACGCGTTCGGCCGTCACCTGCTCCGGCACGATCTCCAGCTTCTGCGGATTGTTCATGTGCTCGAACGCCAACTCGAGCACGCGATGCGACAGCGTCGCCGAGAACAGATAGTTCTTGCGCTGCGCAGGCGGCGGCATCTTGCGGATCAGATAGCGGATGTCGGCGATGAAGCCGAGATCGAACATGCGGTCCGCCTCGTCCAGCACCAGCACTTCGATCTGCTTGAGGTGGTAGGTGCCCTGCTTGAAGTAGTCGATCAGCCGGCCCGGCGTGCCGATCAGAATATCGACGCCCGCCTCGATGTTCTGCCGCTGCAGTTCATAGCCTGCACCACCGTAGCAGACGGTCATCCGCAGAC
>CBINNP010000038.1:0-19293 GCA_966252075.1 uncultured Solimonas sp.
CCTCGCCGACAGCATCGGCGGCCTGCTCGATACGCGTCGCGAGCTGCTGGAACCGGCGCGCAGCGAGCTGGGCCGTCTCGCCGCCGGCCTCGCGCAGGCGGTCAACCAGCAGAATGCGGCCGGCGTCGACGCGCTCGGTCGCCAGGGCGGCGCCTTGCTCACGCAGCCGGTGCCGCGCGTGCAGGCCGCCACCGCCAACACCGGCACCGCGGCGCTGACCGCGCAGATCGACGATCTGGCCGCGCTCGACGGCAGCAATTACATCCTGCGCTACGACGGCAGCGCCTGGAGCGCCACCGACGCGCGTACCGGCAGTGCCGTCGCGCTCAGCGGCAGCGGCGGCGCCGCCGATCCGCTCAGGCTCGGCGGCCTCACGCTGAGCGTCGGCGGCAGCGCGCAGGCCGGCGACCGCTTCCTGCTGGAGCCGACCGCCGACGCCGCCGGCCAGCTCAAGCTCGCCACCAGCGATCCGTCGCGGATCGCCGCCGCCAACGCGGTGCGGGTCAGCGCCGCCAGCGGCAACAGCGCGGCGGCCGCGTCGATCGCCGTCAGCGACGCCGGCAATGCCGCGCTGCTCGATCCGGTGACGATCACGTTCAGCGATTCGGGCACCTACCAGATCAACGGCAGCGGCAGCCATGCCTACAGCGCCGGCACGCCGATCAGCGTCAACGGCTGGTCGCTGAATCTGTCCGGCACCCCGGCCGCCGGCGACAGCTTCAGCGTCGCCAAGGCGGCGACCGGCAGTGCCGACAACAGCAACGCGCAGAAGCTGGCCAGGCTCGGCGAGCTCAAGCTGTTCGATGGCGGCAGCACCTCGCTGGCGGGCGCGCAGACTGCGCTGGAGAGCGGCGCCGGCAGCCGCGCGCGCCAGGCCGGCCTGCAGCTCGACGCGCAGACCGCGGTGAAGACGCAGGCGCAGGCGGCGCGAGAATCAGTGGCCGGCGTCAATCTCGACGAGGAAGCCGCCGACCTGATCCGCTTCCAGCAGGCCTACCAGGCCGCCGCGCAGGTGATCCAGGTCGCCAACCAGTTGTTCCAGTCGCTGCTCGACGCGACCCGCGGTTAGGGCAGGGAGATAAGACATGCGTGTCTCGACCGCGTGGGTAAGCCAGCAATCGCTGCTGCAGATGCAGCGTCAGCAGACGGACGTCAACCGTACGCAGAACCAGCTGGCGTCGAACCAGAAATGGACCTCGGCCGCCGACGATCCGGCGGGCCACGCCGCCGCCCAGAATCTCGACCGCCTGATCGCGCAGAACCAGCAATACACCGCGGCCGCGCAAAGCGCCCAGCAGCGGCTGCAGACCGGCGAGGACGCCCTGGCCAGCGCGATCGGCCTGATGCAGCACGCTGGCGAACTGGTGGTCCGCGCCAACAGCGCCGCCAACTCCGCGCAGGGCCGCGCCGCGATCGCGCAGGAGCTGTCGGGTCTGCGCGAGCAGCTGCTGGCGCTGGCCAATACCGGCGACGGCCAGGGCCAGTATCTGTTCGGCGGCAGCGACACCGGCCAGCCGCCGTTCGCCTGGGACGGCGGCAACGCCCGCTACCAGGGCGACCAGACCATCGTGCGCGCCCAGATCGGCAGCGAGCGCTATGTCGAGCAGAACGACGATGGCGAGCGCATCTTCATGAACCTGCCCACCGGCAACGGCCGCTTCAGCGTGCAGAGCGCCAGCGGCAATGCGGGCAGCCTTTCCGTCGGCAGCTCCGCGGCTGGCGAGGACTGGGACGGCGGCAGCTATACGCTGAGCTTCGACGGCAGTGGCGGCTATCAGGTGCGCGATGCCGCCAACGCCGTCGTCGGCAGCGGCAGCTACAGCGCCAGTTCCGGCGACGGCGCGACGATCAGCTTCCGCGGCGCCTCGCTGAGCCTGAGCGGCACGCCGGCCGCCGGCGACAGCTTGCAGCTGCAGCCCTCGGGCGGGCAGGACATGTTCGCGCTGATCGACAAGCTGGCGGCGCTGATCAAAGCGCCGCAGGACAGCGCCAGTCAGCGCGCGGCCACGCAGACACAGCTGCAGCAGGGCATGGTGGAGCTGCAGACGGCGCAGCAGCGGCTCTCCGAGGTGCGCGCCGGCTACGGTCTTCGCCTCAACATGGTCGACGATGCGATCGAACTCGCCGCCGCGCAGGGCGAGCACGCCACGCAGGCGGTGTCCAGCCTGCGCGATCTCGACTACGCCGAAGCGATCACGCGTCTGCAGCTGCAGATGACAACCTTGCAGGCGGCGCAGCAGACCTTCGTCAAGGTGCAGGGGCTGTCGCTGTTCGACTATCTGCGCTGACGGCGCCGCAGCGACGTGCGCCAAGTGCCAGCGCCAGTGCCGGTGCGCGGCCGGTGATCGGTGTCTCAGCGGGATCACGCCCCGGGGTATGCCTGCGCGCTTTCAGGCCCTAGCATGTCGTCGACGGCGGCGGGCAGGGGGCTCGCGGCATCAAACCGGGGGGATTCCCACATGAAGATCGCACTCCATGCCGGAGCCGGCGTGCTGCTGGCCGCCGCTGTGCTCACGCAGGCGCAGGCCGGCAGCGCGACCATCGAGGCCGGCGACGGCAAGGATCGCAGCCGCGTGCTGCTCGAGTATCAGGGCGATCTGCTGCGCATCGAGCCGCAGGGCACGTCGCAGGGCAGTGGCACGATGATCGCGCGCGACGGCAAGGCTTTCGTTATCGCCGGCAGCAGTGTTTTCGAGCTGTCCGGCATGGCCGGGATGATGGGCCGGCAGGCGCCGGTGCCCAGCGATGCGCCCGGCAATGTCGGGCAGTTCCTGGGGCTTGACGCTACCGGCCGCAGCGAGAGCGTCGCTGGCGTCAGCGGCAGCGTCTATCTGATGCGCTACCTCGACGAGTCCGGCCAGGAGCATCGCGACGAGCTGGTGCTGTCGACCGACAAGCGTGCCCGCGAGCTGGGCGACGCCATGCAGCAGTTCTCGCGCACGCTGCAGCGCGCGCTCGGCCACTCGGCACAGGACGGCGAGGCGCAGATGCGCGCGCAACTGCAGGGCCGCGGCGTATTGCGTTACGCGCAGAGCTTTCGCGTGGCCAGCTTCGGCGCCGAGCCGGCGGCTTCGCGCTTCGAGCTGCCATCGGCACCGCAGCGCTTGCCGGCGCTGGGCGGCTTGGGTGGCCTGGGCGTAGCGGAGGGCATGAACGGCGGCACAGGCGGCGATGCCACGGTGTCGGCTGGTGCTGCGGGTTCGGCCGCGGCGGCGAGTACAGATGCCGGGGCGTCGGGCGCTGCCGATGGCGGCGTGTTCGGGCGCATCTTCGGCCAGAAGGCGCAGCGCCAGCAGGATCGCGTCGAGCAGCGCTCGAACGCGGAGGTGGATCAGCAGACCGATCAGGCCGTCGACAAGGTGCTCGACAAGGCTTTCGACAAGCTCTTCGGCCGTTGAGGCCGCGCAGAGACTGGACCGCGCGATGCTGTCGCACTGCACAGCTTCGGCCTGTTAGGCCACGGTAGCCCCGGCCCCAGGCCCGGTGGCGCTGTCGCTGCGCCGCGAATGCTGCCGCCACCGCTGGCGAAGGGGCGCCGCGTTGTCACGGCAGCGCGAAGAACGCGCGCGCGTTGGCGGTGGTGCGCGCAGCGACCGCCGCCTCGTCCTGGCCGCGCGCGGCGGCGATCGCCTTCAGCACCCAGGGCAGCAGCGCCGGCTCGTTGCGGCGGTTGCCGCCCGGCTGCTTGGGTGCGGTGCGCGGCAGCAGGTAGGGCGCGTCGGTCTCGATCAGCAGGCGCGCGTCCGGGATATCGCGCACCGCTTCGAGCAGATGCGCGCCGCGACGCTCGTCGCAGATCCAGCCGGTGATGCCGATGTGGCAATCCAGCGCGAGGTAGTCGGCCAGCGCCTCGCGGGTGTCGGTGAAGCAGTGCACGACCACCGCGCCGAGCGCGCCGCGATGCTCGCGCAGCATCGGCAGAAAATCCGCGTGCGCGTCGCGCTGATGCAGGAACAGCGGCTTGCCGAAGTCGATCGCCAGCCGCAGCTGCGCGGCAAAGGCGCGGCGCTGCTCCTCGTGCGAGGAATAGTTGCGGAAGTAGTCCAGCCCGCACTCGCCCAGCGCCACCACTTCCGGTGCCGCCGCCCAGTCCCGATAGCGCGACTGCAGCGCCTCGTTCCATTCCGAAGCGTGGTGCGGATGCAGACCGGCGGTGGCGTAGAGCCGGCCGCGATGCTGCTGCGCCAGCGCGATCGCGCGCATGGTGCTGTCGGCCGAGCTGCCGGTGACGACGATCTGCTCCACACCGGCCTGCGCGGCGCGCGCTAGCACCGCGTCGAGATCGGAGTCGAAGCTGTCATGCGCCAGATTGGCGCCGATGTCGATGAGGCTCATGGTGGGCAAGGCAGGGGCCGGCGGTTCGCAGACCGCCTGCCGCTGATCCGTCGGGGGAGGCGCGATTCTACGGCGCCGGTGGCGTCGCGTAGCACTGGTGCTGCAGGGTCACGACCTGTTCCAGTTGCGCCGTGCCGCCCGGCGGCGGCGTGCGTTCGAGCATGTAGACCAGCTTCAGCGACAGCGCGCGTCTGGCCGGGTCGTCGTGGTGGTGGAGGTTCCAGTGACCGCAGAGGTAGTCGGCGTAGTGGCGGCGATGGTCGGCGTACTGCTCCTCCCACAGCCGGCCGTGCAGGGCCAGCCAGCGCAGGCCGGCATGGCCGGCGGCCTGTTCGGCAGCCTTGCTGTAGTCCGGTGCGCCGCGAGACGGATGCAGCAGGTCGATCTCGCTGCCGTCGCCGAGTTTGGCCGGCGCCAGCCACCAGCCGTCCTCCTTGTTCGGCCACGGCGCGAACAGATTCCACAGCTGGTCGAGGCGCAGGATGCGGAACGCCGGCGTCATCGCCGCGTAGCTGGCCTGCGGCAGCAGGCCGACCGTGTGCAGGTTCCAGATCACCACCAGCACGGCGAACACGCCGGCGACGCCGTGCCAGAACGGCTTGAGATCCCAGGCCACCGCGCGCTGCGGCAGCAGGCTGGCGCTGACGGCGCTGAGGGCCGGGCGATGGTCGCCGACGAAGTCGTAGACGGCGTCGCCGGGTCGCGCCAGCGCCGGCCGCCGCAGCAGCGGCCACAGCCAGCCGAATACCGGCGAGCGGCGCATCAGCACGGTCAGCGCCGACCACTTCAGGTGGGCCTGGTCGTCGGCGTCGATCAACACCCAGGAGCGCTTGGCTTCGAGCAGGGTGCGGGCCCGCGGGCTGTCCTGTGCCGGCGCGATCTGCAGCTGCGGCAGCAGCAGCAGCTCGCGCAGGATGAGGCAGGACTTGAAGCAGAACGCGCAGTCTCGGTCGTAGTACAGGCGCAGCGGTGCGCCGCTGCGGCGGGCGTCGCGACGGCGCGCCAGCGCATCCCACAGCCAGCCGCCGATGAAGACGCTGAGCATCGCCAGGCAGACGAAGGGGAAGTGGCCGAGCTGCAGCGTCAGCAGGAAACCGATATGCATCAGCGCCAGCAGGACCAGCACGGCCAGGCGCAGCGGCCGCAGCACGTAGGGCAGGAACAGCAGCGGCGCTGCCAGCAGTTCGAGGAACCAGACGTAGGCCGACAAGGCTTTCATCAGGGATGGATGCGCGAGCAGCCACCCTGCCAGGCCCCAGGCGCCGCGGTCGATCGACAAGGCGTAGTAGATCGCGGTGAACTCCGGAAACCACTCGCGGCCGGACTTCATCAGGCCGCTGAACAAGTACACCGAGGCGATCTGCAGCAGCAGGCCCAGCGTCGCCCAGGACACGTGGCGGTTGTCGGCGGGCGGCGGGTTGGTGGCCAGTGCGGCGTCCACCGAATACCGCGCCGACAGCGGCAGGAACATCGCCCAGAACAGCAGGCAGCAGAGCAGCTGGTCGGCGCCGGTGAGGACCAGCGGATTGCGGTTGACCAGCGACACCCACAGCACGAACGAGACGATGCTGGCCGTGCGCATCCGCCAGCCCAGCGCGAACATCAACGCGGCGGCGAGCTGCACCAGCATCAGCAGCGCGACGAACCAGGTCTGGCCGTTGACCAGGTACAGCGACAGCCGCCACAGGCTGTCGGTCCTGACCAGCCAGTCGCGCGGCATCAGGCCGCCATCGGTCCAGAACGCGGCCAGATCGCCGAAGCTGCCGACGATCACGCAGCTCAGCACCAGGCCCAGCAGGACGCGGAACAGCGCCAGCGAGCGCAGGTCGATGCCGATCATCTCGGCGAGGCGTGGGTAGCGCTGCGGCAGCTCGGCGGGGATGACGGCTCTCATGATCCGGGAATGCTGAAGGCTAGGCCCCGGCGCTGGCAAGAGCGCCGGCGTGTCGCCGACAATGTCGCGCACCGCAAGCGCCAAGGACATGAAGGATGGATGACACGCTGCCCGCCGCCGGCCAGAGCCAGTCGCTGCTGCTGCCCGGCGCCGCCGGCAACATCGAGGTGCTGCTGGCGGCCCCGCGCGGCACGCCGCGCGGCGTCGCGGTGATCTGCCATCCGCATCCGCTGATGGGCGGCGCGCTGAGCAACAAGGTCACCTACACACTGGCGTCGAGCGCGCTCAAGGCTGATCTCTACGCGCTGCGCTTCAATTTCCGTGGCGTCGGCCAGAGCCAGGGCGAGCATGACCTGGGCCGTGGCGAAAGCGACGACGTGGTGTATCTGGCCGGCTGGCTGCGCGCGCGCGCGCCGGGCCTGCCGCTGCTGCTCGCCGGTTTTTCGTTCGGCTCCTGGGTGGCGCTCAATGCCGCGGCCCGGCTGAGGCCACAGGCGCTGATCAGCATCGCGCCGCCGCTGTCGAAGTATCTCGGCGACAAGTTCTTCGGCGACGCGCCGCCGCCGCCGCGGCCGGCCTGCCCGTGGCTGGTCGTGCATGGCACCGACGATGACGTCGTCGATTACGCCCAGACGCGCGACATGCTCCAGCAGTACACGCCGCCGCCGGAGCTGCGCACGCTGGACGGCGCCGGCCATTTCTTTCACGGCCGCCTGGTCGAACTCGGCGAGCTCGTGCTGCCTTTCATTCAGTCTGAGTTCGGTCACTGACGGCAGACTCCGCGCTGCAGGCGCTGGTATCCTCGGCGGCCTCAACGCGTCACGGCACCCAGCCCCTTCATCTGCACACTTCGCGAGGTCGACATGCGCCGCCTGATAGCCATCCTGCTGCTTTCCGCTGCCACCAGCCCGGCCTGGGCCGACAGCGACTTCGAGATCGATTGCACCGTCGGCTGCCGCGCCGCCTTCCATGATGCGGTCAAGGATGTCGCCGCCGCGCTGCACTACAAGCAGCTGGCGCCGGCCGAAGCGACCGGCCTGCTGGGCTTCGGTATCGGCGCGATCGCCAGCTACGTGCCGACCAAGAACGACAGTGCCTGGAAAACGCTGACCGGCTCCAGTGTCGATGCAGTCGGCATGGTCGGCGGCGCCCTCTCCAAGGGCCTGCCGTTCGGCATCGACGTCGCCGGTTTCTACAGTGGCATTCCCGGCACCGGCGCCTCGGCCTACGGTGCCGAAGTCCGCTACGCCTTCCTCGAAGGCGGCGTCGCCACGCCCGCTGTTGCCGTCGGCGTCAACTACACCACCACCAGCGGCATCGATGACTTCGACTACGACGCCTGGGGCGTCGACGCCACGGTATCCAAGGGCTTCGCCTTCCTGACCCCGTATGCCGGCGCCGGCTACGTGTCGGCCAAGGCGACGCCGAACGGCGCGCTGAAGAACTCGATCGGCCTGGAGAACGAAACCGTCGACACCGGCCGCTTCTTCGTCGGCCTGCGCATCAGCATGCTGCTGTTCGAACTGACGCCGGAATATGAGCGCTTCGGCGACAACAACGTCTACAACCTGCGGCTCGGCCTGTCGTTCTGAGATCCACGCATGAGTCTGCTGCGCAAGCTGGCCGCGGCGTTCACCACGCCGGAGGAAAAGACGATCGACCGCCAGCTGGCCATGGCCGTGCTGCTGCTGGAGACCGCCCGTGCCGATTTCGAGCGCGACGACAGCGAGCTTGCCGAGATCCGCGGCCAGCTGCAGCAGCGGCTGGGCATTGACGCTGCCGAGGTGCAGACGCTGCTGGGTCGGGCGCAGGACAGTGCGGCGGCGGCGGTATCGCTGCACGACTACGTACGGACGCTCAATCGCGAGCTGGACGGCGACGCCAAGCGCGAGCTGCTGCGCGATCTGTGGCGGGTGGCGCTGGCCGACGGCCGTCTCGAACCTCGCGAGGAGGGCTTGATCCGTCAGCTCGCCGAGCTGCTGTTCGTGCCGCATGCCGATTTCGTCCGCACGCGCCACGAAGCGGGCTGGTGAGCAGCAACCGTCGTGCCCGGGTTCAGGCCCGATTCAGAGCTGTTCTGGCGAAGTCGCGGCATTTTCCGAAGGAGTCTGTAATGAACAAGAGTCGCAAGCTGCTGGGCTTGGGCGTAGCGCTTGTGCTGGGCCTGCTGGCCGCGCATGGCGCCATCGGCCAGGACGGTCAAAACAGTGGCGATATTCAGGCACCGCCGCCGGTTGCCGAGGATGCGCCGCCGGCGCAGCAGCAGAGTGTCAACGAGACCTACAGCGCCGAGGAGGTCTCGCAGGCCGCCGCCAAGTTCTTCGGTTCTTCCAGTGAAGGCCTGGCCAAGGCGATCGAGCGGACTTTCTCCGATTACGGCCGCCCCAATGCCTATATCTACGGCAACGAGGGCGGCGGCGCGATCGTCGTCGGCCTGCGCTATGGCCGCGGCACGCTGCAGTTCAAGGGCGGCGAGAGCCAGAAGGTTTACTGGCAGGGGCCGTCGGTGGGCTGGGACTTCGGCGGCAACGCGTCCAAGGTCTTCACGCTGGTCTACAACCTGCGCTCGTCGACGCAGCTGTTCCAGCGCTTCCCGGCGGTGGACGGCAGCCTTTATGTCGTGGCCGGTGTCGGCGTGAACTACCAGAAGAGCGACAACGTCGTGCTGGCACCGATTCGCACGGGCGTGGGTCTGCGGGCCGGCGCCAGCCTGGGTTATGTGCACTACACGCGCGAGGTTTCGATTATTCCGCTCTGAGGATTCCCGGGTGCGGTGAGGTGCGTTCCAGAGGGCCGGTTCTTGTGACCGGCCTTTTTTGGTTGTTGAGTGACAACGCGCCTTCTTTACTTGTTTTGCTTGGCTTGCCTTCGCCCTGTGAGGCGAAAGGCAAGCCAAGCAAAACAAAACAAGTAACGCAGGCGAGTTGCAACCCACCGCCCGCTGTACCTCTCCGCCCAAGCCCGGCAGACTCCCGCCGTCCTGCCCTTGCCGCCGCCACCGCATGTCCATCCCATTCCCGCCCATCGCCCAGGCCGCTGCGCTGCTCGTCGCGTCCAACGTCTTCATGACGATCGCCTGGTACGCGCACCTCAAGGAGCTGCGCGACAAGCCCTGGCTGCTCGCGGCGCTGCTGAGCTGGGGCGTGGCGCTGTTCGAGTATTTGCTGCAGGTGCCGGCCAACCGCATCGGTTTTCAGGTGCTGAGCCTGCCGCAGCTGAAGATCCTGCAGGAGGTGATCACCCTGTCGGTGTTCGTGCCGTTCGCGGTGCTGTACATGAACCAGCCGCTCAAGCTCGATTATCTGTGGGCGGCGCTGTGCATCTGCGGCGCGGTCTACTTCATCTTCCGCTCGTAACGAGCTGCCTTGCCAACCCTTTCACTGAATCCTCAACGATGAGTGCATTCAAGGCCGACGATCTGTCCGAACGCCTGTCCGCAGCGCTGCCGGCCCTGGCGCCGCAATGGCCGCGCCTGCTGGCGGCCAGCCGATTCCTGCGCGACACGCTGAGCCAGCTGCTGGCCGAGGGCGCCGATCTGCGCGGCTTCGCCGCGGCCTCGCCTTCGGACGCGCTGGCCATGCAGATGGAGCCGCTCGCCGCGTTCGCCGACGAAGCGGCCTTCATGCAGGCGCTGCGGCGTCTGCGGCGGCGGCGGATGGCGCAGATCGCGCTGCGCGATCTGGCGCAGCTGGCGCCGCTCGACGAGACGCTCGGCGCACTGTCGGAGCTGGCCGATGCCAGCATCGCGGCGGCGCTGTCGTTTGCCGAGCGCCAGTTGCAGGCGCGCTTCGGTGTGCCGTTCGACAGCGAGGGCACGCGCTTGCAGCCGGTAGTGCTGGGCATGGGCAAGCTCGGCGGTGGCGAGCTGAATTTCTCGTCCGACATCGATCTGATCTTCTGCCATACCGCCGCCGGCGAGACGCAGGGCCCGCGCGTGATCAGCAGCGACGAATACTTCGCCAAGCTGGCGCAGGGCGTGCAGCGCCTGCTGGCGCAGCGCACCGAAGACGGCTTCGTCTTCCGCGTCGATCTGATGCTGCGGCCGTTCGGTTCGGCGGGGCCCCTGTCGATCTCGTTCGCCGCCGCCGAGGAGTATTACCTCGTGCATGGCCGCGAATGGGAGCGCTACGCGATGATCAAGGCGCGGCCGGTAGCCGGCGACCTGGAGGCCGGCGCGCGGCTGCTGCAGGGCTTGCGGCCCTTCGTCTACCGCCGTTACCTGGACTACAGCGCGATCGGCTCGCTGCGCGCCCTGAAGCGGCTGATCGCCGAGGACGTGGCGCGGCGCGGCCAGGAGGACAACATCAAGCTCGGCAGCGGCGGCATCCGCGAGCTGGAATTCATCGTGCAGTCGTTCCAGCTGGTGCGTGGCGGCGCCGAGCGCAGCCTGCGCGATACGCGTCTGCGGCCGGTGCTGCGCTACCTGGGAGAGGCCGGCCATCTGGACGCCGAGGTCGCGGTCCGGCTCGACGCCGCCTACGTGTTCCTGCGTCGCGTCGAGAACGCCATCCAGATCTACGACGACCAGCAGGTGCACGCACTGCCGCGGGACGAGGGCATCCGCGCCGCGCTGTGTGCGGCGCTGGATCTGCCGGACTGGCGGGCGCTGCTGGCGCAGCTCGATGCCGTGCGGCAGTTCGTGCAGCAGGAGTTCGATCGCATCTTCGCCGAGCGCGGCGGTGAACGGGACAGCCCGAGCACACCACTGCTGCGCGATCTGTGGTTCGAGCGCTTGGAGGGCGATGCCGCGCTGCAGGCGCTGGCGGGCGGCGGCTTCGCGCGCGCGCCGCGGCAGGTGCTGGATGCGCTGCAGGCCCTGCGCGGCGCGCGCCTGGTCCGCCAGATGCGCGAGGAGACGCAGGAACGCCTGCTGCTGCTGCTGGCCCAGCTGTTCGACGAGGCGCTGCAACAGGCCTTGCCGGAAGCGGCCCTGGGCCGGGTGCTCGGCGTGATGCAGTCGATCGCCGGGCGCACCACGTATCTGATGCTGCTGTACGAAAACGCCACGGCGCGTGCGCAGCTGGTGCGGCTGTGCGCCGCCAGCCCCTGGCTCAGCGACTTCATCGCGCGCTCGCCGATGCTGCTCGACGTGCTGCTCGATCCGCGCAGTTTGTACGCGCCGCCGGATCGCCAGCAGCTGCGCGACGAGCTGGCGCGGCGCTGCGTGGAGATCGGCGTCGACGACACCGAGCGCGGCATGGACGTGCTGCGCCAGTACCAGAAGGAGATGACGCTGCGCATCGCCGCGGCCGATCTGTCGGCGGCGCTGCCGCTGGTGCAGGTCAGCGACCGCCTGACCTGGCTGGCCGAGGCGCTGGTCGATCAGGCACTGAAGCTGGCCTGGCAGGAGATGCGCGCGCAGTACGGCGAGCCGCAGCGCAGCGACGGCGCGGTGGCCGGCTTCGCGGCGATCGGCTTCGGCAAGTTTGGCGGTATCGAACTCGGCTATGGCTCGGATCTGGATCTGGTGTTCCTGCACGACTGCGACCGTCTGGATGGCGACACGGCCGGCGGTCCGCGCGCGATCAACAACGGCGTGTTCTACGCGCGCCTGGCGCAGCGCCTGATCAACTGGCTGGCCACGCAGACGCACGCCGGCCGCGTCTACGAGATCGACATGGAGCTGAGGCCCAACGGCCGCTCCGGCATGCTGGTGACCAGCCTGGCCAGCTTCGCCGCCTATCAGCGCGACGAAGCCTGGACCTGGGAACATCAGGCGCTGACGCGGGCGCGTCCGGTGGCCGGCTCCGTGCAGATCGGCGAGGCCTTCAGGAGCGTGCGCCGCGAGGTGTTGATGCAGGCGCGTGATGATGAATCCCTGCGGCGCGATATCGTCGAGATGCGCGCCAAGATGCGCGGCCAGCTGGACAAGTCCAACGAGCAGCGCTGGGATCTCAAGCAGGGCGAGGGCGGGCTGATCGACATCGAGTTCATCACCCAGTATCTGGTACTGCGTGACGCGCATCGCGACGCGCGCCTGGTCGAGTACAGCGACAATTGGCGCCAGCTCGATGCTCTGGCGGCGGTCGGCAGCGTCGATGCGGGCTCGCGCGAAGCGCTGATCGACAGCTATCGTCGTTATCGCGCCTGGGCGCATGCCGCGGCACTGCAGAACGAAGCGGCGCTGGCCGAGCCCGGGCGATTCACCGAGGAACGCGCCCGCGTGCGCGCGCTGTGGCTGCACTACCTGGGCCGGTCGCCGGCCTGAGACGGCAGGCGACATGCACGCCGCGTCATGTTGCCGACATAGGCTGCAGCGATGACTGCCTGCCCTCCACCGACGCGACAGCGCACCCTGGCGCTCATCGACCTGGGCGTGCGCGTCGCCCCTTACTTCGCTGCGCTATCGCCGCATTTGCTGCCGCAGTGGCGCACCGTGCATTTCTCGCTGCGGCCGCTGGTGCGCAGCCTGCTGCGGCAGATGCGCCTGCCGGTGTCGCCGCGCGACTCGCATCTGCTGTTGCCGACCCACGCCGATCTGAACCTGCTGGCCGATGCCGGCGAAAAGGCGCAGCAGGTCTATCGCGATCACGGCCTGCTGGCCCGCCGCGTTGCCGCGCTGAGCCGGGCCCTGGTGGCGTTCTTCGACGCCGAACGCGTGGACGCGATCTTCGTCTGGAACGGCTCCGGCTTGTGCGCGTCGGTGGCGGCCGCCGAGGCGCGCCGCCGCGGTCTGCAACTGCTGTTCGGCGAGAACGGCTATCTGCCGGGCACGCTGCAGCTGGACACCGAGGGCGTCAACTGGCGTGCCTCGGTGACACGCGTGGTGGCCGAGAACCGCGATCATCCGCCTGCCGATCCGCAGGCAGAGGCGCGGCTGGATGCGGCGATTGCCGACTTCGTCGCCGGCCGTCGTCGGCCCGAGCGTCCTGCTCCGTCGCATCTGCTGGCATCCACGGCTGTGCGGTTCGCTCGCGAGCTGCAGCGGCTCACGCGGCGCAGAGCCTGGCTGCCGGGAATCGACCTCGCGCGGCGCGGCTTCGTGCGCCGCATAGAGCCCTTGCCGGAGCGCTTCGTCTTCCTGCCGTTCCAGGTCGCTGCCGATTCGCAACTGTTGCTGCATTCGCCGTTGGTCGGCGGCGACATGGTGCGCTTGCTGGAGGTCGTGCACGCTGCCTTGCAGAAAGTCGCGCCGGCGATGCGCCTGGTGGTCAAGCTGCATCCGGCCGAGCGCCATCATGTGCTGCATCGCTACCGCGAGCTGCCTTCACGGTTCGCGGACGTGCTGTTCTGCCACGAGCATCCCAGCCGCGAGCTGCTGCTGGCCTGCAGCGCAGTGGTCACGGTCAATTCGACGGCGGGCTTCGAGGGCATCGTCTGCGGCAAGCCGGTCGTGGCGCTGGGCCGCAATTTCTACACGGCGCCCGGCTTGGTCCAGGTCGTGCAGCAGCTCAGCGCCTTGCCGGAGGCCTTGCGCGATGCGCTGCAGCATGCCCCGGACACGGCGCGCCGTCGCCGGTTTCTGCTTTATATCCATGACCAGTTTCTGGCCAATGTGAGCTATCGCGACTTCAGCGCGCTAAGCTTCGCCGCCACCGCCAGCCGGATGCGCAGCCTGCTCGCGACCACGGGAGCCCAAAGCCCAGCATGATCCTGTCGAACCGCTACAACTTCCTGTACGTCCATATCGCCAAGACCGGTGGCACCAGCGTGCGCGCGGCGTTGAAGTCGCTGCAGTGGAAGGATCCGTACTACCTGGCGCAGTTCATCTGTTCGCGGCTGTCGCATCTGACCGGGCACCGCATCGCTGCCAAGCTGCCGCGTCACGCCAAGATCGTCGGCGCGCAGGAGATGCTGCCCCACGAATTTTTCGACGGCCTGTTCAAGTTCGCCTTCGTGCGCAATCCCTGGGACCTGCAGGTCAGCTCCTACCACCATCTCAAGCGCGAGCGTCCGCATCTGCTGCAAGGGCACGAGTCCTTCGAGGCATTCACGCGGCACAAGCTCGACCCGGAACGCCCGTACCAGTATCACCTGGACACCGCAATCACGGCGCAGACGGACTATCTCAGTGATCTGCACGGCAGGCTGCTGACCAACTTCCTCGGTCGCTACGAGAACCTGCAGGACGACTTCGCGCACATCTGCAAGACCATCGGTGTCGCCACGCCGGTATTGCCGCACAAGCGGCAGGCCACCGATCGCAGCAAGGACTACCGCAGCTACTACAGCGACGATCTCGCCGAGCTGGTCGGCCGTTACTTCAAGCGCGACGTCGAGATGCTCGGCTACCGCTTCGACCCGCAGTAGGTCCACGCGCATGTGCGGAATCGCCGGCATGGTCCTGCGCAGCGGCGCCGTCGTCGACGGCGAGCTGCAGCGCATGATCGCGCAGCTCGCGCATCGCGGGCCGGAGGACAGCGGCACGTATGCGAGCGGCAGCTTCGGCATTGCCCATGCGCGGCTGGCGATCATCGATCTGGCCGGCGGGCACCAGCCGCTGTTCGACGCCGATCGCCGCTACGCGCTGGTCTGCAACGGCGAGATTTACAACTTCATCGAGCTGCGTGCCGAGCTGCAGGCGCTGGGTCATCGTTTCCAGACCGGCTCCGACAGCGAAGTGGCGCTGCACGGTTTCGCGCAGTGGGGCGCCGGCAGCTTCGCGCGGCTGCACGGCATGTATGCGTATGCCTTGTACGACCACGCGCGGCGCGAGCTGTGGCTGGTTCGTGACCGCACCGGCATCAAGCCGCTGTACGTCGCCGAACTGCCGGACCGTGTGCTCTACGCCAGCGAGCTGAAGAGCCTGCTGCCGCTGCTGCCGCGGGTCGAGATCGAGCCGGACGCGCTCGCACAGTTTCTGCAGAACCAGTACTCGACCGGCAGCCAGACGATCATCCGCGGCGTGCGTCGCATGCTGCCCGGCACGGCGCTGAAGATCGACGCGCAGCTGAAGATCGAGACGCATCGCTACTGGTCGGCGCACGACGTCGGCGCGCCGCGCGAGCGCAGCTTCGAGGACGCGGTGGAGGAATGGGAACCACTGTTCGAGCAGGTGATGCGCGAGCACATGCGCTCCGATGTGCCGTTCGGCGTGTTCCTGTCCGGCGGTGTCGATTCCGCCGTGCTGCTGGCGCAGCTCAAGCGCCTGCATACGCAGCCGATCAAGACCTGGTCGATCGGCTGGCGCGATGCGCGTCAGGGCGACGAGCTGGAGGATGCCGAGATGATCGCGCGGCAGTTCGGTGCCGAACACCGCTCGATCCGTCTTGACAGCCGCGCGGTGTTTCATCGCCTGCCGCAGATGGTCTGGGCGGCGGACGACCTGATGCGTGATTACGCCTGCCTGCCGACGCTGGCGCTGGCCGAAGCCGCAGGCCGCGAGCTGAAAGTGGTGTTCAGCGGCGAGGGCGGCGACGAGGCTTTCGCCGGCTACGGGCGCTACCGGCAGGACACGGTCGAGCGCTGGTTCAAAAGCCTGCGCTACCCGGGCAGTGGCGGCTTCCGCGTGCGACCGGAACTCGATCAGGGCTGGGTGCAGAAACTGTTCGTGCCGGCGCTGCAGCCGGCGCTGGCGCGCTATCGCGATCCGGTGGTCGCCGCCTGGGGCGAGACGCCGCGCGAGTGGAGCGCGCTGCAGCGGCGCCAGTACGTCGATCTGACGACCAATCTGCCGGACGATCTGCTGGTCAAGGCCGATCGCATGCTGATGGCGCACAGCATCGAAGGCCGCGTGCCGTTCCTCGATCACCGCGTCGTCGAATTCGGCCTGCGCCTGCCGGACGCGCTCAAGGTTTCCGACAAGGCCGGCAAGCTGTTCATCAAGCGCTGGGCCGAGCGCTTCGTGCCCAGGGATCATCTGTGGAAGCACAAGCGCGGCTTCCACGTACCGGTGGGCGAATGGCTGCGCGGCGACTTCCTCGACGCGCTGGCTTCGAGGCTGCCGAGCAGCGCGGCGATCCAGGCCTGGTGCCAGCCGGAGGCGGTGCGCACGCTGCTCGAGCGCCAGCGCAGCCGGCACGACGTCACGCGCGAAGTCTGGAGCCTGCTGCAGTTCGCGATCTGGCATCGCGTTTTCATCGAGGGCGCCGGCACGCCCGGCGGTGACGAGGACCCGCTGGCATGGCTGTGAGCGAGCCCCTGGATGGCGGACGCATCGCCATTTTCATGTCGACGTCCGGGCACAGCGGCGTCGACCGCGCGATGCAGAACCTGATCCCGCAGCTGGCGGCGCGCGGCTATGCGGTCGATCTGCTCAATGTCCGCAAGCATGGCCCGGTGCTCAAGACGCTGCCGCAAGGCGTGCGCATGATCGACACCGGCGCCAGCACGACCTACGCGGCGCTGCCGGCGCTGCTGCGCTACCTGCGTCACGTGCGGCCGGCGGTGCTGCTGTCCGACAAGGATCGCGTCAACCGCACCGCCTTGCTGGCGCGACGACTGTCCGGCGTGCGCTGCCGGCTGGTGCTCAGCTCCGGCACGACGATCTCGGTCGATCTGAAGAACCGCGGTTTCGTCGATCGCTGGCTGCAGCGCTATTCGATGGGCCACTGGTACCGCCACGCCGACGCGGTGATCGTGCCCGGCACCGGCGTCGCCGACGACATGGCGCAGTACACCGGTCTGCCGCGCGAGCGCATCAGCGTGGTGCCCAATCCGCTGGTGCCGCCGGAGCTGCTGCAGGACGTGCCGCCGCGGCCCGAGCATCCCTGGTTCGCCGACGGCTCGCCGCCGCTGATCCTCGGCGTCGGCGAACTCGGCGCGCGCAAGGACTTCGCAACGCTGCTGCGCGCCTTCGCGCGGCTGCGCGCGCAGCGGCCATGCCGGCTGATGCTGCTCGGCAAGGGCAAGCTGCGCGACGAACTGCTGGCGCAGGCGGCGCAGCTCGGCGTCGCCGACGATTTCGCGCTGCCGGGCTACGTCGACTCGCCGTTCGCGTACATGGCGCACGCCGCGGTGTTCGCGCTGACTTCGCGCTGGGAGGGCTTGCCCTCGGTGCCGGTCGAGGCGCTCGCCGCCGGCACGCCGGTGGTCGCCACTGCGACGCCAGGCAGCGTCGAGATTCTCGATCATGGCCGCGTCGGACCGCTGGTGCCGATCGGCGATGACGCGGCGCTCGCGGCTGCCTTGCAGCAGCTGCTGGATGCGCCGCGCGATCGCCAGCGCCTGCGTGCGGCGGTGCAGCCGTATGAATTTGCGACAGCGACGACGCGGTACCTGCAGATCTTTGGTCTGCCGCAAACGGGCCCTCACCCCACCGCCGGCGCTGCCGGCGGTTCCCCCCTCTCCCGCGAAGCGGGAGCGGGGAAGGGGCCGGCTGCCGTAGGCAGCCGATGATGAAACGCCTTGGCGTGCTGATTTCGTTCTCCGGCGACGGCGGTGTGGAGCGCATGGTCACCAATCTCTGCGCCGAGTTCGCGCAGCACGTGACGGTCGATCTGCTGACGATCCGCGACGACGGTGGCCACGCGCAGCGCGTGCCGGACAGCGTCAATCGCCGGCCGCTGAAGTCGCGTCATGCCTGGAGTGCGGTACCGGAAGTGGCGCGCTATCTGCGCGAGATGCAGCCGGATGCACTGCTGGTGGCCAAGGACCGCGCCGGTCGCGCCGCGCTCAAGGCCAAGCGCCGCGCCGGTGTCGACACGCCGGTGTTCATCCGCCTCGGCACCAATCTGTCGGCGGCGCTGGAGCGCAAGGACGCGTTCAGCCGCTGGCTGCGCGTGGCGCCGATGCGGCGTCTGTATCCGCTCGTCACCGGCGTCGTTGCCGTCTCCGAAGGCGTCAAGACCGACACGCAGCGCGTCACCGGCCTGCCGGCCTCGCGCATCCACGTCATCCGCAATCCGGTGATCACCGCCAGGCTCGCCGTGCAGGCGGCCGAGCCGGTGCCGCATCCCTGGCTGGCCGAGAAGCTCGTGCCGGTGATCGTCGGCATGGGACGGCTGACGCGGCAGAAGGGTTTCCCGACCTTGATCGCGGCGTTCGCGCAGTTGCAGGCCGAGCGTCATACGCGGCTGATCATCCTCGGCGAGGGCAAGGATCGCGAGGCGCTGACGGCGCAGATCGAGGCAGCAGGCTTGGCCGATCGCGTGCTGCTCGCCGGGTTCCAGTCGAACCCGTATGCCTGGCTGGCGCGCGCCGATCTGTTCGTGTTGTCTTCGGCCTGGGAGGGCTCGCCGAATGCGCTGACCGAGGCGCTGGCGCTGGGCGTGCCTTCGGTCTCGACTGACTGCCCGAGCGGGCCGAGCGAGATCCTCGCGCAGGGGCGCTATGGGCCGCTGGTGCCGGTGGGCGATGCCGACGCGCTGGCAGCGGCGATGCGGTCGACGCTGAATGCGCCTTTGCCGGCAGAGGCTTTGCGTGCGGCGGTGGACGAGTATCGGGCGACGACCAGTGCGCGGCGGTATCTGGAGTTGATGGGCTTGTTGTGATTTTTTGCGGTTGCGGGTGAGGCGGGGAGGGTTACAACTCGCCTTGGGTTACTTGTTTTGTTTTGCTTGCCTTTCGCCCTGTGAGGCGACTTCCTTTTCTTTGCTCGTGCAAAGAAAAGGAAGCAAAAGAAAGCACGCCCCTGGGGCCGCACTCGCGATGCGAGTGCCCTGCGCTGCTCACGTGCTCGGGGCCATCGCCCATGCGACATCCTGTCGCAAGGGCGACTTTCGCGGCCCTCCCTGGCCGCTCACCCCTGCGCGCGCCGTGCTGCTCGGTGCGGCCCAAGGGGACCCGGAAGGCAAAAGCGCCCTCACCAGCGTTTGGACAGGCTGGTACGTGACTCAATGTCACGTACCAGTAGCCAAACGCCCCTCTCCCGTAATCGGGAGAGGGGAGAAAGGTGGTGGAGTTTCTGAAACCCACTATTCCTTCTCCCGCGTGCGGGAGAAGGTGCCCGAAGGGCGGATGAGGGGCCGCTGTTGCCTTTGATGTTGGGTCCCCTTTGCGCTGCGCCGAGGCGCACAGCCGCGTCGGGGCTGTCCGGCGCTGACTGTCTGAGCGGCGCAGCCGCGAGTTTCAGCGACGGCCGACGCGGCGAGCACCGCAGGGGACCGCTGCGCAGCAGCGGCGCAAAAGCCAGGGGTGTCCTTTCTTTTGGTTTCTTTTCTTTGGACAAGCAAAGAAAAGAAACT
>CBINNP010000039.1:0-19117 GCA_966252075.1 uncultured Solimonas sp.
GGGCGTCACCGCCAGCAGGCCGCTGGCGAGCACGGCGGCGACCGCGATCAGGGCGCCGAACGCCAGCGCCAGCCAGCGCCAGGCGCGGCGGCGCTCGGCCGGGCTCGTCGCCGGCGTCAGGCCGCCGCTGCCCAGGTGGCGCTCGGTGAGCTTGTACTGCAGCACGCCGCCGAGCATGAACAGGCCGGCGGCGGCAAAGCCGAGCCGCCACGACCAGTTCTCGCCGACCGTGCCGACCACGAACGGGGCGATCGCCGCGCCGAGGTTGATGCCCATGTAGAAGATTGAGAAGCCCGCGTCGCGCCTGGCGTCGGCGCTGGTTTCATAAAGCGTGCCGACCAGCGCCGAGACATTGGGCTTGAGCAGGCCGACGCCGATGACGATGATCGCCAGGCCCAGGAAGAACAGCGGCGCAGGCCCGGGGATCGCCAGCGTGAAGTTGCCGGCGGCGATCAGCAGTCCGCCCCAGAACACGGCGCGGCGCGCACCGATCAGGCGATCGGCGATCCAGCCGCCGGGCAGCGAGAACAGATAGACCGCGCCGGTGTAGAGGCCGTAGATGGCGCCGGCCTCCTCGCGCGAGACCGCCAGTCCCGGGTTGGCGCCGACCGCCGCAGCGGTCAGGAAGAAGACCAGGATCGCGCGCATCCCGTAGTAGGTGAAGCGCTCCCACATTTCGGTGAAGAACAGCGTTGCGAGGCCACGCGGGTGGCCCAGCCATTGTCGTTCGCTCATCAAGGGCCCCTTTGTCTTCTGCCGTGCCGCGCGCGTGGTGGCGCGAGTGCGTATGGTGGTCGCCGGCACTATGCCGATGCTCGCGGCAATGGGCATCCGGTGAATCCACCAGCCGCCCCGCAAGCCCCGCGCCATCGCCCGTCATATCGCAGGTGGGGTCCTGCGGTAAACTTTTTGCACAAGGAATGAAAGCCGTGGAGCCGCAATGGCGCAGCCCCGACTGCGCGCGGTCGCGCCTTTCTTCCATCTAACTCGATAAAACGCGGTTACACGGGGCGCTACAGGGCAAGGGGCAGACGGGGGCGGCGCGCAGGCGTCCGGCTCGCGGCTGGCCGAGCTTGCCCGGTCGCGGCTCGATCGCGGCCAAGGAGATGCATGCGCGCCCTGTTCAACAGCGCCCTTTACGCACTGGTGTGGTGGCTGTTCCGGCCGTTCTACGGTCTGGTCCGCTATCGCACCGCGCCGCAGGCGCTGCGCGAGGCCCTGAAGGTCGACCCGACCAAGCCCGTCGTCTACATCCTGGCGCAGCGCTCCTGGGTCGACATGTTCGTGCTGGAGCGGATCTGCAAGGACCTGGTGCTGCCGCGGCCCAACCGCACCGGTTCCAACTTTCCGACCGTCGAGCGCGCCGGCGTCGTCTACATGGACGCGGTACTGGAGACGCGCGAGCGCGCCACCGAGCTGACGCGCCTGATCGAGCTGGGCATCGCCACCCGCGATTTCGACGCGCAGCTGGTGCCGGTGTCGATCTTCTGGGGGCGTGATCCGGGCAAGGAGACCAGCCTGTGGAAGCTGCTGTTTGCCGACAGCGTGCAGGCCGGCCGCGTGCGCAAGTTCTTCATCATGCTGTTCAACGGCCGCAATGTGCTGGCGCAGTTCGGCCTGCCGTTCTCGTTCCGCGAATACGTCGACCGCTCGCCGGACAGCGCGGTGACGATCCGCAAACTGACCCGCGTGCTGCACTTCCACTTCCTGCGCGCACGCACGGCGGCGCTGGGGCCGACGCTGCTGCGCCGCGGCGTGGTGATCGACGGCCTGCTCGCCGCGCCGGGCGTGCAGCGGGCCATCGCCCGCGCTGCCGGCAAGAACGGCATGACGGCCGACAAGGCCAGGCGCTACGCGCGCAAGTGCGCCGAGGAAGTGGCCGCCAACTACTCGACCACCAGCATCAATTTCCTCGAGCGCTTTCTCAACCATTTCGTCTTCAAGCGGGTGTTCTCCGGCATCGAGGTGCGCGGCCTGGAGCGGATGCGCCAGCTGGCGCAGCAGTACGAGCTGGTCTACATGCCCTCGCACCGCTCGCACGCCGACTACCTGCTGGTGAGTTACTCGCTGTACCACGCCGGCGTGGTGCCGCCGCACATCGCAGCCGGCGTCAACCTCAACTTCTGGCCGATCGGCGGCCTGCTGCGTCGCTGTGGCGCCTTCTATCTGCGCCGCAGCTTTTCCGGGGATGCGATCTACACCGCGGTATTCCGCGCCTATGTGGACGCGCTGATCCGTCGCGGCTACGCGATCGAGTTCTTCCCTGAAGGCGGGCGCAGCCGCACCGGCCGCCTGCTGGCGCCGAAGACCGGCCTGATGTCGATGGTGGTGGAGGCCGGCCTGCGGCAGAGCGCGCGGCGCGTGGCGATGGTGCCGGTCTACATCGGCTACGACCGTGTCTGGGAAGTGAGCAGCTATACCAAGGAGCTGCGCGGCGCGGGCAAGACCAAGGAGTCTGCCGAAGGCCTGCTCAAGGCCGGCAAGATCCTCAACAAGTCCTACGGCAAGACCTACATCAACTTCGGCGAGCCGATCATCCTGCAGGACTACGCCGAACAGCACATGCCGGGCTGGCGCGAGGCGCTGGCTGCCGACGATGAGGCCCTGCCGGACAACTTCAAGAGCTTCGTCACCCGGCTGGCACTCGATCACAGCCGCCGCATCAACGCCGCCGCCGTGGCCAACCCGGCGAGCCTGACGGCGGTGGCCCTGCTGTCATCGCCGCAGCGCGTGGTCTCGGCCGATGAGCTGGTCGAGCAGATCGGCCATCTGATCGGCCTGCTCAAGGGGCAGCCCTACAGCGAGCACCTGTTCGTACCGGAGACGTCGCCGCGCGAGATCGTCGAGACCAGCGCGCCGATCGGCCGCATCGCCAAGGTGCCGCATGCCTGGGGCGAGCTGTACGGCGTGTCGGCGCGTGATGCGGTGGCGCTGACCTACAACCGCAACAACATCCAGCACCTGTTCGCGATCCCCTCGCTGATCGCCAATCTGTTCCGCACCCGCCTGCTGCTGTCCGACGACGCGGTGGTGATGGGTGTGCGGGCGTTGTATCCGTTCCTGCGCAACGAATTCTTCCTGCGCTGGCAGCCCGAGGAAGTCGAGGCCGTGGCCAAGGGCTGGATCGAGGTGATGCTCGGGCTCGGGCTGCTGTCGCGCGAGAACGATCGCCTGCGCCGGCCGGACGCCAACCAGCCGGCGTACTCGACGCTGGCGATGCTCGGCCGCGTGCTCGGCGAGACGCAGGAGCGCTACTGCATGACCGCGCTGCTGCTGGCCGACGAGCGCCGCCGCCAGGGCGGCAGCCTGCGCCGCGAGACGGTCGAGGAGGACTGCCGGCTGCTGGCCGAGCGCATCGCCATCCTGACCGGCCGTGACGCGCCGGAGTTCTTCGACAAGACGCTGTTCCGCAACTATCTCAACACGATGATCGAGATCGGTCTGGTCAGCGTCGCCGCCGACAAGACCCTGGTCGTCGACGCGCGTATCGACCGCATCGCCGAGCGCTCGCAGGAGCTGCTGTCCGACGAGACGCGGCAGATGCTGTTGCAGTTGCTGTCGCGCCGCCGCCAGACCGCCCGCGCCCTGGCGACTACGGCAGCGTCGCCGTCGGATCCACCGCCGCCGCACGAACCTTCGGCCTGATCCACGGTCCGAATGGCCGCCGCTATAATCCGAGCCCACCGGGGCTCAAAGCCCTCTTTTCATATCTGGAACCTTCATGATCCCTTCGCTCCGTCTGCTCGCCATCGCCGTCGCTGCGGCGAGCCTCGTTTCCGCCTGCGCGCCCAAGCAGGACTCGTCGGCCGACGCCGGTGCCGGTCTTGAATCCGATGCGCAGAAGTTCGGCTATGCCCTGGGTTACGACCTCGGCAAGCAGCTGGAGCCGCTGAAGGAAGACACCGACCTGGCCGCGCTCAAGGCCGGCCTCGACGACGCCGTCGGCGGCAAGGACCCGAAGCTGGACGACGCCGCCCGCGACCAGATCAAGAACACGGTCGACCAGCGCATGCGCGAGCGCCTGCTCAAGCAGCGCGAAGACCAGGCGGTCAAGAACAAGGAAGAGGGCGAGAAGTTCCTCGCCGAGAACGCCAAGCGCGAAGGCGTGAAGACCACGGCCTCGGGTCTGCAGTACGAAGTGATCACCGAGGGCAAGGGCGAGCACCCGAAGGCGTCGGATACCGTCACCGTCAACTACGTCGGCACCCTGCTCAACGGCGAGGAGTTCGACAACTCCTACAAGCGCGGCCAGGCGCTGACGATGCCGCTCAACGGCTTCATCCCGGGCTGGACCGAAGGCGTGCAGCTGATGACGCCGGGCAGCAAGTACAAGTTCTACATTCCGTCGAGCCTCGCCTACGGCGAGCGCGGCGCCGGCGTGAAGATGGGCCCGAACCAGACGCTGGTTTTCGAGGTCGAGCTGCTGTCGATCGGCGAGCCCAAGGAAGACGCCAAGTAAGGCATCAGTTAGGCGCGGCGCGCAGCCGCTTCGCGCCTTGCCGGACGCCGCCTTCGGGCGGCGTTTTCGTTGCAGGCTCTGCAAGAAAAAGCCCCGGCGATCTGCATCGCCGGGGCTTCTTTAATGACAGCAATGGCGGCGCTTACTCCTTGGTCACTTTGAACTCGACGCGGCGGTTCTGCGCGCGGCCCTCGGGATCCTTGTTGGACGCCACCGGGCGGCTTTCACCGTAGCCCCGGGTCTGCAGTCGCGAGGCGTCGATGCCCTTGGAGATCAGGTAGCTGCGAGCCGAAGCGGCGCGCAATTGCGAGAGCTTCAGGTTGTACGCATCGGTGCCGACCGCGTCGGTATGGCCCTCGATGATCAGGTTCATCGACGGCTGACCGCGCAGGCCTTCGACGATCTTGTCGAGCGAATCCTGCGAAGTGCCCGACAGCTTCGAGGAATTGAACTCGAAGTTGATGTCGCGCAGCACCACGGTGGCCGCCTTGATCGCGCAGCCGCGCGAGTCGACACGCATGCCGGCCGGCGTGTTCGGGCAGGCGTCGACGTTGTCGAGCACGCCGTCGCCGTCGCTGTCCTTCGGCGGCGGGGGTGGTGGCGGCGGCAACGGGCAGCCCTTGGTGTCGACCGGCACGCCGCGCGGCGTGTTCGGGCACTGGTCGAGCGGATCGGGCACGCCGTCACCGTCGCTGTCGGCCGGCGGCGGCGGGGGAGGTGGCGGCGGAGGCGGCTCGTTGCGGCCGAACGCCAGCTGCACACCGGCATTGATGCGCGTATCCATCACGTAGTCGCGCCCGGCCTCGACCTCGTCGTCCCAGATCCAGTAGCGCTTGGCGTCGATGCGGATCGCCGCACTTCCGCTCTGGTTGAGGTTGATCAGGAAGCCGCCACCGGCATTGGCAAAGCCATTGGTGCCGCTGTTGATGTCGCGGTCCTCGTACTGCGCGCCGCCGCCGAGCAGCAGAAATGGCGAGACCCAGCCGCGACCGAACGGATAGACGGCGAAGTCGAGCCCGCCACCCCATTGCTTGTCGGAGCCCGGCGCGCCGTCATGTTCGGCGCGCAGGCCGTACAGATTGATTTCCGGTGCGAAGTACTGCGTCACCGGGAAGCCGAACAGAATCGTTCCGCCGAGGCCGTCTTCGTTGTTGCGGGCCGAATCGGGGAATAGATACGTGCCTTGAAGTCCGAAGTACGGCACCTCCTCGGCATGTGCGAATGGCGCTGCCGCCGCCATCGCGATACCAGCTAAAGCGAATCGCATTTTCATTCTGCTATTCCTTCTGAGTGGGGATGGAAGGACGAACAGAAAGCTCGCGGTAACTGGTTCTCCCGATCCCGCGTTAACTCCCTGTGCGGGCGATGTTGGGTGCCGGCAATGAATCAATGCTGAACCCCGGCGCCCGCGCGCGGCCGACTGGCACCGCAGCCACTGCCGCCGGTCGCATCTGTCTTGTTCCATACGCATCCGTATGTTTTGATGGTCCGAACTCCGCATCGAGGTACGCGACCGCTCATGGCGACGCAGATCCGTTCCAGCTTGACCGCCGAAGCCTGGGCGGAAGCCGCGCTCGAGGTGATTGCGAGCGACGGTTTCGATGCCGTCGCGATCGAGCCGCTGGCGCGTCAGCTGGGAGTCACCAAGGGCAGCTTCTACTGGCACTTCAGCAATCGCGAGGCCTTGTTGCGGGCCGCGCTGCAGCGCTGGGAGAAGGCGGAGACCGTCGACATCCTGGCGCGTGCGGGCCCGGAGTCCGATCCGTATCAGCGCATCGTCAAGCTGTTCAAGGCGGCCAACTCGAGCTACCGCGCCGGCCGCCTGTATCTGGCGATCGCGGCAGCGCAGGACAGGCCGATGGTGCAGATGTTCGTGCGGCGCGTTTCCGAACAACGGCTGCAGTACCTGTTCGATTGCTATCGCGCGCTGGGCTATGGCACGGCGCTGGCGAGACATTGGGCACGCTTCGCGTATGCGACCTACATGGGCAACCTGCAGATCTCGCGCGACACGCCGGAGCTGATGCCCGGCGGCTCCGCATACGGCGATTACGTGAAGCTGATGATTCAGACCCTGATCCCGCAGCCGTCCGAGACGCTGCGTACAGCTGGAGCATGACGATGACGGCAATGATCGTGGCGATGGCCGTGCTGATGGCCTGGGTCTTGGCTTTCGTCGGCGCCCCCCTGTGGTTGTGGACGCTGGGCGCGGCGGTGGCGCTCGGCGCGCTGGCGCTGGCCGCTGCCTGGGCGCCGCCGCTGCTGCTGGGCCTTGCGCTGCTGTTCGTGGCGGCCGCCGCCGTGCTCAACGTCGTGCCGCTGCGGCGCGCGCTGATCAGCCGCGGTGCCTTCGCCTTCTTCAAGCGCGTGCTGCCGGAAATGTCGTCGACCGAGCGCGAGGTGCTCGAAGCAGGCGACGTCTGGTTCGAGGCCGAGCTGTTCCGCGGCCGGCCGGACTGGCAGAAGCTGTTGAGCTTCCAGTACACGCGGCTGACGACGGAGGAGCGCCGCTTTCTCGATCGCGAGTGCGAGGAGCTGTGCAAGCTCTGCGACGACTGGAAGATCGAGTACGAGCAGAAGGATCTGCCGCGGGAGGCCTGGGAATACATTGCCAGGCACAAGTTCTTCTCGATGCTGATCAAGAAGGAGTTCGGCGGGCTGGGCTTCTCGGCGGCGGCGCAGTCGGCAGTGGTGACCAAGCTGGCCAGCAAGTCGATCACCCTGGCGGTGACGGTGATGGTGCCGAACTCGCTGGGCCCGGGCGAGCTGCTGATGCATTACGGCACCGACGCGCAGCGCCAGAAATGGCTGCCGGGCCTGATCGACGGCAGCCAGATTCCCTGCTTCGGCCTGACCGGTCCGGAAGTTGGTTCGGATGCGACGGCGATGCCGGATATCGGTGTCGTCGGCTATGGCGAGCACGAGGGTCAGCGCGTCCTCGGAATAACACTCACTTTTTCGAAGCGGTACATCACCTTGGCGCCGGTGGCGACGGTGATCGGCCTGGCCTTCAAGCTGCGCGATCCGGATGGCCTGCTGGGCGACAAGAGCAGGATCGACTACGGCATCACCTGCGCGCTGGTGCCGGCCTCGCACCCGGACGTGCACATCGGTCGCCGCCATTACCCCGGCTCGGCGTTCATGAACGGTACGATCCACGGCCGCGACGTCTTCGTGCCGCTGGACGCCATCATCGGCGGTCCGCAAATGGCCGGCAAAGGCTGGCGCATGCTGTCGGAGTGCCTGTCGGCCGGTCGTGGCATCTCGCTGCCGGCGCTGGCGACCGCCGGCGGCCAGGTGGCCTATCGGATGACCGGGGTCTACTCGCGCTTCCGCCGCCAGTTCAAGGTTTCGGTCGGCAAGTTCGAGGGCGTGCAGGAGGCCACCGGCCGCATCGCCGGCTATGCCTACACGCTGGAAGCGATGCGCATGCTGACCGCATCGGCGGTCGATCACTGCGCGCCGAGCGTGGCGACGGCAATCGCCAAGTACCACATGACCGAGCTGATGCGGAAGATCATCAACGACGGCATGGACGTGCTCGGCGGCAAGGGCATCCAGCAAGGGCCGCGCAACTTCATCGCCACGGCTTACAAGACCACGCCGGTGGCGATCACGGTGGAAGGCGCGAATATCCTGACGCGCAATCTGATGATCTACGGCCAGGGCGCGATCCGCTGCCACCAGTTTGTGTTCCAGGAAATGGAGGCGGCGCGCGAGAACGATCTGCACAAGTTCGACAAGCTGCTGTTCGCCCACGTCGGCACGGCGATCAATCGTGCGGTGCGGGCGTTCACGCTGGGCCTGAGCGGCGCACGGCTGGCGGGCGCGCCGGTCGAGGGCGCGATGGCGCCGTATTTCCGCCAGCTCGAACGGATGTCGGCGGCCCTGTCGTTCACTTCCGACCTGACGATGGGCGTACTGGGCGGCAAGCTCAAATTCATGGAGCGCCTGTCGGCGCGGCTTGGCGACGTGCTGTCGCAGCTGTACATTGCCGCCTGCGTGATCCGCTATTACGAGGAGGGTTCGAAGAGCGATGCCGAGATCGCCCATGCGCGCTGGGCGCTCGACAACTGCCTGTACGAGATCGGCCAGGCCTTCGGCGGCTTCATCCGCAATTTCCCGGTGGCGCCGGCTCGCTGGCTGCTGCGCCTGGTGGTGTTTCCACTCGGCAACCCGTACCGGCCGGTAACGGACCGCAACAATGCGCATGTTGCCGATCTGTTGCTCGAGGCCAGCGATCTGCGCGAGCGCCTGAGCTGGCTGGTGTTCAAGAACGGCGGCGTGCACGACCCGATCGGTCGCATGGAGCATGCGTGGACGGTGGCGCAGAAAACGGAAGCCGCCTACCTCAAGTACTTCAGGCTCGCCAACAAGGGCGAGATCGTCGGCGATACGGTCGCCGAGCGGCTCGCCGACGCGCTGCGCCAGCAGAAGCTGACGACGGCCGAAGTCGAACAGGCCCGCGCCTACGACGAAGTCCGCTACGACGTCATCCTCACCGACGACTTCAGCAAGGACTATCTGCTCGGCAGGTTCTCGGCCGAAGCGGGCGAGTCGATCGAGAGGGCCGGGTTGATGGCGCGTGTCGCCTGATCGCCGCCAGGTGAAGACTGTGGCTGTCGCGTTCGCCTCGCTTGGCGGAAGATAAGCCCTCTTCAACAGGGGGCAGGCATGAGCGCAGCAGATGCGGCATCGATCTGGGTCGGCAAGGGCGATGGCCCGCAGCGCCTGCTCGCTGCCTACGGCAACCGGCACGGTTTGATCGCCGGCGCGACGGGCACCGGCAAGACGGTGACGCTGCAGCTGCTGGCCGAAGGCTACTCGGCGATCGGCGTGCCGGTATTCGCCGCCGACATCAAGGGCGATCTGTCCGGCATCGCCGCCGCCGGCGAGGCCAAGCCCAAGCTCGTCGAGCGTGCCGCGCGGATCGGTATCCAGGGCTACGGCCCCGCCGCCTGTCCGACGGTGTTCTGGGACATCTTCGGCAGCAGCGGCCACCCGGTGCGCACGACCGTCTCCGACATGGGGCCGCTGCTGCTGGCGCGGCTGCTGGATCTGTCCGAGGTGCAGGAAGCGGTGCTGGCGCTGGTGTTCCGCTACGCCGACGACCAGGGCTTGCTGCTGCTCGATCTCAAGGACCTGCGTGCCACGCTGGCCCATGTCGGCGCCAATGCCAAGACGCTCGGCAGCGACTACGGCCTGATCGGCAGCGCCTCGGTCGCGGCGATCCAGCGCGCGCTGCTGCAGCTGGAGGCCGATGGCGCCGAGCATTTCTTCGGCGAGCCCGCGCTGCAGCTGGCGGACTTCATGCGCACCGATCTGACCGGGCGCGGCATCGTCAATGTCCTGGCCGCCGACGTGCTGTACCAGAAGCCGCGGCTGTACGCGATGTTCCTGCTGTGGCTGCTCGCCGAGCTGTTCGAGCAGCTGCCGGAGGCCGGTGACATCGACCAGCCCAAGCTGGTGTTCTTCTTCGACGAGGCGCACCTGCTGTTCAAGGATGCGCCGAAGGCGCTGGTGGACAAGGTCGAGCAGGTGGTGCGGCTGATTCGTTCCAAAGGCGTCGGTGTTTACTTTGTCACGCAGAATCCGCTGGATCTGCCCGATGCGGTGCTCGGCCAGCTCGGCAATCGGATCCAGCACGCGCTGCGCGCGTTCACGCCGCGCGATCAGAAGGCGGTCAAGGCAGCGGCCGAGACCTTCAGGGCCAATCCTGCTCTTGATGTCGCGGCGGTGATCCAGCAACTCGGCATCGGCGAGGCCCTGGTCTCCCTGCTCGGTGACAACGGGGTGCCGGGCGTGGTCGAGCGAACCCTGATTGCACCGCCGCGCTCGCGGATCGGCGCGCTCAGCGCCGACGAGCGTCGCCAGGTGATGGCGCGCAGTCCGCTGGCCGGCCGTTATGACACCGCGGTGGATCGCCAATCGGCCTATGAGAAGCTGGCCGAGCGTGCGGAGCCCGCCGCGCCGGGTGCCGGTGGCGGTGCCGGCTGGTGGGATCGCGGCGAGACCCCGGCCGCGACGAGAAGCGGCAGGGCGCGGCCGGCGCGGCCGCGCGAGACCGTGGTCGAGGCGACCTTGAAGAGCGCGGCGCGCAGTGCCGGGTCGTCGATCGGCCGCGAAATCGGCCGGCAATTGTTGCGCGGCCTGCTCGGCTCGCTGCGCCGCTGAAGCCGGCGGAAAGCGGCCCGGGCCGGGCACACCGGCCGGCGCGGGTATACTGCGCGGCCGCTTCGCTGCCCTGACGTCCATGCGCGCTGTCGCCGTCTCCCTCCAGTTGCCCGTGCCGGCTGCTTCCATCGCGGCGCCGGGGGAGGCGTCGTGAGCGTTGGTCTGGACGCACAGCTGGCACGCGGCCTCGAGGCGCTGGGGCTGGCGCTGGATGTCGCCGCCCGCAAGCAATTGCTCGCCTATCTCGACGAGCTGAGCAAATGGAACTCCGCCTACAACCTGACAGCGATCCGCACACCGAGCGAGATGGTGACGCGCCATCTGCTCGACTCGCTGGCGCTGCTCCCGGTGATCGCGGCCTATGCCGGCGATGGAGCGCGCGTGCTCGATGTCGGCAGCGGCGGCGGCATGCCGGGCATCATGCTGGCGATCGCGCGGCCCGACTGGCGACTGACGCTGCTCGACAGCAACGGCAAGAAGGCGCGCTTCCTGCGTCATCTGCAGCGCGCGCTGCCGTTGGCCAATGTCGAAGTTGCCGAGGCGCGCGTCGAGGCCTGGACGCCGCCGGCGCCGTACGCCGCGATCACCAGCCGCGCCTTCGCTTCGCTCGCCGATTTCGTCTCGCTGACACGGCCGCTGCTGGCGCCCGGTGGAGTGTGGGTCGCCATGAAAGGCAAACTAGATGAAGCCGAGCTGGCGGCCGCCGCGGCCGCCGTCGAGATCCGGGAGACCCGAGCCCTGTCCGTGCCGGGACTGCGCGAAGACCGCCACGCTGTTGTCGCAGGGCCCAAACCATGAGTTATGTCATCGCCATTGCCAACCAGAAGGGTGGTGTCGGCAAGACCACGACCTCGATCAATCTGGCGGCCTCGCTGGCAGCGACCAAGCGCCGTGTGCTGCTCGTCGACCTGGATGCGCAGGGCAACGCGACGATGGGCGTCGGCGTCGACAAGAGTGCGCTGACGCACAGCGCCCGCGACGTGCTGCTGGAGCAGATACCCATCCGCAGCGCGATCCAGCATCTGCCCGAGCTGGGGCTTTCGGTGCTGCCGGGCAATGCCGACATGACCGAGGCCGAGATCAAGCTGCGCGACATGCCGGTCGGCGACTTCGCCTTGCGCGCAGCGCTGGCGGAAGTTGCCGATGACTTCGACTACGTGATCCTCGACTGCCCGCCGGCGCTGTCGAAGTTGACCGTCAACGCCCTGGTTGCGGCCGACGGCGTGCTGATCCCGATGCAGTGCGAGTACTACGCGCTGGAGGGCCTCACCGCGCTGATGGACACGGTGCAGAAGATCAAGCGCGTCATCAATCCGAAACTGGAAATCGAAGGCCTGCTGCGGACCATGTTCGATCCGCGCAACAACCTGGCCAATGACGTCTCCGGCCAGTTGACCCAGCATTTCGGCGACAAGGTCTATCGCACGCTGGTGCCGCGCAACGTGCGCCTCGCCGAGGCGCCGAGCCACGGCCTGCCGGTAATGCTCTACGACCCCAATTCATCGGGCGCCAAGGCCTATCTGGCGCTCGCCGGCGAGGTGCTGCGCCGCCACGATGGCGGCCAGCTGCGCCTGCCGGCATGAGCTTCAGCAGAACGACCGCCGCGCTGCGCGGCTCGCCGGAGAATCAGTGGTGACTGTCAAGAAACGCGGACTGGGTCGTGGCCTGGATGTGCTGCTCAGCAGCGTCGCGCAGGCGTCGGAAGCCGAAGCCGGTGACGAGTTGCGCGAGCTTGCCGTCGAGCGCCTGCAGCCCGGCAAGCACCAGCCGCGCCGTCACTTCGACGACGAGGCGCTGGCGGCGCTGGCCGAGTCGATTCGCGCGCAAGGCATCGTGCAGCCGCTGGTGGTGCGTTCGGCGGGCGCCGACCGTTACGAGATCGTGGCCGGAGAACGGCGCTGGCGCGCCGCGCAGCTGGCTGGCCTGAAGGCCGTGCCGGCGATCATCAAGACGCTCGACGAGCGCAGCGCGATGGCGGTGGCCCTGGTCGAGAATATCCAGCGCGCCGATCTCAATCCGCTCGAAGAGGCCGAGGCGCTGCAGAAGCTCGTGGACGATTGCGGCCTCACCCACGAGGCGCTGGCCAGCGCGGTCGGCCGATCGCGCACCCATATCAGCAATCTGTTGCGACTCAACGAGCTGGACGCCTCGGTGCAGCGGCATGTGCGCGACGGTCGCCTGAGCCTGGGGCATGCGAAGGTCCTGCTCGGCGTCGATGGCGCACGCCAGGTATCGCTGGCCACGCTGGCCGTCGACAAGCAGTTGTCGGTCCGCCAGGTCGAGGCGCTGGTGCAGGCTGAGCAGAGCCAGCGCCCGCGGCCTGCCAAGGCGCGCGCGCCGGCGCTGGAGCAGGAACTGGCCCAGTCGATCGGTCTGCCGGTCAAGCTGCAGCAGACCGACACCGGCCGTGGCCGCATCAGCATCAGCTTCCGCAGCGCGGCGGAGCTGGAGCGTTTGCTGGCCCGGCTGAAGGCCTGACGGCTCAGCTTGGTCGAAGCTGACAAAATTTTTAACTTCTCTTGCCGAGGCAATTGGGCAGCCGCTATACTCTCTGCGATTGATTGGTGCACCGCACCAAGCCGGCCCTCAAGATGAAGACCGCGACGCGCATGGCGCGCTATCAGTTGCTGATCGCGTTGGTCAGCGCGGCCTTCTGGCTGTTCTTGGAAGGCCCCAGGGAAGGACTTGCGGCTTTGGCTGGTGGCGGAATTGGTGCATTACTGACCTTTTACGCCGGGCTCAAGACGTTTTCGGCGTCCGCACAGGATGCCCAGCATGCGGTCATGAATTTTTACAAAGCCCAGGTGAGGAAGCTGGTCCTCGCCGTGGTGTTGTTCGCAGTCGCGGTGCGGTTGTTTGCAGATGTGTTTGTGCCGGTGGTCGTCACGTTTTGTCTGACACTGTCGGTTTACTGGTTCGCGCTTCTTTGGGAATCAAGCGATGGCTGAAGCGGGTCACTCTCCTGCCGAATACGTTACCCACCATCTGCGTCATTGGGCGAGTGGCGACGACACCGGCTTTATCAGCACGTCTGTTTGGCATCTCGACACCCTCGTCATCTCGACCCTGCTGGGTCTGGTTTTCCTGACGCTGTTCCGTATCGCCGCCGTGCGCGCCACCAACGGCG
The DNA here is from genome assembly GCA_966252075.1 of uncultured Solimonas sp. Taxonomy (GTDB): domain Bacteria; phylum Pseudomonadota; class Gammaproteobacteria; order Nevskiales; family Nevskiaceae; genus Solimonas. Next base: position 13,761 of record CBINNP010000039.1, read on the forward strand.
TCCCGGGCAAACTGCAGAACTTCGTCGAAATCCTCGTCGACTTCGTTGACAACTCCGTCAAGGATTCGTTCCACGGCAACCGCGCCTTCGTTGCGCCGCTGGCGCTGACGATCTTCGTCTGGGTGTTCCTGTGGAATCTGATGGACCTGCTGCCGGTGGATCTGGTGCCGCAGCTGTGGGCGCTCGGGCACTCAGCGCTCGGCCATGACCCCGCGCACGCCTACATCCGCGTGGTGCCGTCGGCCGACATGAGCGCGACTTTCGCATTGTCGATCTCGGTATTCCTGCTGATCTTCTATTACAGCTTCAAGGGCAAGGGTGTCGGCGGCTACGCCAAGGAGTTCCTGACGCACCCGTTCGGCCCCTGGCTGATGCCGTTCAACATCATTCTCAATTTCGTCGAAACGCTCGCCCGCCCGCTGTCGCTGGCGCTGCGACTGTTCGGCAACCTCTACGCCGGTGAGCTGATCTTCATCCTCATCGCCCTGCTGCCCTGGTGGGCGCAGGTGGTTCCCGGTCTCGGCTGGGCGATCTTCCACATCCTCGTGATCACGCTGCAGGCCTTCATTTTCATGACGCTGACCATCGTGTATCTCAGCATGGCGTACGAGCATCACTGAACGCCACGGTTTCAAGTTGGTTTCTTGCAGCACCGACGTTTTTCCACCACGCAACACACGGAGTTAGGAGTAGACCATGGAGCTTATCGCTCAGATCCAGGCCAACACGGCGCTGACCATCGGCATCATCTTCGGCCTGGCCGCGCTCGGCACGGCCATCGGCTTCGGCCTGCTCGGCGGCAAGTTCCTGGAAGGCGCTGCCCGTCAGCCGGAACTGGCCAACATGCTGCAGACCAAGATGTTCATCATCGCCGGCCTGCTCGACGCCGTCGCGATCATCGGCGTCGCCATGGGTCTGCTGCTGATGTTCGCGAACCCGCTGCTGTCGGCGGTCGCGCAGTAAGCTGATTTTGATTCCTTCGTCTCACTCAACCGGAGCTTAGCCATGCAGGCGAGCATCCCGTCCATCGTCGGTCAGATGATCGTGTTCTTCATCTTCGTGATTTTCACGATGAAGTTCGTCTGGCCGCCGATCGTCAAGGCCATGGAAGAGCGCCGTACGCGCATCGCCGATGGTCTCGCCGCCGCCGAGCGTGGTTCGCGTGCGCTGCAGGAAGCGTCGACCAAGAGCGAGGAATCGCTCAAGGCCGCCCGTGTCCAGGCGCAGGAAATCCTCGCGGCTGCCAACAAGCAGGCATCGCAGATCGTCGAGCAGGCCAAGGGCACTGCGCAGACCGAAGCGGACCGCATCGTCGCCAAGGCGCACGATGACGTGGCGCGTGAAGTTGCGCATGCCCGTGAGGAACTGCGCAAGCAGGTCGGTGAGCTGGCGGTTGCCGGCGCATCGAAGATCCTCAAGCGCGAGATCGACGTGCAAGCGCACGCCGATATCCTCAACGAGCTTGCGGCTCGCGTCTAAGGACTCCCGACGCACATGGCGGACTTCAGCACGACAGCGCGGCCCTACGCCAAGGCGCTTTTCGAACTGGCACGTGACAGCGGCAACTACAAGGGCTGGAGCGATTCGCTGCAGTCTCTGTCTGCCCTGATCGGTGACGCGACGGTGGCCCGGCTGATCAGCAATCCGGCGCTGTCGCGCGCGGATCTGGCGGCGGGGCTGTCGGCGGCGTTTCAGGACAAGCTGCCGAGCGAGGCGATCTCGCTGGTGCGACTGCTGGTCGAGAACGCTCGCCTGAGCGCGATCGGCTCGATCGCCGAGCAGTTTGAAGCCCTGCGCGCCGAAGCGGAGCGACGCGTCGAGGTCGAGATCACCTCGGCATCCGACGTGGCGCCGGCACAGCAGCAGGCGCTGACGGACTCGGTGCGCAAGCGCGTCGAGCGCGACGTGACGATCAGTTGGAAGACCGATCCGGCGTTGATCGCGGGCGCTGTGATCCGGGCAGGCGATCTGGTGATCGACGGCTCGGTGTCAGGCGAACTCGATCGGCTCAAGACGGTTCTTGCGCAGTAATGCTGCGTCCAAAGCGTTAATTCTGGCGACATTTACGGAAACGGTTCCATGCAACTCAATCCTTCGGAAATCAGCGAGCTCATCAAAGCGCGCATCAAGAACTTCGACGCCGCCAGCGAAGCGCGCAATGTCGGCCAGATCGTCTCGCTGCAGGACGGTATCGTCCGCGTGCACGGCCTGTCGGACGCGCTGCAGGGCGAAATGCTCGAATTCCCGGGTAACACCTTCGGTCTAGCGCTCAACCTCGAGCGCGATTCGGTCGGCGCGGTGGTCCTCGGCGACTACAAGCACCTGAAGGAAGGCGACACCGTCAAGACCACGGGCCGCATCCTCGAAGTGCCGGTCGGTGAAGGTCTGCTGGGCCGCGTGGTGGACGCGCTCGGCAGGCCGATCGACGGCAAGGGCCCGGTCCAGGCTTCCGGCAGCTCGCCGATCGAAAAGATCGCGCCGGGCGTCATCGCGCGTAAGTCGGTCAGTCAGCCGGTGCAGACCGGCTACAAGGCCGTCGACTCGATGGTTCCGGTCGGCCGCGGCCAGCGCGAGCTGATCATCGGCGACCGTCAGACCGGCAAGACCGCGCTGGCGATCGACGCGATCATCAATCAGAAGACCTCGGGCGTGAAGTGCATCTACGTCGCGATCGGCCAGAAGGCCAGCTCGATCGCCAACGTCGTGCGCAAGCTCGAGGAAAACGGCGCGATGTCGTACACGACGGTCGTCGCGGCCTCGGCATCCGAATCGGCGGCGCTGCAGTTCATCGCGCCGTACTCGGGCTGCTCGATGGGCGAGTACTTCCGTGACAAGGGCGAAGACGCGCTGATCATCTACGACGACCTGTCCAAGCAGGCTGTCGCGTATCGCCAGGTGTCGCTGCTGCTGCGTCGTCCGCCGGGCCGCGAAGCGTTCCCCGGCGACGTGTTCTATCTGCACTCGCGTCTGCTTGAGCGCGCCGCGCGCGTCAACGAGGAGTACGTCGAGAAGATGACGGGCGGTGCGGTCAAGGGCAAGACGGGTTCGCTGACGGCGCTGCCGATCATCGAAACCCAGGCCGGTGACGTGTCGGCCTTCGTTCCGACCAACGTGATCTCGATCACCGACGGCCAGATCTTCCTTGAAACCGATCTGTTCAACGCCGGCATCCGTCCGGCCATGAACGCCGGCATCTCGGTGTCGCGCGTCGGTGGTGCTGCGCAGACCAAGATCGTCAAGAAGCTCGGCGGCGGCGTCCGTCTGGCGCTGGCCCAGTACCGTGAACTCGCGGCCTTTGCGCAGTTCGCCTCCGACCTCGACGCCGCGACGCGTGCGCAGCTAGAGCGCGGCCAGCGCGTCACCGAGCTGATGAAGCAGAAGCAGTACGCGCCGCTGTCCGTCGGTCAGATGGGTGCGACGCTGTATGCGGTCGAAAAGGGCTACATCGACAAGGTTCCGGTCGCCAAGGTTCTGGCCTGGGAAGAAGGCCTGCACCAGTTCCTGGCCAACAGCCACAAGGATCTGCTGTCGAAGCTCGACACCGGCGACTGGAACGACACGCTCGAAGCGGGTCTGAAGTCGGCGATGGACACCTACGTCCAGCAGTCGGCGATCTGAAGATGCGAGCAGCGTGCAGGGGCCCCGCGCAGCGGGGATCTAGCGTCGCGAGACATCGCGGTGTCCGCGACGCGCTCGCGCTGTGTAACGGGGCAGGAGCGTAGCAATGGCCGGCGCCAAGGAAATCCGCACCAAGATCAAAAGCGTGAAAAACACGCAAAAGATCACGCGGGCGATGGAAAAGGTGGCGATGTCGAAAATGCGCAAGGCGCAGGATCGCATGGCATCCGCTCGCCCCTACGCCGAGAAGCTGCGGCGTACGCTGGGCCATGTTGCCCAGGCGAACCTGGAGTACAAGCACCCGTTCATGGTGGAGCGGCCGGTCAAGCGCGTCGCGTACCTGATCGTCACCACCGACCGCGGCCTCTGCGGCGGTCTGAACATGAACGTGTTTCGCCAGACCGTCCGCGCGATCCGTGAGTGGCGCGAGAAGGGCGTCGAGGCGGACGCCGTGCTGATCGGCAACAAGGCCGTGTCGTTCTTCAAGCGCGTCGGCGGCAATGTGCTGGCGACCGCTTCGCAGCTCGGCGACCGTCCTCATCTCGATCAGCTGGTCGGCGTGATCAAGGTGCTGACCGACGCGTATCTCGAAGGCAAGATCGACCGCGTCTACGTGGTCGGCAACACCTTCGTGAACACGATGACGCAGAAGGCCGAAGTGCAGCAGTTGCTGCCGGTCGAAGTCGTCGCCAGCGAAGGCTTGCTCGACAGCTGGGACTACCTGTACGAGCCGAGCGCGGCCGAGCTGCTCGATGTGGTGTTGCAGCGCTACGTGGAGTCGCAGGTCTTCCAGACCGTGCTCGAGAACTCCGCGTCGGAGCAGTCGGCGCGTATGGTCGCCATGAAGGCGGCGACCGATAATGCCGGCAAGATCATCAACGCACTGCAGCTGCAGTACAACAAGGCCCGCCAGGCCAGCATCACCAAGGAACTGGCGGAGATCGTCGGCGGCGCGGCGGCGGTTTAACCGTCGGCAAAACGAAATCATCTGCCGTGGCAGTACGCTGCGGCGACAGTAGCGGATCGGAAACGAAGGTCATACACATGAGCACTGGCAAGATTGTTCAGGTCATCGGCGCGGTCATCGACGTGGAATTTCCGCGCGACTCGATTCCGGCCATCTACGATGCCCTCAAGATCGACGGCACCGAACTGACGCTGGAAGTCCAGCAGCAGCTCGGCGACGGCGTCGTCCGCACGATCGCGCTGGGCTCGACGGATGGCCTCAAGCGCGGCCTCGAAGTGCGCAACACCGGCAAGGCGATCTCGGTGCCGGTCGGCCCGGCCACGCTGGGTCGCATCATGAACGTGCTGGGCGAGCCGATCGACGAAGTGGGTCCGGTCAACGCCGAGCAGAACTGGGCGATCCATCGCGCCGCGCCGAGCTACGAAGACCAGGCCGGCTCGACCGAGCTGCTCGAAACGGGCATCAAGGTCATCGATCTGCTCTGCCCGTTCGCCAAGGGCGGCAAGGTCGGCCTGTTCGGCGGCGCCGGCGTCGGCAAGACCGTCAACATGATGGAGCTGATCAACAACATCGCCAAGGCGCACAGCGGTCTGTCGGTGTTCGCCGGCGTCGGCGAGCGTACGCGTGAAGGCAACGACTTCTATCACGAGATGATGGAGTCGGGCGTCGTCGACGAGAAGAACCTCGGCAACTCCAAGGTCGCGATGGTCTACGGCCAGATGAACGAGCCGCCGGGCAACCGTCTGCGCGTCGCGCTGACCGGCCTGACGAT
>CBINNP010000040.1:0-18850 GCA_966252075.1 uncultured Solimonas sp.
TGCAGAGAAAGAGGCGGCGTACTATCAGCAGCGAGACGCACTGCCCTTGGCAGCATGACTCAAACCCAACAGCCTCCGGGACTTTCGGCGCGGTTCAATCCCACGCAAATCTGGGCTGCATGATGGCGATGCTTGCCGGTGCCCAGAGCAGGGCCGATCAGCAGCATGCGCTGAGACCAGGAAAACAATCGGAACAAGGGCTGCATGCCCGTAGAGTCCCGCAGATCAGCAGGTTTGTTCAAGCACGTGATGTCTCCCAAGCCCAATGATGTGGGCGACCTGATGAGGACTTCACATGGCCGCTCTTCGAACACTGCTTCGCTACCTAACCTTCCCGTTGTTCCTGCTGGGCGCGAATGCCTGGCTCATCTTGCTGGTCGAGTCAGGTGCACCGCTATGGCAGCCACTGCTGGTGCTGTGCGGTGCGATTCTTCTGATGCTGGCCATCGAACGGATCATTCCATGGCAACCTGCCTGGAACCGAGCGCACCAGGACGGCCTCCGCGACCTGCTCCACGGAGCGGTGAACACCGGTAGTTATCATCTGGGCATCCTGCTGCTGCCACTATTTGCTCAACTGACGCTGACACCGGAGGCATGGCCCGCTCACTGGCCGTTCTGGCTGCAGGTGGTCTTTTCGCTACTGGTGCTCGACATCGGCGTTTCGGCTGCGCATCACGCCAGCCACAAGTGGAACTGGCTTTGGCGTTTCCATGCCGTGCATCACAGCATTCGCCGGCTCTACGGATTCAACGGCCTCATGAAGCATCCCGTGCATCAATCGATCGAGACGTTGTGCGGGATTGCACCGCTGGTGCTGCTGGGCATTCCTCATTCGGTCGCCGTTGCAGTTTCGTTGTGCGTCGCGATCCAGCTGCTGCTACAGCATTCGAACGCTGACTATCGCAGCGGGCCGCTGAAGTACGTCTTCGCCAATGCTCAGGTCCACCGCTTCCACCATAGCAACCGTCCCGGGCAAGGCGACGTGAATTTCGGTCTGTTCACCACGCTTTGGGATCACATGATGGGGACGTTCAAGTACGCAGCCGCCGAGGCTCCGCGGGAATCCAGCAACGTCGGGCTCGCCGATCGCAGCGACTATCCCGTCGACTATGTCGCGCAGATCCTCGAACCGTTTCGCCCTTCTCGCGACGGTCCTCAGGAGCACTGACGCGATTCATGGATGGCTGACCGGATCTCCTCAATCGGCGTACGACTTGCGAGGTCCCAATGATCGGTGGACCCAGTCATACAAGGCTGGGAGCACCAGCAGTGTCAGCAGCGTCGACGACAGGATGCCTCCGATCACCACTGTTGCGAGCGGACGCTGAACCTCCGAACCGGCGCCCACGTTGAGTGCCATCGGCAGGAAGCCCAGCGAGGCCACCATGGCGGTCATCATCACCGGCCTGAGACGACTCAGCGCGCCCTGGTAGATCGCATCCTCCTGAGCGATGCCTTGCTCTCGGAGCCGGCGGATGAAGGTGATCATGACCAGCCCGTTGAGCACGGCGACGCCAGAAAGGGCAATGAACCCAATGCCAGCGGAGATCGAAAGAGGGATATCGCGGAGCGCCAGCGCAGCGACGCCGCCCGTGAGTGCCAACGGCACACCGCTGAAAACGATGGCTGCATCCTTCATCGAACCGAAGGCCAGGAACAACAAAGCGAAGATCAGTGCAAGCGTCACCGGCACCACGACGGCAAGACGCTGACTGGCAGAGATCAACTGTTCAAAAGGACCGCCGTAGTCAATCCAGTACCCCTCAGGCATCGGTACTTCACTGGCCAGCTGGGTACGCAGGTCTGCAATGAAGCTGCCCAGGTCGCGTTCTCGTACGTTCGCGGTGACAACAACGCGCCGCTTTCCGTTTTCTCGATTGACCTGATTGGGGCCGCGCTGCAACTCGATCTGCGCCACCTCGCGGAGCGGTACGGTCTTCGGCCCGCCTGAACGCCAAGCGGCACCGCGGCTCGATTCATCGACCTCTTGGGAGACTGGCAACGGAATCGGCAAGTCAGCGAGCACCGCCGGATCCTGTCTCAATGCCTCGGGAAGACGTACAACCAAATCAAATCGACGATCGCCCTCAAAGAGCTGCCCAGCGACGGTGCCGCCGATCGCCGTGGCGACCGTAGTCTGGACATCGACCGGATTGAGACCGTATCGCGTCAACGCTTCGGTCATCGGTGTGATGGTCAGCAGTGGCAGGCCTGTAACCTGCTCGGATTTCACATCGGCCGCACCGGGGACTTTGCGCATGGCCTGCTCGACTCGCGCTGCGAGTCGCGCGAGCTGCGCCAAGTCGTCGCCGTACACCTTCACGGCAACATCCGAGCGCACCCCTGAGATCAGCTCGTTGGTGCGCATCTGGATTGGCTGCGTGAATTCGTAGTTGCTGCCGGGAATCTCCTGCGCCGCGCTCTCCATCTCTTCGACCAGTTCAGACTTCGGCTTGCGTGGGTCAGGCCAAAGCTCGCGGGGCTTGAGCATCAGAAAAGTGTCTGCCATTGACGGTGGCATCGGATCGGTCGCCACCTCCGCAGTGCCAATCTTTGAGAACACATTGGCGACCTCGGGGAACTGCGCCATCCGAGTTTCCAGGGTCTTCTGCATCGTGACCGATTGTTCGAGGCTGGTGCCAGGAATGCGCATGGGCTGGAGCGTAATATCGCCTTCGTCGAGGCTGGGAATGAATTCGGATCCCAACCGCGTGGCGAGAAACCCACATCCCAGCACGAGCAATACAGCGATACCGAGCACTCCGGCACGAGCACGCATCGCCCAACGGAGCAGCGGTGCGTAGCCGTTCCGCATCCACGCCATCAGGCGATTGTCTTTCTCGGCGACGCGACCGCCAAGGAAGACGGCAACGGCGGCGGGGATGAACGTCAGGGACAGCATCATGGCGCCCGTCAGCGCGAGCACGACGGTCACTGCCATCGGGTGAAACATCTTCCCCTCGACACCCGTGAGCGCAAAGATCGGCAGGTACACCGCCGCGATGATTCCCAAACCGAAAAGGCTCGGGCGCACGACTTCAGCTGTCGCGCCGGCGGTCAGTTCGATTCGCTCCGATACGGTGAGTTGGCGGCCCAGTTGGTGCTGCTGATCCCCGAAGCGACGCAGGCAGTTCTCGATGATGATCACGGCGCCATCCACGATCAGGCCGAAGTCGAGCGCGCCAAGGCTCATCAGGTTGCCCGACACGCCGCCTCGAACCATGCCGATGATGGTGAACAGCATGGCGAGCGGGATTACCGCCGCCGTGATCAGCGAAGCGCGGACATTCCCCAACAGCAGGAACAGAACCACGATGACGAGCAAGGCGCCCTCGATCAGGTTCTTCGCAACGGTATGAATAGTGCGATCGACCAGCGCCGTACGGTCATAGACCGGCTTGGCATGGACACCCTCAGGCAAGCTCGCGTTGGCAGCCTCCAGCTTTGCTGCAGCAGCGCGCGACACCTCACGGCTGTTCGCCCCGAACAGCATGAAAGCGGTTCCGATGACCACTTCGTGCCCGTTCTGGGTGGCAGCGCCGGTTCGCAGCTCCTTCCCCTCTCCAACGATTGCCACATCTCGAACGCGGATCGGGACGCCTTCGCGACGATCAAGCACGATGTTTCCGATCGCATCGAGATTCGCGAGCTGAGCAGGGACCCGAACCAGAAACTGCTGGCCGTTGCGCTCGATGTAGCCGGCGCCGACGTTCTGGTTGTTGACGGCAACCGCAGTGACGACATCGTCCAGCGTGAAACCAAGCGCGACGAGTAAGGCCGGATCCGGAGTGATGTGAATCTGTCGCTCGTAGCCCCCGATGGTGTTGACCTCAGTGACCCCGGGTGTGCTGCGTAGCTGCGGCCTGATGACCCAGTCCTGGAGGGTCCTCAGATCCGTGGCGGTATAGGGCGTGCCGTCGGCCTTGCGCGCGTCCTCCTCGGCCTCGACCGTGTACATGAAGATCTCGCCCAGACCCGTCGAGATCGGCCCCATTTCCGGATCGAGTCCACCTGGTAGCTGCGACGCCACTTGCTGCAGCCGCTCTGCGACCTGCTGGCGTGCAAAGTACAGATCGGTCCCATCCTCGAAGACAACGGTGACCTGTGACAGGCCATACCGTGAGAGGGACCGCGTGTAGTCGAGTTTCGGCAGCCCCGCCATTGCCGTCTCGATCGGAAAGGTCACACGCTGCTCCGCTTCCAGCGGGGAGTAGCCGTCGGCCTGCGTGTTGATCTGCACCTGGACGTTGGTGATGTCCGGAGTGACGTCGATCGGCAAGTGGCGATAGCTGGAGAGCCCCAGCGCGATCAGCGCGCCGGTGAGTGCCAGCGTCATCCAACGATGGCGTATGGAAAGATGAATCAGACGGTCAAGCATGGTGCGAGCTCAATGCTCTTCTTCAACGGTGGACTTCTCGATGTCCGCCTTGATCAAGAAGCTCTGCTCGATGACGACCGCTTCACCTGCTTCCAGCCCGCCCAGGATCTCGACGCGCTCTGCGTCGCGTCGGCCAAGCTTCACGGGACGAACGTGATAGACATCGCCTTCTCGCACGTAAACCACGTCCTGGTCCTCGGCGGTCTGAAGGGCTGTCAAGGGGACGACCAGCGCCACCGATGCGCGATCCACCGTGATCCGAGCTTTGACCGCCGCGCCAGGCCTCCAGCGGCCGTCGGGATTGGGAAGCGTGGCGCGCGCGACAGTGCTTTGGCTGGCCGTGGCGGTGCCCGGAAGGATGCGCTGCAGGGTGGTCTGGGCTCTCGCACCATCACTGAGCCGTGTCACGGTGACCGGAGCGCCTGCCTCGATATGCCCTGCGTCCGCACCGAAGATATGCAGATCGACCCAGAGCGTTGATAGATCCGCGATCTCGAACAGCATGGCACCTTCGGTCGCTGTCATGCCGATGGCAGCAGGTCGCGCCATCACCACGCCCGCTATCGGCGCGTTGAGCGTGTAACTGGTCAGGCTCATGTTGCTATCGATGGTGGCGAGCACCTGACCAGCGCGCACAGCGTCACCAACACCCGCACTCAACGATCGAATCGGACCAGGAAAGCGTGCGGTGACCTGCGCGACATGCCCCTCGACCGGCGTGAGGAGTCCCTGGACTTCGTGCTCGTCCGCAATGATTCCAGGACCGACTGGCGCGACAACAATGCCGGCCGCGTTGGCTGCTTCGATAGCAATCGTGGTCTGCGAAGGAGCTGCCTCTTCGCCGCCTTCTTCGGATTCGCCGTGCTCCGCATGCTCATCGTGATCCGCGGCCTCGCGCGAACCGGAAGGACCACAGGCTGCGAGAATCAGCGCCAGAAGCGCCAGCGGGAACCAATACGGGCGAATCATGGTGTATCTCCGGCAGCGGCAGGTGCAGGTATCACAAGGGATTGACCTGTGAGACGCTGGATTTCGATAAGGGCTTTCTGAGCATCCAGCGCGGCATCAAGTTGTTGATGGCGGGCCTCGGTTTGTTCGGTTTGCAGTTGTGACCATTCCGGATAGCTGATGGCGCCGGCGCGGTAGGCGCGCTCGGCGGCGCGTTCCGCCTGAGAGAGCCGTGGCAGCACATCGCTTTGCAGGCGACGCACTTCGATCTGCGCCAGCGTATAGCGCCCGTGCGCCTCCAGCAGCGTTGAGTACAACGCCAGGCCCTTGGCTTCTCGCGCGATCGAAAGAGAAGCCAGCTCAGCCTGCGCGGAACGGATCTCCGGCTGGGCGCGCTGCGAGCTGCCTAGAGGAATCGACAAGCTGCCGACCATGGCAACGTCGTTGCTGGATTCCAGGCGCCTCACACCAAGCTGCCAATCCAGATCCGGCGCGGTCTCAGATCGCGCGAGCTGAAGCCTGGCCTCGCGAATCCGGGTCTCATCGGCGAAGTACGTCAGCTCCGGGGTGCTCTCCAAAAGCGCGGACAGCGTTGAAATCGGCGCGATCTCCTCCAACACAAGCGGATCAATATCGACAACAGAAAACGTCGGATCACGCTCTCCCCACAGAGCAGCGAGCTGCTGTCGATACACTGCACTCTCTTGCCTGGCGCGATCCCGTTTGAGCTCGCTTCTGGCCTGCGCCGCCTCGGCCGTCAGCAATACAGCTTCCGGGGAGGCGCCACTCTCCAGGCGCACTTTGGCCGCAGCGACCATTCGCTCGCGCTGCTGTACGTCTTGCTCGGAGATGCTGAGGCCGCGCATGGCGCCAACGACGGCAAGATAGCGACGCGCGGTTTCAGCCAACAGATCCAGGCGCCTGGTTTCGCGTTCGATCGCCAGTGCGTCGAAACGCCTCTGAGCCAACGCGCGCCGGGCATCGAGTTTGCCTCCGCGCTCCAGCGTGGAAGACAGGGTCAATGTCATCTCGGCCTGATTGAAGGCCTTCGCTTCACCAGAACCCAGTGCGTTCTCAAGCTCCGCTCCCGCTGTCAACGCAGGCTTGAGCTCAGCCAAGGACTGCTCGGCCGCGAGTACATCCGCTTGTGCTGCCACCAGGCGCAGATCGGGATGCGTGGCAGCGACACGCGCGATCGCAGCATCCAGCGTAAGCGACTCCTCGCCTTGGGCCGCGGCCGGCAGAAGCAGGGTTGCGACAAGCAACAGGCGGCGCCCCAGAGACGCTGCGCGCATTGGAGCGTTCATGCCTCGGTTCCGCGCGCCTGACGGGCATCCCCGACGATTTCGAGGGCCTCCTTGATCACGTAGAGACCGATGAGTACTCCGATGACGAAATCCGGGTAGGGCATCTTGGAAACCAAGACCAGCGCACCGGCCAATATCACGCCGACATTGGCAACCACGTCAGCGCGCGTGAACAGCCAAGTGGCCCGCAGGTGGACTTCCCCCGACTTGAGCGGGGCGAGCAGCTTTAGAACCGTCAGGTTGACGATCAGGCTCAGGAACGCCGTACCGATCATCCACAGACTGGCGGGTTCGGCGCCGTAGACCACGCGACGGCCGACCTCAACCAATATGCCGATGCCAAGTGCCGCGAGGACAACACCGCTCAACAGGGCCGCGTTTGCCTTGAACTGAGCCGACCGGCCGATTGCGACCAGGCCAATGGCATAGGCCGTGGCATCCGACAGCATATCGAGCGCGTCAGCCAGTAGACCCGCGGACTGCGCTATCCAGCCGGCGACCCCTCCGACCACAGCCATGGCCGCGTTGAGCGCCAGCGCGATGATCAGGACGCGCTGCTCCTGCTTGGACTTTGCCTCGTGGTGACAGCCGCAATCGCTCATCGCTCTTCTTTCCCGCAGTAGGTCCGCCGGTTGCCGGCTGGCCTCAATTGAACACCTTGTAGTAGCTTTAAGGTCAAGCCTCGCAGCGGTATTTCGAATGTCCGACCTTAGGATTGGTGAACTTGCGACCCGGATCGGCGTCCCGACCGAGACGATCCGCTACTACGAGCGGGAAGGGCTTCTGCCGCAGCCTCGGCGCACCGATGGAAATTACCGCGTCTATGACGCCTCGCTGGTCGAGCGGTTGGCCTTTGTGCGCAACTGCCGGGCGCTCGACATCACGCTCGATGAGATTCGGTCGCTGCTCGCGCTTCGCGACCAGCCGGAGCGGGGATGCGACAGCGTCAACCAGCTGGTCGAGAAGCACATTGCCACGGTCTCGGAGCGCATCACCTCGCTGCAGCGACTAGAGGAGCAGCTGCGCGGACTCCGCAGCCGTTGCTCGCGATCGGAGACCGTCGGCAACTGCGCGATTCTGAGCGGCCTTTCTTCTGGTGAAGGCAGCGCGCGGGTTCTGCCGGCGTAGGCGATCGAGAGGCGCGTGCGGCCCTTGGGCCGCCTTAGTCGGCCGGGGGATCCGTCAGCAGGCTGATCGGGTGGACCCCTAAAGCACGAGCCAGCGCCTCGACCGTATCCAGTGTCGGCGCCTTCAATGAAGACTCGATCTGGCTGAGATAACTCTGCCCCATTCCCGCCCTCGCGCCGAGCTGCTCTTGGGTCCATGCCTTGCGCAGTCGTTCGCGCCGGATATTGGCTGCAAACAAGACCTTAAGCTGTTGCCGCTCGTCACGAATTGATCAATGTGCTCAATAATCGGCTGACCAGGAGCGCGCGCGACGCTCTTAGGTGATGGGCAGGAGAATGGTCTCTGGGCTGGTCAGTGCACTGCGAGCAGACCACTGCCTGCCTGATCAATCCTGTACGAGCGACAACAAGTTTGTCATCGTCTGGGCACTGGCCCTGTCTTCGCTCATGATGACACTCGGCCTTTCACGACTCTGGCCAGAACGAGGTGCCCGATTCTGCAGTTGTCCTCGCCATTGATCCTTGGCGAGTCAGTTGGGAACGCGCGGCATGGATTGGCTTCGGCAGGGCGCAGCGGCAGCCCTCGATATGGCGAAGTCTGAAGGAGGCGATGCGGCATCAAGCCTTCCCAATAATCAAGCAGGCCGCTTATACGTGCCGATGAAGGGCGTGCGTCTCAACCATCGGCCAGCGGCAAAAGGATGATGAACTTGGTCATCCTCTCGTCGGACAATACGCTGACCGACCCGCCATGCGCCTCGACGATGGACTTGACGATGGCCAACCCCAGGCCGGCGCCTTCACCCTTCCTGTGCGCGGCATGATCCACCCGATAGAAGCGATTGAATATTCGCGAGAGCTCCTCGGTCGGGATCTTCTCACCGGGGTTCTCCACGCTGATCACGACGTCCCGATCGTTCTGCATGAATCTCACTGTGATCGTTCGGCCGTTGGGTGTATATCGGATCGCATTGGAGATCAGGTTGCTGAGGGCCCGACGCAGCATCTCCCGGTCGCCACGAACCGGAACGCTCTGACCGCGAACCTCGAGTTTCACGCCCCGTTCCTCGACCAGGGCCTCGAAGTACTCGAACAACCCCTGGATGGCGTCCTTCAAGTTCACGCTCTCCAGATTCAGGTTTCCCGGATCGTTCTCGGTCTGCGCAAGGAAGAGCATGTCGTTGATCATGCGGTTCAGGCGCCCGAACTCTTCCAGGTTGGAGTAGAGAATCTCCCGATACTCATCGGCCGATCGGGCCTGGCCGAGCACCACCTCCGTTTGCGTCATCAAGTTGGTGACGGGCGTGCGCAACTCGTGGGCGATGTCGGCGGAGAAATTCGCCAACTGTTCGAAACCGTCTTCGATGCGCCCCAACATGTCGTTGAACGAGGCGATGGTTTCCTCCAGCTCGATCGGGACGGACTTGGGATCCAACCGCAGATACAGTTTCGAGGAGGTGATGGCGCGAATCTTTTCATTGGCCCTGCGGATCGGAATGTGCCCCCATCGGACAGCGAACCAGGCCACCAGGATCGCGATGCACATGGCCACGCAAATGGTCCACCATTGGATGCGCTGGAAGCTCTTGATGAAGTCGAGATGGCCGCCGATATCCATGGCCACCGCAATCGTGTAGACCTCGCCCAGGTCGGCGTCGCCGCCAGCAACAACAACGCCACCACGATAGGATTTGCCGTCCTCCTCCCAGATCGTCATGCTGTGCTTTCCCCTGAGAGGGACGGGAGGCACGCGCTGGGCGAAGCTCGCCATGTCCGGGCCATCCTTCGGGGCATAGAGCGTCTTTCCGGCGGCGTCGGCGACAAAGTAGTAAACGCCGTGATGCCCTCGAACGGCACGGCGCAGGGCCTGTTCATCGCTTCCGTCGCGCACCTCTCCCAATGCCCGGATGACCGAACTGGAGATCACGCCCAGTTCCTCCTCGTCCATCTCGGCGAAATGCCGCTCCAGCGATCGCACGCTGATCCAGTTGAAGATCAGGAACACCACCATCATCGCGATGCCGACCAGCCCGGTCACCCGCGACGAGAGCGACGCCGGGCGGCGAAGAAATGCGAGCCTGTCAGGCATCCGGGATGTCCAGCGTGTACCCCATGCCGCGCACGGTCTGGATGAGCTTGGGCTCGTAGCTGTCGTCTATCTTGGCGCGCAACCGCCGGATTGCGACGTCGATGACATTGGTGTCGCTGTCGAAATTCATGTCCCAGACTTGCGAGGCGATCAGCGAACGCGGCAGCACTTCACCTTGGCGTCGTGCCAGTAGTTCGAGCAAGGCGAATTCCTTGCTGGTCAGGGTGATACGGTGCCCGGCCCGGATGGCGCGCCGGCGCGCAAGGTCCAGCTCCAGATCGGCGATCTGAATGCGGTCGTGAGGCGCGGGCGAGCCCCCCCTGCGCAACAGGGTCCGCACGCGTGCAAGCAGCTCCGAGAACGCGAATGGTTTGATCAGGTAGTCATCGGCCCCCAGTTCCAGCCCTTGGACGCGATCGTCGACACTGCTGCGGGCGGTCAGGAAAAGCACCGGAACCTGGTTGCCGGTGGCGCGAATGGACTGCAGGACCTTCCGCCCATCAATGCCCGGGAGCATGACGTCGAGCACGATCAGGTCGTAGTGCTCGGTCGTGGCCAAGTGCAGGCCATCGGGCCCATCGCGCGCCAAGTCGACAACGAACCCGGCCTCGGTAAGCCCTTGGCGTACGTAGTCCGCAGTCTTGTGCTCGTCTTCGACAACCAGAAGTTTCATCGTAAGTCCACGCATGCGCCGGTTCGGCGCCTCTGGCCCGTCAGGACGCGGTTCCTGAGATTGCCCTTCACTGTAGCGAGGCAAAGCTGCCACGAAGGTGACTGAAACATTACATGATTGTAATCGACGCGTAACTGGCCCGACAGCGCGCCATTCCTACGATCGGCATGTCGTCATGGCCGTCCCATCGACCGTCAAACACACCCTCTGGAGCGTCGAGATGAGCGGAATCCCTGGTCGGAAGCGAGGAGCGTGGCGCAGCCCGGCTGTCCTCACCCTGTGCGTCTTTCTCTTCATTGCGGGGCTCTTCCTGTGGCTGGAGCATCGGGCGCACCTGCTCGGGGCGCTCCCCCTTTTGCTGCCTCTGCTGATCTGCGTCGGCATGCATTTCTTCATGCACCGCGGTCATGGCGGTCATGGCGCGCACGATGACCATCGCAAGGAGGGCGATCGCGATGGTCGGTGACCCGCCTGCCTATGGGCTCTGGTTCCTGGCCCTGGTGAACGCCGGCATCTTCATCCTGTTTGCCCTGAGCTTCTTCAAGCCGGCGACGGCCCGCGACTGGCGCTCGCTTGGTGCCTTCTCGGCCTTCATCGTCGCGCTGTTCGTGGAGATGTACGGTTTCCCGCTGACGCTCTACCTGCTGGCGGGCTGGCTGGGCAATCGCTTTCCCGGGCTGGACCCCCTGTCCCACGACGCGGGCCATATCTGGCCCGCACTTTTCGGCTGGTCCGGAGATCCCCACCTCAATCCATTCCACCTGTTGAGCTATGTCCTGATCGGTGCCGGATTCTGGCTGATCGCCTCCGGCTGGCGAGTGCTGCACGAGGCTCAGCGCGCCGGCGCCCTTGCCACGACCGGGCCCTACGCCCACGTGCGACATCCGCAGTACGTGGGCTTCGTCCTTGTGCTGATCGGATTTTTCCTGCAGTGGCCCACCCTGGTGACGGGCGTGATGCTGCCGATCCTGCTCGTCATGTACTGGCGGCTCGCCAAGCAGGAGGAACGCGAGATCGAGACGGCGTTCGGGGATCAGTATCGACGCTACGCGAGCGATGTGCCGGCCTTCCTGCCGCGGCTCGGTCGCCTGTTCAAAACCAAAGAAGGCCAGATCGAATGAATCCCCATGATCCGCACACGCAGCATCATCACGATCACGGCAATCACGCCCATTCTCCGTCGCCGCCGGCCAAAGCCGTGGTGAGCGCTGCGGGCTCCACTCACGCCGGACATTCCGGGCATGCCGGCCACGACCACGGTGCCATGGTCGCCGACTTCCGCAGGCGCTTCTGGGTCACGCTGCTGCTGACTCCGTTCGTCCTCGCGCTGTCGCCCATGATCCAGCACGCCCTGGGCCTGGGCGAGGTGCTGGCCTTCCGCGGCGATCGTTACGTCCTGTTCGCCTTGTCGACCGTGGCCTATGTCTACGGTGGCTGGCCCTTCCTGGTCGGGGTCGTCTCCGAACTGCGCAAGCGCCAGCCCGGCATGATGACGCTGATCGCGCTGGCCATTTCGGCCGCCTACGTCTTCTCGGTGGCGGTGACCTTCGGCTTCCCCGGACAGGAGTTCTACTGGGAGCTGGTGACGCTGATCGCAATCATGCTGCTGGGCCACTGGGTCGAGATGCGCTCGGTCATGGGCGCCTCGCGCGCCCTGGAGGAGCTGGTCAAACTGCTGCCCGACAGCGCCACCCGCATCGACGCCGATGGCAGCCTGCGCGACGTGCCGATCAGTGCGCTGCAGCCGGGCGACCGCGTGATCGTTCGTCCCGGCGCCAAGGTGCCGGTGGACGGCGAGATCACCGAGGGTTCCTCGGGCTTCAACGAAGCCATGCTCACCGGCGAATCCCGCCCGGTCACCAAAAGCGTCGGTGCCACCGCGATCGGCGGGGCCATCAACGGCGCGAACGCCGTCACCATCCGCGTCACGGCCACGGGCGATGCGACGTATCTGTCGCAGGTGATCGAGCTGGTCAAGAAGGCGCAGCAGACCCGATCGCGCACGCAGGACATCGCCAACCGCGCCGCGGCCTGGCTGACCTACATCGCCCTGGCCGTGGGCGTCGGTACGCTGCTGGTCTGGTGGCTGGTGCTCGACGCGCCGCTCAATTTCGCCATCGAGCGCATGGTCACCGTCATGGTCGTCGCCTGCCCGCACGCGCTGGGACTGGCGGTGCCCCTGGTGGTCGCGGTCAGCACGTCGCTGAGCGCGAGCAACGGCCTGCTGATCCGTGACCGGGCGGCGTTCGAGCGCGCGCGCCGACTGGATGCCGTCGTGTTCGACAAGACGGGCACGCTGACCGAGGGGCGATTCGGGGTCAGCGACATCGTGTTGCTGCAGGAGGGCGACGAGCGTCAGGAGCTGGCCTTCGCCGCGGCGGCGGAGAGCCAGTCGGAGCACCCCATCGCCCATGGCATCGTGGCCGAGGCCAAGCGCCGCGACATCGCCATCCCCAAGGCCAGTGAAGTGAGCAACATCACCGGCGAAGGCATCGTCGCCGTCGTCGGCGATGTGCGCGTGCGCATCGTCAGCCCGGGCCACCTGGCCCGCCAGGGCAACGCCATCACCCACGAGCGGCTTGGACAGCTCGAATCCGCGGGAAAGACCGTCGTCGTGCTCGAACGCGACGGCCAGGCGCGCGCGCTCTTCGCGCTCGCCGATATCGTACGGCCGGAGTCCAAGGAGGCCATCGCGGAATTGACCCGGTTGGGGATTCGCTCGGTGATGCTGACGGGCGATGCACGGGGCGTGGCCGAATCGGTGTCCAAGGAACTCGGGATCTCCGAGTACTTCGCCGAGGTGCTGCCCGACCAGAAATCCGAGAAGATCCGGGAGCTGCAGGCACGCGGCCTGTCGGTGGCCATGGTGGGCGACGGCGTGAACGATGCCCCGGCACTGGTCCAGGCCGACCTGGGCGTGGCCATCGGCGCGGGCACGGACGTGGCCGTGGAGTCGGCCGACGTCGTGCTCGTGCGCAGCGATCCGCGCGACGTGGGCGCGATCCTCGGCCTGTCGCGCGCCACCTACCGCAAGATGGTGCAGAACCTGATCTGGGCGACCGGCTACAACACCATCGCGGTGCCGATGGCCGCCGGCATCACCTTCGGGACGGGCTTCCTGATGACGCCCGCCATCGCCGCCGTCTTCATGTCGGCCAGCACGGTGATCGTCGCCATCAATGCCCAGCTGCTTCGGTTCTACAGGCGGCACGCATGAGCGCCGCGCGGCCTTCCCCGCGGCTGATCCTGCCGCTTCCGGGCAACGAAGCATTCGCTCGCCAGTTGGCAGCCGCCGGCCGTTGGGAACTGGGCGCGCTGCAGACCCGCCGGTTCCCCGACGGCGAGAGCTACGTGCGCATCGCCGCGGAGGTGGCGGACAAGTCCGTTGTCCTCGTGCAGACCCTGGCGCAGCCCGATCCCGGCTTCCTGTCGCTCGTCTTCGCCGCCGACGCCGCCCGCGACCTGGGTGCCCGCGAAGTGATCCTGGTCGCACCCTACCTGGCCTACATGCGGCAGGATCGCCGCTTCCACCCCGGAGAGGCGATCACCTCCCGGAGCTTTGCCCGTCTCGTGTCGTCGAGCTTCGACCGCCTAGTCACGGTCGATCCCCATCTGCACCGCTACCCGGCGCTGTCGGCGCTCTACACCGTGCCCGCCGACACCCTCCATGCCGCACCGCTGCTGGCCGACTGGATCGCCGCCGAGGTGGACAGGCCGTTGGTGATCGGTCCGGACGAGGAAAGCGAGCAGTGGGTGGCGGCCATCGCCCGGCGCATCGGCGCCCCCCATGCGGTCCTGCGCAAGATCCGCCACGGCGATCGCAACGTCGAGGTCGCATTGTCCGACCTGTCCATTTGGCGCGATCGCCAGGCCGTGCTGGTCGATGACATCGCTTCCTCCGGACGCACGCTGATCGAGGCCGCCCGGCAGCTGCCCCAGCAGGGCTTCGCGCCGCCCGTGGTCGCCGTGGTGCATGCCATCTTCGCCGAGGATGCCTACCAGCAGCTCGCGCCGCTGTGCAGCCGCATCGTCTCCACCGATGCGGTGCGGCATGAGAGCAATGCGATTGCGCTGGCTCCCCTGATCGCGCAGGCACTGGCCGCCGACGAGGAGGGCGTGACGAACCTGGGGCGTCATCGCCGTCCACCCGAGCCACCCGACGAGGTGGACCGGGCAAGCATCGATTCCTTTCCAGCCAGCGACCCTCCCGCCTGGACGAGCGGCCATGCTTGATGCGTCGCGTCGATGGCCCGCCGGAACGATCACCGCAAGGCGCCGAGAACATGACTGAAGCAGCAACTCCGGCGTTCGAGACCTGGCGCAAGGGCCATGGCCTCATCGTCCACCAGGACGCCACCGTCGGGCGCGTGACGGCCCTGGCCGCATCCGGCCGCGTCGATCCCGAGGCGCTCTACCGTGTGCTGGCCGCCGCGGATCGGCTGACCAGCGCCGCCATGTGGACCGTCGTGCACATGACCTATGCCCATCGGGTCGATCTCACGGGCGCCCCCCTCCCGGCCGATGCCTTCAAGCCCACGCCCGAAGGGCACACCGGCGGCTCACTGAACATGGTGCCGGCCTTCGTCGGATACCTGGCCGCGAATGCGATCAGCGCGAAGACCCGGTCGTGGATGATGGGCCAAGGCCACTGCGTGGCGGCGATCGAGGCGGTCAATGCGCTCACCGGCGACGTCTCGGCCAGCCAGCAGGGGCGCTACGACCGCAGCGAAGCCGGCCTGTCGCGGCTTGCGCGGGACTTCTACTCCTACGCCATCGACGCCGAGGGGAAAGCCGCTGTCCCCCTTGGCAGTCACGCGGGACCCCACACCGCCGGCGCGATCTCCGAGGGCGGCTATCTCGGTTTTGCCGAGGTGCAGTACGTCCATGCACCGCTGCCGGGCGAGAGCCTGGTCGCCTTCCTCAGCGATGGCGCCTTCGAGGAGCAGCGCGGTTCGGACTGGTCGCCGCGCTGGTGGCGGGCCGAGGACTCCGGCCCGGTGGTCCCGGTCATGATCCTCAATGGTCGCCGCATCGAGGAGCGCGTGCAGATTGCCCAGTCCGGCGGCGCGGACTGGCTGGCCGGGCACCTGCGGCTCAACGGCTTCGAACCGGTGGTGATCGACGGGCGCGATCCGGCCGCGATCGCCTGCGCCATCATCGAAGCCGAGCGCCGGCTCGAACGGCTGGCGGCCGATCCCGGTCGCGTCTACCCCGTCGCCCTCCCCTACGTGATTGCCGAGACCGTCAAGGGCTTCGGCTTCCCGGGCGCGGGCACCAACGCGGCGCACAATCTTCCGCTGGGCGGCAACCCCGCGCACGATGCCGCGGCGCGACAGGCCTTCCACCAGGCAGTCCAGGCCCTGTTCGTTCCGCCTGCACAGATCGAGCGCGCGGTCGCCGAGCTGGCGATCCACGCTCGCCAGCATCGCGAGCTCGAAAGCCGGCATCCGCTGGCCGTGCGCAATCCGCCGGATCCCGCCCTTCCCGAGCCCGCGTGGACGCTCGCCGGCGATGCGCCGGATTGCGCCATGCATGCGCTGGATCGTTGGTTCGTCCAGGTCGTGGATGCCAACCCCGGCCTGCGCCCCCGGGTCGGCAATCCCGACGAGCTGCGCTCCAACCACATGGGCGCTACGCTCGACCGCCTGCGCCACCGTGTGAACCATCCGGAGACGGGCGTGCCGGAGGCGGTCGATGGCGCCGTCGTCACCGCGCTCAACGAGGAGGCGGTGGCCGCCGCCGCGCTTGCCAACAAGGGCGGCATCAACCTGATCGTCAGCTACGAAGCCTTCGCCATGAAGATGCTCGGCGGCCTGCGCCAGGAGATCGTGTTCTCGCGGCGACAGCGGGAGATCGGACAGGCGCCGCGCTGGATCTCGGTGCCGCTGCTCGTGACCTCCCACACCTGGGAGAACTCGAAGAACGAGCAGTCCCATCAGGACCCGACCATCGGCGAGGCGCTGCTGGGCGAGATGTAGGAGACCTCGCGCGTGCTGTTCCCGGTGGATGCCAACAGCGCCCTGGCCGGCCTGCGCGCGATCTACCGGGGGCGCGGCCAGCTGGCATGCCTGGTCGTGTCCAAGCGCGAGATGCCGCACAGGTTCGATGCCGAAGCGGCCGCGCACCTGGTCGAAACGGGGGCCGCCCACGTCCGGGGGGAGGCCGCGAATGCGGAACTCCAGATCGTAACCATCGGCGCCTATCAGCTCGAGGAGGCCTTGAAGGCCGCGGACCGGCTGCACGCGCGCGGCCGCCAGGTGCTTGTCACGGCGCTGATCGAGCCCGGTCGTTTCCGCATGCCCCGCGATCCCATCGAGGCCGCCTTCACCGCGGCCGATGACGCCGTGGCGGCGCTGTTCCCGGCCGACCTGCCGCGCCTGATCGTCACCCATACCCGCCCGGAACCCATGCTCGGCGTGCTGCGGCGGCTGGATTCCGGCACCCGCACCACCGCCGCGCGCGGCTACATCAGCCGGGGCGGCACGCTGGACGTGGCCGGCATGCTGTTCGCCAATCGCTGCTCGTGGGCGCATCTGCTCGATGCCGCGGCGCCGCTGGCAGGCTGGCATCGGGACGACCTGCTCACCCCTGCGGAGCGAAACGCCGTGGATGGCCGGGGCCATCCGGCCGACATCGCTGCATTCACACCCTGAGGATTCCGATCTTGAAGCTCACCTCGTTCGGCGGTGCCGGCACCGTCACCGGCTCCAAGCATCTGCTGAGCCACAACGGAAAGCACATCCTGGTCGACTGCGGCCTGTTCCAGGGCCTGAAGAACCTGCGCGAGCTGAACTGGGAGCCGTTGCCGATCGCGCCGAAGGACCTCGACGCGGTGGTGTTGACGCATGCGCACCTGGACCATTCCGGCTACCTGCCCAAGCTCGTGCGCGATGGCTTTCGCGGACGCATCTACGCCACCGCGGCAACCCGCGACGTGGCCGAGCTGATCCTCAAGGACAGCGGCCACCTGCAGGAAAAGGACGCCGAGTACGCCAATCGCAAGGGCTTCAGCAAGCACAAGCCCGCGCTGCCGCTGTATACCGTGCAGGATGCCGAGCATGCGCTCAAGCAGTTCTCCCCTGTGCCGTTCGGCAAGCCGGCCTCGCTTCCCGACGGTGCGACCCTGACCTTCCGCTACGCCGGGCACATCCTGGGGGCCGCCACGGCGCAGATCGACTGGGGCGGCAAGCGCATCGTGTTCTCCGGCGACCTGGGGCGCTACGACGACCCGATGCTGTTCGATCCGCAGTCCGTGACCGAAGCCGACTATGTGGTGATCGAGTCCACGTACGGCAACCGGACCCATGCGCCGAACGATGCGGCCGAAGCCCTCGGCGCCGTCATCGAGAAGACGGTCGGCCGCGGCGGCACGGTGGTCATTCCCGCCTTCGCGGTGGGCCGCGCCCAACTCCTGCTCTACTACCTGTGGAAGCTGCGCCAGACCGGACGCCTGGGTTCGGTGCCCATCTATCTGGACAGTCCGATGGCGATCAACGCCAGCGAACTGCTGTGCAGCCACCTGGACGACCACCGGCTGCCCGCAGAGATCTGCCATGCCGCCTGCGGGATCGCCACCTACACCCGCGAGGTGGAGGAATCCAAGCAGATCACCGCCAGCCGGTTCCCCAAGGTCGTCATCTCGGCCAGCGGGATGGCGACCGGCGGTCGGGTGCTTCACCACCTCGCCGCGTTCGCGCCGAAACGCGAGAACACCATCCTGTTCGCCGGCTATCAGGCCGCAGGGACCCGCGGCCAGGCCATGCTGCAGGGCGCACGCGAAGTCAAGATCCACGGACAATGGGTTCCGGTGAATGCGCAGGTCGCCAACCTGCCGGAGCTGTCGGCGCACGCGGATTCCAATGAACTGATGCGCTGGCTCTCCGGCTTCCGGCATGCCCCCTCGCGCGTATTCATCGTGCACGGGGAAGCGGATGCCGCCGAGGCCCTGCGCGTGCGCATCGACAAGGAAACCGGCTGGCCTGTCTCGGTCCCCCGGCTGGGCCAGGTGTTCGAACTGTGACCGAGACTGCCGACCGGATTGCCAATGCGCCCCCGACCCTGCGCGCCCGGCGCCTGGGCCTTCATGCCCAGCACCAGGCGATCGCGGTCATGCGCACCGATTGCCACGTCTGCCGCGCCGAAGGTTTGAGCTCCCGTTCCCAGGTCCTGCTCTCGGCGGGCGGGCGCCAGGTCCTGGCGATGCTTTACCAGGCCGATGGCGATCTGGTGGCGTCCGGCGAGGCGGCGCTGTCCGAGTCCGCGTGGGAACGCCTGGGTGTCGCGGAGGGCTCGCCCATCGAGGTCTCCCATGCGCCCACCCTGGAC
>CBINNP010000041.1:0-18580 GCA_966252075.1 uncultured Solimonas sp.
CCGGTCGCCACCCGCCTGGGCCTGCCGTCGATCCCGGCAGCGGCGGAAGTCGCGGCGCTGCGCTTCTGGATCTCGCTGGTCGAGGATACCGGCGCCCGCGTGCATTTCTGCCGGCTGTCGACCGCGCGCGGCGCCGAGCTGATCGAGGCGGCGCAGAGTCGCGGCCTGCCGGTCACCGCCGACGTCGCCGCCCATCAGCTGTTCCTTACCGACGTCGACCTCGACGGCTTCAACGCGCTGTGCCACGTGATCCCGCCGCTGCGCAGCGCGGCTGATCGCGATGCGCTGCGCGCTGCCGTCAGTGCCGGCGTGATCGCTGCGATCTGCTCCGACCACCAGCCGCACGAGGCCGACGCCAAGATCAATCCGCTGCCGCTGACCGAGCCCGGCCTTTCGGCACTGGAAACCCTGTTGCCGCTGGCGCTGGAACTGGTCCACGACGGTTTGTTGACGCCGCTGGCAATGGCCGCGCGGCTGGCCGACGGCCCGGCACGGATCGCCGGACTCGACGACAGCCGCATCGCAGCAGGCTCTCCGGCCGATCTGGTGCTGATCGATCCGGAGCTGGCATGGACACTGCGAGCGGAACGGCTGCGCAGCGCCGGCCGTCACACCCCATTCGAGGGCCGCAAGCTGCGAGGTCGTGCGGTGCGCACCTTCTACCGTGGCCACAGTGTCTACGCGGCGGGGCATCACGAGCGCGGTTTATAGTCGGAACAGTCGGCAACGGTGCCGCAGGGGAACCGTATGGCTCGCGTCATGATCGTGGATGATTCGCCCACGGACGTGCAGAACCTCAAGAACATGTTGCTCAAGGCAGGCCATCAGGTGCTGGAGTCGATCTCCGGCACCGATGCCTTGCAGAGGATTCGCAGCGAACGGCCGGAAGTGGTGATCATGGACGTGGTGATGCCGGGCGTGAACGGCTTTCAGGCCACCCGCACCCTGTCCAAGGACCCGATCACCGCCCACATCCCGGTGATCGTCGTCAGCAGCAAGAGTCAGGAAACCGATCGCGTCTGGGCCTTGCGCCAGGGCGCGCGCGAATACCTCGTCAAGCCGGTTCGCGAGAGCGACCTGCTGGCGAAAATAAAAAACGTGCTGGTGGCCTAGGAACGCAGGAACCAGGACCACAGGCCACCGGAGAGGAGCCTTCATGGCGGACACCGCCGCATCCGCTCGCGCGCTCGGCAATCGCCGCGAGACCCTGCTGTTTTCCGCCGCCGTGGCGCTGATGGCGGTCGCGCTGCTGAGCTTCTTCCTGTCGCAGGGCGCCAAGGCGCGCAATGAAACCTGGATCGAGACGGCACACGGGCTCGGCCTGGCCGCCACCGACATGGCTGCCGCCGGCGAAGCCGCCGCGGCCGGCCGCGCACCGGACTTTGCGCTGCTCCGGAGCCGGCAGACCACGCTGTCGGGCCAGATCGACGCGCTGGCCGGCCGCAATGCCGCCACCGGCATCGCGCCGGCGCCGCTGGCCGCCGCCGATGAGCTGGATGCCGTGGAGGCAGCATGGAAGGCGCT
This sequence comes from uncultured Solimonas sp., assembly GCA_966252075.1. Taxonomy (GTDB): domain Bacteria; phylum Pseudomonadota; class Gammaproteobacteria; order Nevskiales; family Nevskiaceae; genus Solimonas. The sequence continues at coordinate 1,525 of CBINNP010000041.1, forward strand.
GCAGCGCCCGGCGCAGACCGTCATCGACGCCGAGCCGGCGTATCAGTCGGCGATGCAGGCGCGCAGCAGCATCGCCGAGCTGATCGCGCCGACGGCCGCCGACGGCAAGGGGCTGGCCGCCGCCTACGAGCAGATCACGCAAAAGCTGGGCAGCCGCGACGCGGCGCCCGAGCAGATGCTGCGCACCGCCCAACAGCTGGTCCGCATCGAGCGCATCAACGCCGCCGCGCAGCGCGCGCTCGGCCGGGAGCCGCAGGCGGCTCTGAGCGCGCTCAACAGCGACCTGCGCACGCTGGCCAGCGAGCACGCTTCGCTGCTGGCCGACGGCAGCATCGGCGGCAGCCTCGGCCGCGGCATTGCCGAGCAACTGGAGACCCTGCGCCAGGCCGCCGCCGCGCTGGACACCGCGGCGCCCAAGCTCGCCGCGATGCAGGCTGCCGCCGCGCAGATGCAGGCGCAATCGACCGGCCTGGGCAAGGCCGCCGCGGCCTTCGAGCAACGTCTGCTCGACGTGCAGGTGCAGCAGAAACTGCTGCCCAAGCTGGTCTACATCGCCGGCACGCTGGCGATCCTGGCGCTCGCTGCCTTCGGCGCGCTGATGCTGACCAGCACCCGGCAGCGCCTGCACGAGGCCGAGCTGCGCGACGGCCGCCAGCAGCAGGCGATCCTCTCCCTGCTCGACGAGATCACCAATCTCGCCGACGGCGATCTGACCGTCGACGTCACCGTCACCGAGGATTTCACCGGCGCGATCGCCGACTCGATCAACTACACCGTGCAGAACATGCGTCATCTGGTCGGCACCATCCGCACGACCTCCGACGACGTCGCCGATGCGGCGATCGGCACCCAGCAGACGGCGCTGAAGATGAGCGAGGCCTCCGAGCGCCAGGCGCGCGAGGTCGCCGCCATCACCAGCAGCATCAGCGCCACCGCGACCAGCATGCAGGACGTCGCCGGCTACGCCGAGCAGCTCGCCGGCCAGGCGCAGACCTCGGTGCAGATCGCACATGCCGGCGCCGAGACGGTCAACCGCACGATGGCCGGCATGAGCAGCCTGCGCGAGCAGATCCAGGACACCTCCAAGCGCATCAAGCGGCTCGGCGAGTCCTCGCAGGAGATCGGCAACATCATCGAGTTCATCAACGACATCGCCGAGCAGACCAATACGCTGGCGCTCAATGCCTCGATCCAGGCGGCGATGGCCGGCGAATCCGGGCGCGGCTTCGCGGTGGTCGCCGACGAGGTGCAGAAGCTCGCCGAGCGCGCCGCCAATGCGACGCGGCAGATCGAGACCCTGGTCAAGACCATTCAGGCCGACACCCAGGAAGCGATCACCTCGATGGAGCGCTCCACCCAGAACGTAGTGGTCGGCGCCAGCAGCGCCGAAGAGGCGGGCCAGGCCCTGTCGAAAGTCGAGTCCTCGTCGCAGCAGCTGGCAACGCTGATCATCGAAATCGCCGGCTCGGCACGCCAGCAGTCGGCGGCTGCAACGCAGATCGCCGGCCAGATGCAGGCGATCCGCGATATCGCGGTACAAACTTCCGGTTCTGCCAATCAGACTGCACGCGCAGTGGGCGAACTGGCCGAGCTATCGGACAAGCTGCGCGAATCGGTGTCCGGCTTCAAACTGCCGGAAACCATGGCCGCATGACGCCGTCAAGCCCCCCCTTTTTTGTTAACGTGCACTGAATTTTCACTAAAATCGCGTTCTGCACCCCTAAAAGCGCGATTTTCCTTGCGCCCAACCAGACGCCTACTTACCATTTGCGTCCCCGCCGCCAGTCGGGATGCGGTCTCGTACTCACTGAACCACCGGCATACGCGTAATCCGCCACCAGAGGAATTTGCATGAGCTTTCAGGCCGACCTAGAAAAACTGTTCGGACTCAAGACGGTCTCGTACAAGTACGAGCTGTCGAAGGAAGAACTTTTTCACGAAGCCATCGCCAATGACCGCGGTCGCGTCCGCCGCGACGGTCCGAGCGATGCGCAGAAGGCCTTCCCCACCAAGCTCGGCGTCAAGGGTCCACTGGTTTACTACACCGATCCGGATTGCACGGGCCGCCGCACCAAGGACACCTTTGCGGTCAAGTGGCCGGAAGTCGCCGACGAACTCTGGTTCAAGGCCGACCTCACCGCCTATGACCCGGAAAAATACGAAGGCCTGCTCAAGCGCGTCATCGCCCACCTCAACGAGAAGAAGGCGACGCTGTACGTCAAGGACCTGTTCATGGGTTCGGATCCGGACTTCGCCGTGCCGTACCGCTTCGTCGGCGAGTACGCGACGCACGCGATGTTCTGCCACAACATGTTCCCGAAGAACCTGCAGGGCGTGAAGGATGTCGACGCGCGCCGCTGGACGATGCTCAACGTGCCGAGCTTCGTCTGCGAACCCGAGCGTGACGGCTCGCGCGCCGAAGCCGCCGTCATCATCGACACGCGCAACCAGATCTGCCTCGTCGCCGGCCGCGCCGACTACTGCGGCGTCAACAAGAAGACCATCTTCACCGTCGGCAACTACCTGCTGCCCAAGGAAGGTCGCCTGTCGATGCATTGCTCGGCCAACGTCGGCAAGAGCAATGACGCGGCGATCCTGTTCGGCCTGTCGGGCACCGGCAAGACCACGCTGTCGGCCGACGCCAACCGCCGCCTGATCGGCGACGACGAGACCATCTGGTCCGACAATGGTTTGTGCAACCTCGAAGACGGTTGCTACGCCAAGCTGATCAACCTCGACAAGGAAGCCGAGCCGGTCATCGCCCAGGCGCTGTCCAAGCCGGGCACGATCATCGAGAACGTGCCGCCGCTGCCGGGCAAGACCATGTCCGAATGCCACCCGGACGAACTCGACCTGTTCGACGATTCGATCGCCGAGAACACGCGCTTCTCCTACCCGCTCGAAGCCAATCCGAACGTGATGCCGAACGGCCAGGGCCCGCATCCGAAGACCATCGTGCTGCTGACCGCCGACGCCTTCGGCGTGCTGCCGCCGATCTCGATCCTCGAGCCCAAGGACGTGATGTACCACTTCGTCTCCGGCTTCACCGCGCGCGTCGCCGGTACGGAAGTGGGCGTCAGCGAACCGACGCCGACCTTCTCCGCCTGCTTCGGCGGCCCGTTCATGGCGCACAAGCCGAACGTCTACGCCAAGCTGCTCGCCGAGAAGATGGAGAAGTACCAGGCGCGCTGCATCCTGCTCAACACCGGCTGGAGCGGCGGTGGCGCCTCGACCGGCGGCAGCCGCATGAAGCTCAAGGTCACCCGCGCGCTGCTCAATGCCGCGCTCAACGGTGAACTCGACGGCGTCGAGACCGAGACGCAGCCGATCCTCAACCTGAAGATGCCGAAGAGCTGCCCGGGCGTCGACAGCGCCATCCTCAATCCGCGCAATACCTGGGCGGACAAGGATGCCTACGACGCCACCGCGACCAAGCTGCGCGACATGTTCCGCACCAACTTCAAGAACAAGGGCTTCGCGGCCTTCGGGATCGAAGAGCGGATCTGATCGCTCGGCGGCTGCAAACGCAGGCGGCAGGTCGCAAGACCTGCCGCTTTTTTCTTGGCTGCCGTATCGTTGCCGACCATGGATTCCGTCAACCGCATTTTCTGCATCGGCAAGAACTACGCCGACCACGTCGCCGAACTCGCCCACCTCGGCTACGCGCCGGACGGCGACTGCGTGATCTTCATGAAGCCCGTCTCGGCGCTGGTCGCCGAAGGCGAGCCGATCATCCTGCCGCAGGGCCTGGGCAGCGTGCACTTCGAAACCGAGCTGGTCGTGCAGCTGACCGGCGGCGGCCGCGACATCGGCATCGACGAGGCGCTCGACTGCGTCGCCGGCCTGACGCTGGGCCTGGACCTGACGCTGCGCGATCTGCAGACCGAGCTGAAGAACAAGGGCAAGCCCTGGGAACTGGCCAAGAGCTTCGACGGCGCCGCACCGCTGGGCGATTTCCGGCCTTTCCTCGGCCAGGACCTGCAGGCGCTGGAGTTCAGCTGCCACATCAACGGCGAGCTGCGCCAGCACGGCAGGACTGCCGAGATGCTCTACCCGGTGGCGCAGCAGATCCACATCCTGTCGAAGACCTGGTCGCTGGAACCAGGCGACATCATCTACACCGGCACGCCCAAAGGTGTCGGCCCCTTGCTGGCGGGTGACGAAGTGGTATTAGAAAGCCCAACAATCGGTCGTTTCCGCTGGAAATGCTTCTGAGGCTCCGATGAATTCCTCGTTCAAGCCGCTGCTCTCCGATGCCGCGCGCGCCACCGCACGCAAAGCGCTGTCGATCTTCTTCACCGGCCTGCTGGCGGTGCTGCCAATCCTGGTGACGATCAGCCTGGTGATGTGGCTGATCGGCGCCGCCGAATCGGTGCTCGGCAGCGTGCTCAGCGTCGTACTGCCGGGCGGCGCCTACCGGCCCGGCATGGGCCTGGTCGGCGCGGTGGCGCTGATCTTCGGCGCCGGCCTGGCGATGCAGGGCGTGGTGACGCGCCAGCTGCTGCAGTGGCTCGATCACAACCTCAACCGCATCCCGCTGATCAAGACCATCTATGGCGCCGTGCGCGATCTCACCGAGCTGGTCAGCAACAACAAGGGCGGCCAGCGGCTCGGCAAGGTGGTGATGGTGCAGTGGCCGGATCAGCCGATCCGCCTGGTCGGCTTCGTCACGCTCGAAGACCTGAGCCGCTTCAGCATCATAGCCGACGAGGACTGCGTCGCCGTCTACCTGCCGATGAGCTACCAGATCGGCGGCTATACGCTGCTGTTGCCGCGCCGGCTGCTGACGCCGCTCGACATGAGCCTGGAAGACGCGATGCGCTTTGTCGTCACCGCCGGCGTCTCGCGCAGCGATCCGCCAGCCGCGGCGCCACCGATCCGCTGAGCACAGCCGGCGGCCGCGCCGGCAGGGCGGGTCAGCGCGGCGGGTCTCCGGCCTCGACGATCAGCCGGGCGAGATTGTCGAAGTTGCCGTCGAAGTGGTGGCCGCCCGGCAGCTTGATGATGTGCACCTTCTTCGGATCGAGCGAAGGGCACGCGGATTCCTCGTCCTTCTCGCCGTAGATGCACACCGGGTTGCCGCCGCTGAGTTTGGCGATCTCCGGCGGAATCGGCAGGCCGTCGTCGCTGCTGGCCACCCAGTTCGACAGGTGGAACTCGAAGTCGGCGCGCTCGCCCAGGCCCATCAGCACCGAGGCGGAGACGCGCGCGCGCGCCGCCGGCGTCAGGCGGTTGAGCACGAAGGGCATCACGTTGGCGCCCTGCGAGTAGCCGATCAGGATCACCTTCGACTTGTCCCAGTGGCTGGCGTAGTGCTGGATCATCCGCTCCACGTCGCGAGCCACGCCGGACGGCGTGCGCTCGGTCCAGAAGTAGCGCAGTGAATCCAGGCCGGCGACCGGCACGCCGCGCGCCTTGAGCGCCGCGCCGACCTCCTTGTCGAGCCCGGCCCAGCCGCCATCGCCCGAGATCAGGATCGCGAACACATCGTCCTTGCCGGATGCCGGGATTTCGACGATCGGCAGATCGGCCAGCAAGGCCGGCTTCGGCGCATTGAGCAGCGGCGCCAACGTCGCCGCGGTGCGGTCGTAGCTTTCCAGCAGCAGGCGCTGGCGGTTGTGCGCCGAGGAGACGATGCGCTGCGCATGATCGACGTCCGGAAAATCGCGGTCGATCTTGACGCCGCAGCCGTCGGGATTGGCGCCGGCATCGACCCAGGTCCACATCGTGTGCAGGTCCGCTGCGGGCTTGAGGATGTTGGCCTTGCCGCGCGCGTAACGCAGGCCCTCGCCCTTGCAGAAGGTTTTGCGCAGCTTCGTCTGCGGGCAGAAGCCCAGCGAGATCGCGCCGCTGAGGGTGTCGTCCGGCGCCTGCGCAGCGAGCATGTAGGCCAGCGTGCCGCCGTTGCCCTCGCCGATCACGATCGGCGGGAAGTAGGTCGCCAGCTTGTAGTAGGCCTGCAGGTAACGGCTGAGGTTCTCGACATCGCCGCTGAGGATCAGGCAGGGGTCGTCCGCCACCTCGAAGCCGGCGTAAAGCCTTGCGGTATCGATCCCGGCGACCAGCGCGCCACGGGCGGCCAGCAGCCTGGCGGTTTCCGCATCGCCCGCCTGCCAGCCTTCGGCGCTGGAGAACAGCAGCACGAAACTCTTGACCTGCTGCTTGGGCGCATACATCGCAATGCCCTCGAAGCGGCCGTGCGAGAGCATCTGCTCGGCGCCCGGCGCCAGGGCGAAGGCCTTGGCGGCAGGCTTTGCCACGGATTTGGCAGCGGGCTTGGCGACCGCCTTGATCGTCGCCGGCTTCTTCGTGTCGCTGCCGTTGTCGGCGGCGCTGACGCCGATCGACACGCTCAGGCCGAACAGCAGCGCCACTGCCCAATGCTTGCTCATCGCCCCATCACTCCCTTGATTCCTCCGGCCACCAGCGCCGCGACATCGGCCAGCGTCAGCAGCGGCGCGATGCCGCCCGGCGACACCAGATAGCGCGGCTCCCACTCCGGCGCGAACTTTTCCTTGAACGCGCGCAGGCCCTGAAAGTTGTAGAACGAGCCGCCGTGCGCGAACAGCAGGCGGCCGAAGCGGTGCCAGCGCGAGGCCAGCGGATGCTCGGCCATGCCGGACATCGGCGACATGCCCAGGCCCAGGCTCTGGTAGCGCAGGCCCTGCAGCTGCGCGATGCAGCGCGCGAACAGGAAATCCATCGTGCCCTTCGGCGCGTCCGGCCGGTAGCGCATCAGATCCACCGTCGCTTCGATGCGCTGGTCGGTGATCAGGATGCTGGCGAAGGCGACGATGCGGCCCTCGTGGCGGACGATGCCGACGCCGCCGTCGCACAGATAATTGTCGTCGAAGAACCCCAGCGAGAAGCTCTTCTCGCGCGTCTGCAGCGAGGCCAGCCAGGCGTCCGATACCTCGCGCAGCGCCGGCAGGTGCTCACGCACCGCTTCGTACTCGTGCCATTCGAAGCTCAGGCCCTCGCGCTCGCCGCGGCTGGCGCCGTGGCGCAGGTTGGCGCGCGTGCTGCCCTTGAGCGTGAAGCCCGGCAAGGAGACGGACGCATATTCGCCGAGTTTGAGCGCGCGCAGGCCGGCGTCGAGATACATCGGCAACGAGGCCGGCGGCACCTGATAGAACGCCGGCCGGCCGCCATGCCGCGTCGCCAGTTCGATGAAGCGCCAGACCAGCTCCGGCGCCTCGCTGGCGGCGCCGAAGGGGCCGTACAGCGACACCCAGGAGCGGCCGTACTTGCCATACATCAGGAACGACTTGCCGGACGCCGAGAACAGCAGGCTCTTGTCACCGGTCAATGCCAGGCCGGCGTCGGAACGGCCCTGCAGGCGAATGATGGCGCGCGCCCGCGCCAGAGCCTCGCCATCGGGGACGGCGGCAAGGCCGGACGCCGGCCGCATCAGCTGCCACAGTGCGATCGTCAGCGTGATCACGGCGATCGCGGTGATCGCACGCAGCGAACGCGGGGCGTTACCGTTGAACGCGAACTGCCACCACAGCTCGTTGCCGTAGGAGACGTCGCGGTAGGCGAACAGCAGCACCCAGATGACGACGGCGATCACGCATCCGACCGCCACCAGCCAGCCGCCGGAAAAGCTGATCGACAGCAGCGAGGCACGCCGGTAGAACTCGCGCTTGGAGGCGATCAGCGTCAGGCACAGGAAGCCCAGCATCGCCATCTCGCCCACCGCCACGCCCTTGGGCAGCGCCAGCCAGAAGCTCAGCAGGGTCAGGAACAAGGCCGCCCACCAGGCACCGTCGAGGCGATGCAGCAGGCCGCGGGCGATGAACAGGAAGGCAATGCCGGCGATGCTGCCGATGAAGTGCGAGGCCTCGACGATCGGCAGGGGCACGCGCAGCGCCAGCAGGTCGGCCGCCTCATCGGTCGCCGGCGTGACGCCGGACAGCAGCAGCATCACGCCGATCACCAGCGCGAAGCCGGCCAGGAACACCGGCGACAGCCGCGCCGCCGCGCGCGTCACCGGCGCCATCAGCGTGGCGCTGCGCAGTTCCAGCGCCGCCAGCAGCGCCACGGCGACCAGCAGCGGCAGCAGATAGTAGACGCCGCGGTACAGCACCAGCGCGCCGGCCAGCTTCTCCACCGGCAGCTGGCCGGAGAACGCCAGCAGCATCACGGCCTCGAACACGCCGAGGCCGCCGGGCACGTGACTGATGATGCCCAGCGTGATGGCGATCGCGTAGAAGGCGACGAAGCTGGCGAAACCCACTTCGGTATGCGGCAGCAGGAACCACAGCGCGGCCGCCGAGAACACCAGTTCGAGCACCGAGATCGCCAGCTGCTGCAGTGCCAGCGGCGCGGCGGGCAGCTTGAGCCGCAGTCGCGAGCCGAAGCCGATCTCGCGGCGCAGTGCGCAGACGGTGACGAAGGCGGTCGCCGACATCAGCATCAGCACCGCCAGGCTGCGCAGCAGATTGGCGTGGATGTGCACCACGTCGGCCACCTCGCCGGCGCCCCACAGCAAGCCGATCGCGCCGATGGTGGAGATACCGAAGCCGAAGGCCAGCGCGTTGAAGGCGATCGCGCGGCCGACCGGCGCCGCGCCGACCCCGGCGGCGGTGTACATGCGCAGCCGCACCGCGCCGCCGGTCAGCACGCCCAGGCCGATGGTGTTGCCCAGCGCGTAGGCAATGAACGAGGTCAGCATCACCACGCGCGGTTTCACCCGTGCGCCGACGTAACGCAGGCTCGAGAAGTCGTAGCCGGTGAGGGCAACGAAGCTGGCGGCGGTGGCGACGACAGCGAGCAGGATGTCCAGCCGAGAAGTCGTGCGGATCGCCGCCAGCAGATCGGCGTAGCGGATCTGCTGCGTCAACCGCTGCAGCGCCCAGATGATCAGCGCCGTCAGCACGATGGCGCCGGCCGACACCAGCCAGGCGCGCAGTTTCGAAGCGCGCGGCGTCAGGCCGCCAGCGGCCATCGCGGGCGTGGGGTCGATCGTCGTCTTCGCAGGCTTGGCGGGGTCCGACATCGGCTTCGGGATCGTGAAAAGAAAGGACTCAAGGGCGCCGGAGATGCGACGCCACCGCTTATCGCTGCGGTTTCACCGCGGCATTGTCGCCGAATCGGGCGCTGCGGCTGCGGCGGTGCCGGGCCATCATCCCGCGCGAACGGTGCCGGCGATCAGCCCTGTTTCGGGCTGCCGGTCAGGGCGGCGCGGGATGGCGTTGCCAGCCGCTGCGCGAGGGCCGCCGCCGGCACATAGCCGTTGACGACGCTGCCATCTTCGAGCACCAGCAGCGGCGTGCCGCGCAGGCCGAGCTCGTTGCCGAGCGCCCATTCGCGGCCGATCGGATCATTGCAGGCGGCCTCTCCCGTCACCGCCCCGCCCTGCTTGGCGGCCGTCAGCGCCGCCTTGCGGTCGGCCGCGCACCAGACCGCCTGCGCCTTATGGAACGACTCGCTGTTCGGGCCGCTGCGCGGATACGAGACATAGCGGATCTCGATGCCCGCGGCGTTGTACTGCGCGATCTCGCTGTGCAGCTTGCGGCAGTAGCCGCAATCGATGTCGGTGAAGACCGTGACGACATGCTTGGTGCCGCCGGCCGGCGCGAACACGATCATGTTGTCGGTACCCAGCGCCTCGAGCTTGGCGACACGATCGCCACGGCGACGGTTCTCGGTGAGGCTTTCGCCGCTGCCGAGATCGACCAGATCGCCGGCAATCAGAAACTTGCCGTCGGCGGTCACGTAGCCGTAGTTGCCGTCGGATTTGACCTCGTAAAGACCGGCGGCTTCGGTGGCGCGAATGTCCTCGGCCTTGAGATCGGGCAGGAACTTCGCAAGCTTCTTCTGCAATTCCTCGGCGCCGGGCGCCTGCGCCGGTGCCGAGGCGCTGTCCATCTTCGGCGCGCAGGCGGTCAGGAAGGCAACGACGACGAGGGCGAGAACGGCCGGGGAAGCGAGCTTCATGGAATCGGGCGACGGGGCGGGAACGGGGCTGGTCATTATGACAGCAAGGTCCGCCGCCAGTTCGTGCCGGCCGCGCCGAGGACCTCGTCATTCGCGACGAAGGCCTTCGTCACCGAAGGCCTTCGTCGCCCGCAACAGCTTTAGAGGTTCAGAGCGAAACAGCGTACACGCACAGGAACGCGATGCTCAGAATGGTAACCATGGCAGCGACGCCGGGCACGAAAGTCTGGGTTTGCGTCATGACAATCTCCTATGGTCGATGGAAATTTTGGCCCGCCGCCGACACCGCGGCATCGCGCATTCGGACCACGCAGCTTCGCGTTTAATATGCACCGCGGCGGCGCCGGCCTTGCGCTGATTTCCGACGAGCGGCCAGCCGTTCGGGATCGCCGGCCGGCAACATCCGCCACGGCTGCGCAAGAAGCGGAGCGCCCGGGCGTGGCACGGCACCGACACTGTCCCGGCGCCGAACCCTCGGCGCTAGACTTGAGCCCAGGACCGCAATGATCACCGACAGCGAATGGCAGGCGCTGTGCGCCCGCGATGCCCGCCACGACGGCCACTTCTACTACGGCGTCACCTCGACCGGCGTCTATTGCCGCCCGTCGTGCCCGTCACGGCTGCCGCGACGCGACAATGTCCGCCCGTTCGACAGCCCGGCCGCGGCACAGGCGGCCGGTTTTCGCGCCTGCAAGCGCTGTCATCCGGACAGCCCGCGCAGCGATGCGCGGATGCAGGCGCGCATCGCCGAACTATGCCGCTACATCGAAGCGCACGCCCAGGAGGAGTTGAGCCTGGAACGGCTGGGCAGGCAGATCCATCTGAGCCCGTTCCACCTGCAGCGGCAGTTCAAGGCGGTGACCGGCATCAGCCCCAAGCAGTATCACGACGCCTGCCGGCTCAAGACCCTGCGCCGCCGCCTGCGCGACGGCGGCAGCGTCACGCGCGCCGTGCAGGACGCCGGCTTCGGCTCGGCCAGCCGCGTCTATGAGCGCGTCGCCAGTCGCATCGGCATGACGCCGAAGCAGTACCGCACCGGCGGCGAAGGCGTGGCGATCTCCTACGCCAGCACCCGGACGCCGCTGGGCCTGCTGATGCTCGGCGCCACCGACCGCGGCCTCTGCTTCGTGCAGTTCGGCGATAGCGAGGCAGGACTGCTGGAAATGCTGCGCAGCGAATATCCGCAGGCGACGCTCGGCGCCGCCGACGCCGCGATGCGCGAACCCTGGGAGGCATGGATGCAGGCGCTCGGCGCCCACCTGCAAGGCCTGCGGCCACAGCTGGCTCTGCCGCTTGATCTGCGCGGCACCGCCTTCCAGATGAAGGTCTGGGCCTACCTGCAGAAGATTCCCTACGGCGAGCTGCGCTCGTATACGGAAGTGGCGGAAGGCATCGGCCAGCCAGCGGCGGTGCGCGCCGTCGCCAGCGCCTGCGCGCGCAACCGCGTGGCCCTGCTGATTCCCTGCCATCGCGTGATCCGCGGCGATGGCAGCATGGGCGGCTACAAGTGGGGACTGGAGCGCAAACGCACGCTGATCGATAGCGAACGGCGAACCCGGCCCGCACCGTAGGGCGGGTCACGACCCGCCGTTGCGGAGCTGACCGCGTCGGGAGCGTGGCAGCTCATGACCCACCCTCCGGCCCGGTCGCTACAAAAAAAGCCCCGCGGAGCGGGGCCTTCTTGTGCGGCTTGCGGCCGATCAGCCCAGCAGCGCCTTGATGCGCTCGACACTGCCTTCCAGCACCTTGTCGCTGGTGGCGAAGGACAGGCGGATGTGACCCGGCGAGCCGAAGGCCGAGCCCGGCACCACAGCGACCAGCGCCTCCTGCAGCAGCTTGTTCGACAGTTCCAGGTCGTCCTTGACGCCGAGCCTGGCGATCAGGCCGTCGACGTTCGGGAACGCGTAGAAGGTGCCGTCGACCGGCAGGCACTTCACGCCCGCAATCGTGTTGAGGTTGGCGACCAGGCGGTCGTGACGGCCCTTGAACGCCTTGACCATCTCGGTCACGCAGCTCTGGTCGCCGAGCAGCGCCGCCTCGGCCGCGACCTGCGCGATCGAGTTCGGGTTGGAAGTCTGCTGCGACTGGATGTCGGCCATCGCCGTGATCAGCTTCTGCGGACCGCAGGCCCAGCCGATGCGCCAGCCGGTCATCGAATAGGTCTTCGACACGGCGTGGATCACCACCGTGCGGTCGTACAGATCCGGGCAGGCGTTGATGATGTTGCTGTACGGCTCGCCGGTCCACATGATCTTTTCATACATGTCATCGGTGGCGATGACGATCTGCGGATGCTTGCGCAGCACCTCGCCGAGCGCCGTCAGCTCGGCCTTGCTGTAGGCCATGCCGGAGGGGTTCGACGGCGAGTTCAGCCACAGCATCCGGGTGCGCGGCGTGATCGCCCGCTCCAGCTGTTCCGGCGTGATCTTGAAGCGGTTGTCGGCGGTGGTGTAGATGAACACCGGCGTGGCGTCGGCCAGCAGCACCATGTCCGGGTACGAGACCCAGTACGGCGCCGGGATCAGCACCTCGTCGGTGGCGTTGAGCAGCGCCTGGCACAGGTTGTAGCAGGCCTGCTTGCCGCCATTGGCGGCGACGATCTGGTTGGGCTTGTAGTCCAGATCGTTGTCACGCTTCATCTTCTGGATGATCGCGTTCTTGAGCGCCGGCGTGCCGCCGACCGCGGTGTACTTGGTGACGCCGCGCTTGATCGCATCGACAGCCGCATCCTTGATGTGCTGCGGCGTATCGAAGTCCGGCTCGCCGGCGGACAGCGAGTAAACGTCCTTGCCCTGCGCCTTGAGTTCGGCGGCCTTGGCGGTGACGGCGAGCGTCGGCGACGGCTTGATGCGGCTGACGCGCTGCGCGAGTGACAGTTCCACGATAGATCCTCGAATTTCTGCCCTGGCGTGACTGCCGGTCGGGCGGATGAAAAACGGCGCGAGATGATAAAGGAAAGTGCCCGGCGCGCCCACCGCTGGCGCAGGCCCATATGGTCGGTCCGCAAGGCGCCTGCCCGGCATGCGCGTTAAGCTCGCCGGGCGACGCCGCCCGCCGGCGCCGCCCAAGACAGTTGCAAAAAACACGAGGAGAGAAGCACCCATGACGACCGAATTCGCCGGTGGCTGCCGCTGCGGCTCTGTCCGCTATACCAGCCGCGCCGCGCCGCTCGACACCAAACTTTGCCATTGCCGCGATTGCCAGTACGCGTCGGGCAGCGCATTCGCCGCGGTGTCGATCTTTCCGAGTGCGACGCTGAAGCTCGACGGCCGGACGCAGTCGCACGCGGTCAAGGGCACTGCCGGCCTCACTGTCGAGCGGCATTTCTGCCCGCAGTGCGGCAGTCCGATCTATTCGCGTTTTGCCGAAGTCCCCGACCTGATCTTCATCAAGGTCGGCTCGCTCGACCAGCCCAGCGCCGTGCAGCCCAGCGGCCACATCTGGTGCGACTCGATGCTGAGCTGGCTGAAGGTCGACGACGGCCTGGAGCGCCTGCCCGGCAATCCGCCGCTGTAAGCCGCTTCGGCGGCGCGCGGCGGCGGGAGGCGGCAAGTAGAATGTCCGCCCTTCCCCGCTGGCGTTCATCGTGACCCTGCTCGCGCTTAAAAAGATCTTCCTGCGTTTCGGCGGTCCGCCGCTGCTCGACGGCATCGACTTCGCCATCGAGCGCGGCGAACGCGTCTGCCTGCTCGGTCGCAACGGCGAGGGCAAGTCGACGCTGCTGCGCATCATCAACGGCACGCAGACCGCCGACGACGGCGAAGTGATCCGCAGCGCCGGCCTGCGCATCGCCGAGATGCCGCAGGATATTCCGCGCCATCTGCCCGGCACGGTACGCGAGGTGATCGCCAGCGGCGCCGGCGCGCTCGGCGCGGCGCTGGCCGAATACCACCATCTGCTGATTCATGACCCGGACCAGCTCGATCGCCTCGGCACGCTGCAACAGAAGCTCGACAACGAGGACGGCTGGGCGCTCGACGCACGGATCGACGGCGTGGTGTCGCGGCTCGGTCTGCCGCCGGACACTGCATTCGAGGCGCTGTCGGGCGGCCTCAAGCGCCGTGCGCTGCTCGGCCGCGCGCTGGCCTCCGAACCCGATCTGCTGCTGCTCGACGAGCCGACCAACCATCTCGACCTCGATTCGATCGCCTGGATCGAGGACTTCCTGGCCAACTGGCAAGGCGCGCTGCTGTTCATCACCCACGACCGCGCCTTCCTGCGCCGCCTGGCGACACGCATCGTCGAACTCGACCGCGGCCGCATCAGCAGCTGGCCCGGCGACTACGACAACTACCTGCGCCGCCGCGAGGAGCGCCTGCACGCCGAAGCACAGGAGCAGGCGCTGTTCGACAAGAAGATGGCGCAGGAGGAAGTGTGGATCCGCCGCGGCATCGAGGCGCGCCGCACGCGCGACATGGGCCGCGTCAAGCGCCTTTACGAAATGCGCGACCAGTATGCGCAGCGCCGCAAGCTGCAGGGCACCGCGCAGTTCTCGCTGCAGGAGGCGGAACGCTCCGGCAAGCTGGTCGCCGAGGCCAAGAACCTCGGCTACGGCTGGGACAACAAGCGCATCGTCCACAACTTCTCGACCGTGCTGATGCGCGGCGACAAGCTTGGCATCATCGGCCCCAACGGCGCCGGCAAGACCACGCTGCTGCGCCTGCTGCTCGGCCAGCTGCAACCGCAGTCCGGCGAGGTGCGCACCGGCTCCAACCTGCAGCTGGCCTGGTTCGACCAGATGCGCGCGACGCTCAACGAGAACAAGCCGGTCTGGGAGAACATCGCCGGCGGCAAGGAATTCGTCGAGACCAACGGCGCGCGCAAGCATGTGATGAGCTATCTGCAGGATTTCCTGTTCACGCCCGACCGCGCGCGCAGCCCGACGCGCGTGCTGTCCGGCGGCGAGCGCTCGCGCCTGCTGCTGGCGCAGCTGTTCTCGCAGCCCGCCAACCTGCTGGTGCTCGACGAGCCGACCAACGATCTCGATGTCGAGACGCTCGATCTGCTCGAAGAGCTGCTGCTGAACTTCGACGGCACCGTGCTGCTGGTTTCACACGACCGCGCGTTTCTCGACAACGTGGTCGAACGCACGCTGGTGTTCGAAGGCGATGGCCGCGTCGGCGAATACATCGGCGGTTATGAAGACTGGCTGCGGCAGCGCCCTGCCCCCGGCAAGGCCACGACCGGCACCCCGGCCGCCAAACCCGCGGCGCCCGAAGCCGCACCGGCCGCGCCGGCGCCGGCCGCCAAGCCGTCCAGCCTGAGCAGCAAGGAAAAGCGCGAGCTGGCCGACCTGCCGGCAAAGATCGAGAAGCTGGAAACCGAGCAGCAGAAACTCGGCGCCAAGCTCGCCGAGCTGTATGCCAGCGCTCCGCAGCAGGTGCTCGACACGCAGAAGCGGCTGACCGCGATCGAACAGGAACTGGCGACGATCTACGCGCGCTGGGAAGCGCTGGAAGCGCTGCGCTAAAGGCCCGGGCGGTTTCTAACGCCCATGCTCCTAGGGCCTGCCGAGCGGCTTGATGCGCGGATCATCGGCCGGCGGCAGCGGATCGCAGTGGTACGCGGTGCCACCGTCGGGCGCCGCGTAGCTGCGCACCAGCAGGACGTTGCCGCCGCGCTCTACCGCCTGCTTGCGCAGTTCGAGCAGGCCGTTGTCACCGTAGCCGGCGGTCGGCGCGGAACCGAGCGCCACGCTGCCCTTCTGCAGGCACTCGGCCACCACGCTCGCGCTGGCGGTGACGCGCACCTGTTCGCCGCGCTCGCGCAAGCTGCCGCAGGCACTGAGACCGGCGGCGGCGAGCAGCGCCAGCTGTTGCAGTTTTCCCATCGATGTTCTCCTCGAAAATCCGGCCTCTGGCCTTTTGTGATGCTGTGACCGCCGCCGGCGCGACGTCGTTCCGCACGGCCCCGGAGAGGGGCTTTGCGCTACCCTAGTCAGTCCCGTTGAACGGGGCCATCGGCGCCCCCAGGTTGAAGCTCATGCAGGAAGCCCCCCGCGACTCCGTCAAGACCAGCCGCTTGCGTCAGCGCGACGAACAGCCGTTCAAGCTCAAGGCTGACTGGGCGCCTGCCGGCGACCAGCCGACGGCCATCGCCAAGCTCGCCGAAGGCCTGCAGGACGGTCTGATGCATCAGACCCTGCTCGGCGTCACCGGCTCCGGCAAGACCTTCAGCATCGCCAACGTCATCCAGAAACTGCAGCGGCCGACGCTGATCATGGCGCCGAACAAGACCCTGGCGGCGCAGCTCTACGGCGAGTTCCGCGAGTTCTTTCCGGACAATGCGGTCGAGTATTTTGTCTCGTACTACGACTACTACCAGCCGGAAGCTTATATCGCCAGCACCGATACCTTCATCGAGAAGGACAGCTCGATCAACGATCACATCGAGCAGATGCGCCTGTCGGCGACCAAGACCCTGATGACACGGCGCGACGCCATCATCATTGCCTCGGTATCGGCGATCTACGGACTGGGCGATCCGGAAAGCTATTTCGCGATGGTGCTGCACCTGATCAAGGGCGAGCGCCTGCCGCAGCGCGAGCTGATCCGCCAGCTGACCTCGATGCAGTACACACGCAACGAGGTGGCGCTGGAGCGCGGCACCTATCGCGTGCGCGGCGACGTCATCGACATCCACCCGGCCGAGAGCGACGACGATGCGATCCGTGTCGAACTGTTCGACGACGAGATCGAGTCGCTGGCCCACTTCGATCCCTTGACCGGCGAGGTCAAGCGCAAGGTGCCGCGCGTCACGGTGTTCCCGAAAACGCATTACGTGACGCCGCGCGAGAAAGTCGTCGCGATGTTCGACGATATCCGCGCCGAGATGGTCGAGCGCACCAGGCTGTTCCAGCAGCAGAACAAGCTGATCGAGGCGCAGCGCATCGAACAGCGCACCAACTTCGATCTGGAGATGATCCGCGAGATCGGCTACTGCAACGGCATCGAGAACTACTCGCGCTATCTGTCGGGGCGCGCACCGGGCGAGCCGCCGCCCTGCCTGCTCGACTACCTGCCGCCGGACGCGATCATCGTCCTCGACGAATCGCACGTCACCGTTCCGCAGATCGGCGCGATGTACAAGGGCGACCGCTCGCGCAAGGAGACGC
>CBINNP010000042.1:0-18324 GCA_966252075.1 uncultured Solimonas sp.
TTCCTTCTCCCCGCAAGCGGGGAGAAGGTGCCCGCAGGGCGGATGAGGGGCAGCTTTTGACGTTCAGGGCCCCCTTTGCGTTGCGCCGACGCCGCGAGCACCGCAGGGTGAGCCGGGATCCAGCGGATTTCCTGAATGGCAATCCGCCCCGGCGAACGCCCGAGCCTCCGGCGAGGGCCGGCGCAGAGCATAGGGGTGTCCTTTCTTTTGGTTTCTTTCCTTTGGACAAGCAAAGAAAAGAAACTCGCCTCACAAGGCGAAAGGCCAGCTGCGCAAAAAAAGTAACCGAGGTGAGTTGTAGCTTCCCAAGCTATGCGACGCCGGAGGAGTAAAGATCGAGTCGCGTCTGGCATCGTCCGATGACCGTTCAAGCGTCGTGCCGCAACCACACCGTTGCCAGCGGCGGCACCGTCAGACTCAGCGAGAACGGCTGCCCGTGGCACGGCGACGCCACGGCCTCGACGCCGCCCAGATTGCCGACGTTGCTGCCGCCATAACGCTCTGCATCGGTATTGAGAACCTCCGCCCAATGCCCCGCGCGCGGCGCGCCGATGCGGTAGCCGCTGCGGGCCACCGGCGTGAAGTTGCAGACGCAGATCAGCGGCGGCGATTCGTCATTGCCGTTGCGGAAGAACGCGTAGACGCTATTGGCCTCGTCGTCGGCGACCAGCCAGCGGAAACCCTGGCCTTCGCAATCGCCGCGATGCAAGGCCGGCTCGCTGGCGTAGAGATGATTGAGATCGCGCACCACGTTCTGCACGCCGGCATGCAAGGGCTCGCCGAGCAAGGACCAGTCCAGCTCGCGGTCATGGCTCCACTCGCGCAGCTGGGCGATCTCGCCGCCCATGAACAACAGCTTCTTGCCCGGATGCGCCCACATGAAGCCGTAGTACGCGCGCAGCGTCGCAAAACGCTGCCAGTCGTCGCTGCCGCTCATCTTGCCGATCATCGAGCCCTTGCCGTGCACCACTTCGTCGTGCGACAGCGGCAGCACGAAATGCTCGGCGAAGGCGTAGACCAGCCCGAAGCTGAGGTCGCGGTGATGCCAGCGGCGGTGGATCGGCTCCTGCTGGACGTAATGCAGCGTGTCGTGCATCCAGCCCATGTTCCACTTGTACGAGAAGCCCAGACCGCCGTCGCGCGTCGGCTGCGTGACGCCGGGCCAGGCGGTCGACTCCTCGGCGATCGTCAGGGCACCCGGGCAGCGCTCGCGGACCACGTCGGTGAGGTGGCGCAGGAAGTCGACGCTCTCCAGGTTCTCGCGGCCGCCGTAGCGGTTCGGCAGCCACTCGCCGGGCCGGCGCGAGTAATCGCGATACAGCATCGACGCCACCGCATCGACGCGCAGGCCGTCGATGTGGAACTGCTCCAGCCAGTGCAGCGCGCTGGCCAGCACGAAGCCGTGTACCTCGCGGCGGCCGAGGTTGTAGATCAGCGTGTTCCAGTCCTGATGGAAGCCTTCGCGCGGATCGGCGTGCTCGTACAAGGGCGTGCCGTCGAAGCGCGCCAGGCCGTGCGCGTCGGTGGGGAAGTGCGCCGGCACCCAGTCGAGAATCACGCCGATAGCGGCCTGATGCGCGCGGTCGACAAACCGGCGCAGGCCGTCGGGTTCGCCGAATGCCGCCTGCGGCGCGAACAGGCCCAGCGGTTGATAGCCCCAGGAGCCGCCGAACGGATGCGCCATGATCGGCAGCAGTTCGATATGCGTGAAGCCCAGCTGCTGCACGTAAGGGATCAGCTGATCGGCCAGTTCGTCCCAGCTCGGCGTCGGCGCCTGCGGGTCCCAGCGGCGGCGCCAGGAGCCGGGGTGGACTTCGTAGATCGACATCGGTGCGCGCAGCGAGTGCCGCTCGGCGCGGCGCGCCATCCAGTCGCCGTCCTGCCATGCATGGCGCGAGGGCTCGGCGACCACCGACATCGTCTGTGGCGGTAGCGCGGCGCGCAGTGCCACCGGATCGGCCTTCAGCGGCTCGACGCCGCCCTGCGCGCCGACGATTTCATACTGGTACTGCGCGCCGGGTGCCAGCCGCGGCACGAACAGCTCCCAGACGCCGGACGGCTTGCGCAGCCGCATCGGCAGGCGGCGGCCGTCCCACTGGTTGAAATCGCCGACCACCGAGACGCGCTGCGCATTCGGCGCCCACACCGCAAAGCGCACGCCCTGGATGCCGTCGACCGTCATCGGCTGCGCGCCGAGGCAGCGGCCCAGTTCGTAATGCTGGCCCTCGTTGATCAGGTACAGATCGAGCTCGCCGAGCAGCAGGCCGAAGGCGTAGGGGTCTTCGGTCTCCTGTACGGCACCGGGCCAGTGGATGCGCAGCCGATAGGCGCCGCTGCCCGGCACGCGCGCAGCGAACAGGCCGTCGATCTGGATCGGCTGCAGGCTGGCCAGACGCTCGCCGCCGGCCTGATCGAGCACCTCGACCGCCTCCGCGCCGGGCAGGTAGGCGCGGATCAGGCGGCCATGGCCATCGTCGTGCGGCCCCAGCAGCGCGAAGGGATCGCCGCAGCGGCCGGCCGCCAGCGCCTGCGCCGCGCCCTGCGGAATCGGTAGCGCGGCGTCGTGCCGCGCGCCGGCGCGTGCCTCAGCCATGTCGTTTCTCCAGTGCATTGAGCCGTTCGGCCAGCAAGGCCAGCCCGCGCAGGGGCACGCGCAGCCAGGTCGGGCGGTTGTTGGCCTCGTAGACGACTTCGTACGCGGCCTTCTCGAGGATGAAAAGATCCAGCAGGGCCGCCTGGCTGCCGGCATCCTGCCAGCGATGGGCGATGCCGGCGCTGGCGTCGCGATAGGCGGACAGCAGCTGCGCGGCACTTTCGTCGCGGAAGCGGGCGATCAGCGCCTGCTTGGTGGCCTGCTCGGCCTCGCCGGGGCCGGCGCCGTCGCCCCACTCGGCCATCGCCGCCGCGTAGTCGAACGAGCGCAGCATGCCGGCGACGTCGCGCAGCGGGCTGGTCTTGGCACGGCGTTCGTCGAGTGGCCGTGCCGGCTCGCCTTCGAAGTCGATGAAATACGCCTCGTCCTGCGCCACCAGGACCTGGCCCAGGTGCAGGTCGCCGTGCGTGCGCGTGCGCAGCGAGCCGCTGCCGGCGGCGGCGAGGCGGTCGATGGTCGCGTGCAGCTGCGGTCCGGAGCCGAGCAGGCGTTGCGCGTAGTCGCGGTCCTCGGCCTCGGCCAGCCGCTCCGGCACATCGAGCGCGCGGCTGATCTGTTCGAGCGCGGCGTCGAGCTGCGCATGCGCGGCTTCCGCCCAGTGCCGGCAGTCGGCGGCGCTGGCGATCTCCGGCGTGAACGCCGGATCGGCACTGTCGCCCGCCAGCGCGGTATGCAGTTCGCCGAGGCGCTGGCCGAGCAGCGCCGCGGCGCGAGCGATTTCGCCCAGCGCGTCGGTGCGGCGCTCGAAACTGGCGCCGCCGCTGCTGCTGCCCTGGGTGGCGTCCTGGATGGCGCGCGTCAGCAGGCTTTGCGTCCAGGTCCAGGCATCGCCCTGGGTGTGCATGAAGGCCTGCACGACGGCGAGCACGTAGCGCTGGCCGTCGGCATCGCGGCGACTGATCTCGCCGAGGAACGGCGCGACATTGCGGTAGCCGGCATCGGCCAGATAGCGGCCCATCTCGGCTTCCGGGTGCCGGCCCGGCGTCAGGCGGCGGATGATCTTGATGATCAGCTTGTTGCCGACGATCAGCGAGCTGTTCGACTGCTCGGCGCTGATGCGGCGGATCTCGGCATCGGCCGGCGGCAGCAGCGCGGCGAGCGCCGGCATCGCCTCGAAGTGCAGCTCGCTGTCACCGGCGCGCACGCTGCGGCCATCGTGCAGTTGCTGCAGGAAGCTGCGCGCCAGCGCGTCGAGCGTGAAGGCGTCGGTGAGAAAGCCGACGTGCGGGCCGCGGCGCACGCGTGCCAGCGCCAGCTGGTGCGGCAGCGCGGTGACCTGCTCGGCCTCCGGCAGGAAGCCCAGCGGCAGCTGCCAGCGCTGCGGACCCTGCGCGCCGTCGCTGCGCGTCTCGACCTCGGCGAGCAGCAGCGGGCGCTCGGCGTGCGGCAGCATCATGCCGCTGACGATGCGCACGCTTTGCAGCGCCTCGCTCTTCTGGCCGAACCAGCGGCGCATCGGCAGATAGGCCGGCAGGATGTCGTGCTCCAGCCGCGTGCGCAGCGGCGCCTCCAGCAGTTCGGCGACGTCGCGGCGCAGCACCAGCGTCATGAAGTCGGGCAGCGGCTCCGGCTGCGGCGCGTGCCAGCTCGGCATCTGCGCCTCGGTGGCCAGCCAGAACCAGTAGAAGCCATAGGGCGGCAGCGTCAGCAGATACGGCAGCTGGCCGATCGGCGGGAACGCCGAGCCGCCGATCATCTCCACCGGCACGCGGCCGGCCAGCGTCGCCAGTTCCAGCTCGACGGCCTGCGCGACGCGCGAGACGTTGGCGACGCACAGCACCGTCTGCGTGTGGCCGTCGGGATCGGTGTACTCGCGCAGGTAGGCGAGGATGCGGCGGTTGCGCGGGTACAGCAGTTTGATCGTGCCGCGGCCGAACACGTGCTGGCGCTTGCGGATCGCCAGCAGGCGGCGCATCCAGTTGAGCAGCGAATGCGGATCGCGCTTCTGCGATTCGACATTGACGGAGTCGTAGCCATACAGCGTGCCCATGATCGGCGGCAGCACCAGCTGCTCCGGATCGGCCTTGGAGAAGCCGCCGTTGCGATCCGGCGACCACTGCATCGGCGTGCGCACGCCATCGCGGTCGCCGAGGTGGATGTTGTCGCCCATGCCGATCTCATCGCCGTAGTAGATCACCGGCGTGCCGGGCATCGACAGCAGCAGCGAGTTGAGCAGCTCGATGCGGCGGCGATCGCGTTCCAGCAGCGGCGCCAGCCGGCGGCGGATGCCGAGATTGAGGCGCGCGCGCTTGTCGGAGGCGTAGTAGTTCCACAGGTAGTCGCGCTCGCGATCGGTGACCATCTCCAGCGTCAGCTCGTCGTGATTGCGCAGGAAGATCGCCCACTGGCAGTTGGCCGGAATGTCCGGCGTCTGCCGCAGGATGTCGGTGATCGGGAAGCGGTCCTCCTGCGCCAGCGCCATGTACATGCGCGGCATCAGCGGAAAGTGGAAGGCCATGTGGCATTCGTCGCCGAGCACCTCGCCGCTGCCGTCGTCGGCGGGCTTGTCACCGCCGCCCGCGGCCCTGTCTGCGGGTTTGCCACCGCCGCCCGCGGACTTGTCCGCGGGTTTGCCACCGCCGTCCGCGGGCTTGTCCGCGGGTTTGCCACCGAAATAGAGCTGCGTGTCCTCGGGCCACTGGTTGGCCTCGGCCAGCAGCATGCGGTCGTGGTACTTGGCATCGAGTTCGGCGCGGATGCGCTTGAGGATCTCGTGCGTCTCCGGCAGGTTCTCGTTGTTGGTGCCGTCGCGCTCGATCAGGTACGGCACCGCGTCCAGGCGCAGGCCGTCGACGCCGATGTCGAGCCAGAAGCGCATCACCGACAGCACGGCTTCGAGCACCGGCGGATGATCGAAATTGAGATCCGGCTGGTGCGCATAGAAGCGGTGCCAGTAGTAGGCGCCGGCGACCGGATCCCAGCTCCAGTTCGACTTCTCGGTGTCGAGGAAGATGATGCGCGTGCCGCTGTAACGCGTGTCGCGGTCGGACCAGACGTAGAAGTTGCGCGCGCTGGAGCCGGGCCTGGCGCGCCGCGCGCGCTGGAACCAGGGATGCTGGTCGGAGGTGTGGTTGATCACCAGCTCGGTGATCACGCGCAGGCCGCGGCGATGCGCCTCGCGGATGAAGCGCCTGGCATCGGCCAGGCTGCCGTAGTCGGGATGCACGTCCTCGTACTCGGCGATGTCGTAGCCGTCGTCGCGCCGCGGCGAGGGATAGAACGGCAGCAGCCAGATGGTGTTGACGCCCAGCTCGGCGATGTAGTCGAGCTTGTCGATCAGGCCGGCGAAGTCACCGATGCCATCGCCGTTGGCATCGCAGAAGCTCTTGATGTGCAGCTGGTAGATGACCGCGTCCTTGTACCAGAGCGGATCGGCGGTGAAGGCCGGGTGCGGGTCCTGCCGCGGCCGCGGCTTGCGCTTGGCCATCAGGCCTTCTCCCCGCCGTGCAGCGGCCGCAGGCGGAAGATCGCGTAGAGCATGCCGGTCGGCGAGAAATGCCAGTGCTGGACCTTGCCGTGCCAGCTGAAGCGGCCGCCGCCGACCAGTTCCTCGACCTGCACGCTGCCATCGTCGGGCAGGCCGAACTCCCACAGCGGGACTTCGAAGTGCACGTCCTGGTCGTGCCAGGGATCGAGGCTGACCAGCATCAGCAGCAGGTTGTCGCGCTCGGCGGTGGCCTTGCTGTAGGCGAGCACCTGCTCGTTCCAGGCATTGTGGAAGCGCAGGTTGGTATGCGTGTGCAAGGCCGGATTGGTGCGGCGGATGTGATTGAGCCGCGAAATCTCGGCGATGATGTTGTCGGGGCCGGGCCGGAAGCTTTCCGGCGGCCGCGGCTTGATCTCGTACTTCTCCGAGTCCAGGTACTCCTCCTTGCCCGGCAGCGCGCGGCCATCGCACAGCTCGAAACCGCTGTAGACGCCCCACAGACCCGACATCGTCGCCGCCAGCGCCGCGCGGATCAGAAAGCCCGGCCGGCCGCTGTGATGGAGGAAATGCGGATTGATGTCGGGGGTATTGACGAAGAAGTGCGGACGGAAGAAATCGCGCGGCGCGCCCTGCGCCAGTTCGCCGAGATAGGCCTGCAGCCCGGCCTTGTCGTTGCGCCAGGTGAAGTAGGTATAGCTCTGCGTGAAGCCGATCTTGGCCAGCCGGTACATCAGCGCGGGCCGCGTGAACGCCTCAGACAGGAAGATCGTGTCGGGATGGCGCGAGCGGATGTCGGCGATCAGCCACTGCCAGAACGGCAGCGGCTTGGTGTGCGGATTGTCGACGCGGAAGATGTGCACGCCCTCGCCGATCCAGTACTCGACGACGTCGCGCAGCGCCAGCCACAGGCCGGGCCTGGCGCCGGCGGCGTAGAAGTCGACGTTGACGATGTCCTCGTATTTCTTCGGCGGATTCTCGGCGTACTTGATGCTGCCGTCCGGGCGCCAGTTGAACCATTCCGGGTGCTCCTTGAGCCAGGGATGGTCGGGCGAGCACTGCACCGCGAAGTCGAGCGCCAGCTCCAGGCCCTGCGCCTCGGCGGCGACGCGCAGGCGGCGGAAGGCCTCGATGCCGCCGAGTTCCGGGTGCACGGCGTCGTGGCCGCCCTGCGCGCTGCCGATCGCGTACGGGCTGCCCGGATCGCCCGGGGCGGCGAACAGGCTGTTGTTGCGGCCCTTGCGGTGGGCATGGCCGATCGGATGGATCGGCGGGAAATACAGCACGTCGAAGCCCATCGCGCGGATCGCCGGCAGACGCGTGATGACATCGTCGAAGCTGCCGTGGCGCGGCGAGCCGAACGCCACCGGCTGCGTCTGCGAGCGCGGAAACAGCTCGTACCAGGCCGAGAAACCGGCGCGCTCGCGCTCGACGTCCACCGTCAGCGCCGGATCGCTGCGCGACAGGAAGCGCTGCTCCTCGACCGCCTGCATCGTCGCCGCCGTGGTGTCGTCGAGCAGCAGGGCGATCCACAGGCTGCGCGGCTGGGTGTCCAGCTGTTGCAGCAGCGCCTGCAGCGCCGGCTGTTCGCGATGCCGCCGCGCGGCCTCGCGAATCAGCGCGGCGCCTTCGTCGAGATCGGCGGCGACGACCACGCCAGCCTGCTGCTTCTTGCGCAGGTCGCCGCAGTAGCTGGCCCAGACGTCGATCCAGGCCTCGATGACGAAGCGGTGGGGCACCGCCTGTCCAGGCCTGAAGTGGGCGCGCCAGCGATCGTTGCCGAGCGCCTGCATCGGCGCCGCATGCCAGACGTGTTCGCCGGCGGCCTGCCAGCGCAGCCGTGCCGCGATCTGCTCGTGACCGTCGCCAAACACATCGGCTTCGACTGTCACCGACTGGCCGACGACGCCCTTGGCCGGGAAGCGGCCGCCGTCCACCGACGGCGAGATGTGTTCGATGGCCAGGCGCGGCGCGGCGATGGCGGCGTCGACATCCAGACCGGCACTGGCGGGGGTGGAGGCGACGGGGCGGAGTTCGATCTTCGGCATGGTCGGCTGGAGTCCTGAGTGTCGAAGGGATCAGCCCAGAGATCTGTGGAGAACTGCGACGGGCCGCGTCGCCGCAGTCTCCGATCCTGGCGATGACTCAAGCATGAACATCGGGCCCGGCCGCCGCTGCGGGCTGTGGCCAGGACGCCCGCCGCAGCAGGCGCCGACGCATCAGCCTTCCAGCATCTCGCGCGTCACCAGTGTCACGCCGCCTTCGCTGACATGGAACAGCTGGCGATCGCGCGCCGGGTCCTCACCGATCACCGTGCCGTCGGGGATCACGCAATTCTCGTCGATGATCGCCTTGCGGATGCGGCAATCGCGGCCGACGCGGACGTTGGGCAGCAGCAGGGTTTCGTGGATCGTCGAGCCTTCTTCGACGCGCGCGTTGGAGAACAGCAGGCTGCGCCGCACCTCGGCGCCGGAAATGATGCAGCCGCCGCTGACCATCGAATCCACCGCGTAGCCGCGGCGATTGGGTTCGTCGAACACGAACTTGGCCGGCGGTGCGTGCATGGTGTGGGTCCAGATCGGCCAGTCATCGTCGAACAGATTCAGTTCGGGCGTGAC
Organism: uncultured Solimonas sp.; assembly: GCA_966252075.1. Taxonomy (GTDB): domain Bacteria; phylum Pseudomonadota; class Gammaproteobacteria; order Nevskiales; family Nevskiaceae; genus Solimonas. The sequence continues at coordinate 8,696 of CBINNP010000042.1, forward strand.
GTCGACCAGTTCCAGATTGGCTTTCCAGTAGGCGTCGACGGTGCCGACGTCACGCCAGTAGCCCTGGCGGCTGGGCTCGTAGAGATCGGTGAACGGATAGGCGTAGACCACGCCTTCCTCGATCGCCGCCGGCACCACGTCCTTGCCGAAATCATGGCTGGACGCGCTGATGCCGGCATCGCGCATCAGGTACTGCAGCAGGAAGTGGGCGTCGAACACGTAGATGCCCATGCTCGCCAGCGCCACCCCGGGCTTGCCCGGCAGCGGCTGCGGGTCCTTGGGCTTCTCGCGGAACTTGAGCACGCGGGTGTCCTCGTCGATCTCCATCACGCCGAACGAGCTGGCTTCCTCCAGCGGCACTTCCAGGCAGCCGACGGTCAGCTTGGCGCCGCTCTGCGCGTGATGCGCCAGCATGCGGCCATAGTCCATCTTGTAGACATGGTCGCCGGCCAGGATCAGCACCGTGGCCGGCTGATGCTCCTTGATGAAGTCCAGGTTCTGGTAGACCGCATCGGCGGTGCCGGCGTACCACGAGGCGATCTCGCTGCGCTGCTCCGCCGGCAGCAGCTCGACGAACTCGCCGAACTGGCCGCGCAGGAAGCTCCAGCCCAGCTGCAGCGGCCGGATCAGCGAGTTGCTCTTGTACTGCGTGAGCACGCCGATGCGGCGGATGCCGCTGTTGATGCAGTTGGACAGCGTGAAATCGATGATGCGGAACTTGCCGCCGAACGGCACCGCCGGCTTGGCCCGCGCCGAGGTCAGCTGCATCAGCCGCGTGCCGCGGCCACCGGCCATGACCAATGCGAGCGTTTCGCGCGTCAGGCGGCTGACGAAACGTGTGTCCCTGGCGCTGCCCATCGGATCTCCCGGATCGTCTCTGTGTGTTTTTCGGTCCCCGAGCATAAGCGCTGTTCCGGTGCGGCTGTTCAGCAGATTACGCCTTGGTAGCCACTACACTAGCCCGGCCAAACTGAATGCCGGCTTCCTCGTGCAGCGCTGCGCGCTGGCGCCCCTGGAAGACCCGCAAGCACGATCCGAACCAGCATCGCGTCCACCACCGCCGAGTCGCAATGACCGTCCTGCATGTCGCCTCAGAATGTTTTCCGTTGGCCAAGACCGGCGGCCTCGCCGACGTGGTCGGCGCCTTGCCGCTGGCGCAGCGTGCGTTGGGCGTCGACGCCCGCGTACTGATGCCCGCCTACCCCGGGGTGCCGGCGCGGCTGCGCGGCCTGCGCGAGATCGTGCGGCTGCAGCGCGGTGCCCATCTGCTGACGCTGCTGCTCGGCGAGACCGAGGCCGGCTTGCCGGTCTATCTGGTCGATTGCCCGGCGCTGTTCGAGCGCGCCGGCGATCCCTACCGCGACAGTCGCGGTCGCGAGTTCGCCGACAACGCCGAACGCTTCGCGCTGTTCTGCCGCGTCGCGCTGGCGCTGGCCGGCGGCGCCGACAGCGACTTCTTGCCGCGCGTCATGCACCTGCACGACTGGCAGGCCGGGCTGGCGGCGTCGTGGCTGCGCGACGCCGGGCTGCCCTTGCGGGTGATCTACACCATTCACAATCTCGCCTACCAGGGCCAGTTCGACCGCGCCGCGTTCGAGGCCCTGCAACTGCCCGACGCCTGGTGGACGCCGGCGCGGCTGGAGTTCTGGGGGCGATGGTCGTGCATGAAGGCCGGCATCGTCGATGCCGACGTGGTGACCACGGTCAGCCCCAGCTACGCGCAGGAGATCCAGACGCCGATCGCCGGTCAGGGCCTCGACGGCGTGCTGCGCAGCCGTGCCGCCGATCTGCACGGCATCGTCAACGGCATCGACCCCGAGGTCTGGAATCCGCAGACCGATCACTTCCTGACCCGACGCTACGGCGTGAAGGACGCGCAGGTCGGCAAGGCCGCCAACAAGTACGCGCTGCAGGCCGAGCTGGGCCTGACCCCGGGCGACTGGCCGCTGGTGGTGTTCATCGGCCGCCTCGCCGAACAAAAGGGCGCCGACCTGATTCTCGCTGCGCGCGAGGCGCTGCTGGAACTGCCGGCGCAGTACGCGCTGCTGGCCAGCGGCGAGGAGCAGCTGCAGCAGGGCTTGCGCAACTTCGCCGAGCAGGCGCCGCCGGGCCGCGTCGGCCTGCGGCTGGCGCATGACGAATCGCTGGCGCATCGCTTCAACGGTGCCGCCGACGTGCTGCTGATGCCCTCGCGCTTCGAGCCTTGCGGGCTCAACCAGATGTACGCGCAGCGCTATGGGGCGCTGCCGGTGGTGCGGCGCACCGGCGGCCTGATCGATACCGTGGTCGATGCCACGCCGGCGACGCTGGCCGACGGCAGCGCCAGCGGCGTGCATTTTCGCGACGCCGACGCCGGCGGCCTGGTCTATGGCGTGCGTCGAGCGCTGGACTTGATCGAGACCGCAGCGCAGCGCGATGCGCTGCGTCGTGCCGGCATGAGCCGCGATTTCTCGTGGACGGCGTCGGCCCAGGCGTATCTGCGGCTCTACGGTCTGCAGGACTTCTGAAAAACGCCGGACAGCAAAATCCCCCGATGCGCGCCGCAGCAGCGCCCATCGAGGGACCGGCGCGCGCCGAGCGACCGCAGCGCCTAGCGCGGATGGCGTTGCGGCTCGTCGTGCCGTGCGTCCTGCTGGCGCGGATCGCGATCCTGATGGCTGCCCTGCTGGCGCCCGGCCTGATCGCGCTGATGCTGCTGGCCCTGCTGCTTCTGTTGGCGATCCTGCGAGCCCTGTTGACGGTTTTGTTGCGTCATCTTGTCGCTCCTGTGTGGGTGGAAGGCATTTCATTGAGCGGCCGGCGATCTGGCATCGCTGCCGCTCACTCCGGACGGTGCCGGCAGGCAGACTCCAACAAACGCCGTGCCTGGCGCATCCATTCATCCAAGCGTCAGATTTCACGGCAAGTTTTCGTACGCCGCCTTGAGATCGGCGAAACGCTTCGGGCATATTGAATAAGGGGTACCTGCAGGCTGCAGCGTCGCAAGGCGTGGCCGCCGCAGGTGAAGAGGGACGGGGGCCAGACGACCAAGGATCAGGACGTGGAGGCCGAAAGCATGGACCCGAGCCCGGACTCGCCGCAGCGCGATTCCCCGCCGCCGAACACACGCCGCGCGCGCGCCGGCACGGCCGCCAATGGCCTGCCGTTCGGCCTGATCGGGCTGGGCTTCCTGTTGCTGATCGGCGGTGCGGCGGTCTTTTCCTACGATCTTTCCTCGCGTCTGGACACCGCCCTGCAACAGCTCGATCAGGCCCGCGCGGCTGATGCGCAGGGCCGTGACCTGCTCGGCAGCATCGAAGAGCTGCGCTGGATCGGCGAGCGCCTGCAATACGCCGCCGGCCCGGTGGAGATCGCCGGCTACATCAGCGCCTTGCAGGCGCTGCAGCGCGAGCTGGACAAGCTGCGCCAGCAGTTGCATCTGGCGCGCCAGCAGCAGCCGCTCGCCGATCAGGCGGCCGTGCTGCTGGCGCGGCAACTGGCTGCCGCGACGGCGGCCGGCGACGACGGGCGCCGTCCGTCCGCCATCGATCCGGCACTGCGCGAGCGCTTCGCGGGCCTGGCCGATGCCCTGCGCGAAGTCCTGCAGGAGCAGCAGCGGCTCAGTCATCGCCTGATCGACTCGCGTACCTGGTCGGTCTACGTGACCCTGTCGCTGATCGCGGCGCTGGGCCTGTTGACGACCGTGCTCGGCGCGCGCCACTTCGACGCGCTGCGGCTGCAGGAACAGCTGCGCGCGGAAGTCGCGCGCTCGCAGCGCCAGAACGACGACAAGAGCCGCTTTCTCACCCACGTCAGCCACGAGATCCGCGCGCCGATGAACGCGATCTTCGGCTACGCCGGCCTGCTGCACGGCCGCCTGCAGGACCCGCAGCAACGCCGCTGTGTCGAGTCGATCACCCGCAGCGCCAGAACCTTGCTGGTGATGATCGACGAGCTGCTGGACTTGTCGAAGATCGAGGCCGGACACCTCGAACTCGAGCGGCGGCCGACCCAGCTGCGTGATCTGGTCGACGGCGTCGTCGAGCTGTTCGCCGGCCAGGCGGCCGAGCGCGGGCTGACACTGCGCAGCGAACTGCCGGCCGCGCCGCCGGATCTGCTGCTGGACGGCGAACGATTGCGGCAGATGCTCGTCAATCTGGTCGGCAACGCCCTCAAGCACACCGCCGAGGGCGAAATCTGCATTCGCGTACAGCTGCGGCCCGATGCCGCGCAGCCGGACTGCGGCGATTGCCTGATCGAAGTGGCCGACAGCGGTTGCGGTATCGCCGAGGCCGAACTGCAGGCGATCTTCGAACCTTACCGGCGCGGCGGCGGCGAAGCCCACGGCGGCACCGGGCTGGGCCTGTTCATCACGCGCCAGATCGCGCGCCTGATGGGCGGCGAGGTCAGCGTCAGCAGTGCGCCGGGGCAGGGCTCGGTGTTCCGCATCAGCCTGCCGCGGGTGCCGCTGCTGGCGGCGTCGCCGCAGGCGCATGCCGAGCCGGCGCCGCCGAGCGCGGCCACGGCAATGCTGCAGCCGGAAGTCGTGCTGCCGCGTCTCACCGCGCTGCTGCACGAAGCCTGGCCGCAGCTGCGCGACAGCCTGACGATCGGCGATGCGCGCCGCTTCGCCGAGGAGCTGGCCGCGCTTGCCGGCCGTGGCGGCGGGGCGCAGCTGCAGCACTATGCACGGCGCCTGCGTGGTGCCGCCGATGATTTCGACGTGGCGGCCATCGAGCGCTTGCTGGCCGAATATCCCGCCGAGGTCCTGGCCTTGCGACGCCTGCAGCAGCAGGCCGCTGGCGCGGAGGCCGCGCATGCCGCTTGATTCGCGCGCGCCGCTGATCCTGGTCGCCGATGACAACGCCGGCAACCTGCAGTTCCTTGGCCGGGTGCTCGATCAGGCCGGCTACGAGGTGATGCCGGCGGTAGGGGGAGAGCAGGCGATCAGCCGTGCCAGGGCACGCAAGCCGGATCTGGTCCTGCTCGACATGCGGATGCCGGACATGGACGGCGGCAGCACCTGTCGGGCCCTGCGCCAGGCCGGACTTGCCGATGTGCCGATCCTGTTCGTCACCGCCGCCGCCGAGCGTGCGGCCCTCATCGATGCCTTTGCCGCCGGCGCGGTCGACTACATCGTCAAGCCCTTCGGTACCGAGGAACTACTGGCGCGGATCCGCACCCATCTCGAACTCAAGCTGGCGCGCGACCGTCTCGCGCTGATGGCGCAGGAACGCCAGGACGTCATGCATGTGGTCGCGCACGACCTCAAGACACCGCTGTCGACCACCTTGTTCGCCGCACAGCTGATGAGCGCGACGACCGATGCGCAGCGCCGCGCCGAGCTGCTCGCCGAGATCGTCTCCAGCAGCGAGGAGGCCCTGCGCTTCATCCAGCGCTTTCTTACCCGTGGCGCCGAAGGGCGTCGCCTGCGCGAGTTCTGCGCGCAGCCGCTGGCCTTGCAGGAGGTCGCCGCCGCCGCCGTGGCCTTGCAGCGGTCGGCGGCCGAGGTTCGCGGCATGCGCATCGGGCAGCGCGGCGAGGCCCAGGTCATCGCCGATCGCGAAGCCACGCGCAATGTCATCGTCAATCTGCTGTCCAACGCCCTGCGCTACGCGCCGGCGAATTCATGCGTGGAGATCGAGATCGGCAGCAGTCGCGCGGGCATGGGCTGGCTGCGGGTGCTGGACCGCGGGCCGGGCGTATCGGCGCAGCAGCAGGCGCGGCTGTTCCGCAGCTTCGTGCGTCTGGTGGCCGCCAAGACCGAGCCGCCGCCGCTGTCGCCTGCGGCCGAGCCCGGCGAGCTTGCCGGCGCCTCCAGCGGATTGGGGCTGGCGATTGCCAAACACGACATCACGCAGATGGGCGGGCATCTGTGGTACGAGCCGCGCAGCGGCGGCGGCGCGATCTTCGCGATCGAGCTGCCGCAGCAGCGCGAGCAGAGCGGGGTGCTGTCATGACGTCGCACCCCTGCATCGGCGCCGGTGGGGAGACGGCGATTCTTTCCTGCAAGAAAAGGACTGCCTGCCAGATATGACGACGCATTCATCGTTGCCCAAGAACCCGAGCTTCAAGCAAACGCAGACCGGTGATGCCGGCCACATCCTGCTGGTCGACGACGACGCTGCGGTGCAGCGCTTGTTCCGTCAGGCGCTCGAAGGCGCCGGGCACCGTGTCACCGCGGTGGGCTCGGCCGTCGATGCCGAGCTGGCCTTGCGCCGAGCCGTCTATGACGTCTGCCTGCTGGACCTGGACCTTGGCGACAGCTCCGGGCTGGAGCTGCTGCCGCGCCTGCGCGAGAGCGCGCCGTGGATGCGCGTGATCATGGCCACCGCGACTGATGACGTGGCGGTCGCGCTCGACGCCATTCGTGCCGGCGCGGCCAACTACCTGGTCAAGCCCTGCGCGCCGGAGGCGCTCCATCACGCGGTGGCCCAGCAGATCGAGGCGCGGCGGCTGGAGCAGCGCGTGCAGTCGCTGGAGGTCGACGGCAGCCAGGAGCAGCCCAGGCTGCACACCGCCAGCCCGGCGTTCGCGGCAACCCTGGAAATGGCCCGTCGCGTCGCCTCGACCGACGCCACCTTGCTGATCCTCGGCGAGAACGGCACCGGCAAGTCGATGCTGGCGCGCGCGATCCACGACTGGAGTCCGCGACGCCGTGCCGCATTCGCCACCGTCAGCTGCCCGTCGCTGTCGGCCGAGCTGCTGGAAAGTGAACTGTTCGGCCACGTCCGCGGCGCCTTCACCGGCGCCACCGACAATCGTCCGGGCCGCGTGCAGATCGCCGAAGGCGGCACGCTGTTCCTCGATGAGATCGGCGACCTGCCCAAGGCGCTGCAACCCAAGCTGCTGCGCTTCCTGCAGGATCGCGAGTATGAGCGCGTCGGCGATCCGCACACGCGCAGCGCCAATGTCCGCGTGATCGCCGCCACCAATCAGGATCTGGCGAAGATGGTCGAGGACGGTCGCTTCCGCGAGGATCTTTTCTACCGCCTCAACGTCGTCACGCTGACCATGCCGCCGCTGCGCGAGCGCCGCGAAGACGTGCTGTCGATCGCCGGCGAGACGATTCTGCAACTGGCTAGGCGCTATGACCGGCCGGCGCGCCAGCTGTCCGAGGAGGCTGCGGCCTTGCTCAGCGCCGGCCACTGGCCGGGCAATCTGCGCGAGCTGCACAACGCCATCGAGCGCGCCGTCATCATCTGCGATGGCGAGACGATCCGCGCCGAGCATCTGCCGTTCGGCGCCGAGCGCAGCCTGGCCGGGCAGGGCTTGCGCGCCGGCGATCCGGTCAGCCTGGAGGCTCTGGAGCGCGCGCACATCGAAGCGGTGGTCGCACAGGCCGCCTCGCTCGATGCCGCCGCCAAGCTGCTGCAGATCGACAGCTCGACGCTGTACCGCAAGCGCAAGCTCTACAACCGCGCGCAGAACCAGGGCGACGATCGCGCCCGGGCCTGAGACTTGCTGCTGCGCAGGTCGCTGAGCGATGCATTCATGGACAAGGACATCAGGAGACCAGGATGGCTGCTACCAAGAAAGCTGCGCGAAAAACCGCCGGACGCAAGTACAGCAAGGCCGCTTCGCGGACGGTGGGGTCGGCCTTGCATCGGGCCAAGAAGGGCACGCTCAAAAGCGGCAAGGGCGGTCGTGGCGGTACGGTGAAGAGCCGCAAGCAGGCGATCGCGATCGGGCTGTCGGAGGCGAGGGACAAGGGGCAGAAGGTGCCGGCGCGCAAGCGGCGCGCTTCTGCTTCCTGAGGTTCAACCGCGGCGCCTGCCGGTTCGGCGCTGCCCGTCAGGCGAGAAAGGCGAGCGACACCCGACGGGTGGAAGGTCCATCGTCGCTCCCGCTAGCGCATCGCGCTTGCGGCAACGCGCAGCGCGCCGCCTACCGCGCATGTCGGCCTGCCGAGATGGAGCCGCTGTGGTCGCCGCACTGTGGCGAGCGTGGGAGACTGCGGGCTCCATCGTCACAGGAGTGAGGTCATGAGCAGAGCCGCTGCCGTGCTGGTCGGCGCAATCGTGCTGGCCGGCATCGGCTTGATCGTCTGGAATCGCTACGGACCTCAGGAGCCGACAGCGCCGGCCGCCGCCAGCGCAGTGCAGGAGGAGGAGATCGTTGCGGCGCCGCCGGTGCCGGTGGACGCGGAGCCGGAATACCGGATACCGGATGCCGATCCGGCGCAGGCCCGGGCCGCGCCCTTGCCGTCGCTGGCCGACAGTGATGCCGAGGTCCGTAGCCAACTCGAAGCGCTGGCCGGCTGCGAACCGCTCGAAGCCCTGCTGGTGCCCAGGGATCTGATCCGCCGGTGGGTCGCCTTCATCAACCGGCTCGATGGCGATGGCGTGCCGCTGTCGCAGCGACCGATGCGCCACGTCGCCGGCACGCCGCCGGTCAATCGCGACGGCCAGCGACTCTGGCTCGATGACAGCAATGCGCTGCGCTACGCCGCCTACATGCGCGTCGTGCAGGCCGTCGATGCGCAGCGGCTGGTCGATTTCTATTTCCGCTGGTATCCGCTGTTTCAGCAGGCCTACGACGAACTCGGCGTCGGCGGTTATTTCAACAGCCGCCTGCTGCGGGTGATCGACCACCTGCTGGCGACGCCCGAGGTGCAGGGACCGATCGAACTGCAGCGACCCAAGGTCCTCTACCGCTACGCCGACGCGCAGCTCGAAGCGCTGTCCTTCGGACAGAAACTGCTGATCCGCATCGGCAGCGATAACGCCGCGCAGCTCAAGGCCAAGCTGCGCGAGATCCGCATGCAGATCAGGACACGCTTGCGCGGTGCCGGCTAGGGCCTGTTAACGCGATGGCCGCCGCTGTGACGGAGACGCCAGCGGAACTGACTGGGGCGCCGCGCAAGGCGCGAGGAGCGCCGTGTACTGGACGTACATAAGCGACTCGCAACGCCGCGATGCGCCAAAACCGTCCCGCCCCTTCGGGGTGCCACCCGCTTTGCGGCCATGCGGCGTTGCTCCTCAGTCATTTGGAACCACCCCATCTCAGTTCAATGGGCCTTCGTCGCGCCTTGCCTGGCCGCAAAGCGGGTGGCATCACAGCGGTGGCCATAGCGTTAACAGGCCCTGGGGCCTTCGATGAAGGCTGAGTCGTGGCCGTTTCATCGCAGGCCGGATGCCCGCAGCGTCTGCCTCAGACCGCGCGGCGCAGTTCCGCGGGCGGCAGCTTGAGCATGCCGCGGTACTTGGACACGGTGCGTCGCGCGACCCTGATGCCCTGGTCGCGCAGCAGTCGGGCCAGGCTGACGTCCGACAGCGGCGCGGCGGCGTTCTCGGCGTCGATCAGCTCGCGCAGCACCGCGCGTACCGACGCCGCCGAGCAGGCGCCGTTACGCGTGAGCAGCTCGCGCGAGAAGAAATACTTCAGCTCGAACAGGCCGCGCGGCGTTGCCATGTACTTGTTCGAAGTGGCTCGCGAAATCGTCGACTCGTGCAGGTCCAGCCGCAGCGCGAGTTCGCGCAAGCCCATTGGCCGCAGCGCGACGTCGCCGTGGCGGAAGAATGCCGCCTGCTTGTCGAGAATCGCATTGGCCACGCGCTCGATCGTCACGAAGCGTTGTTCGGCGTTGCGCAGCGTCCAGCGTGCCTCCAGCAACTGCTGGCGCAGACCCGCGCTGCTGCGGCCGCGCT
>CBINNP010000043.1:0-18110 GCA_966252075.1 uncultured Solimonas sp.
TGAAGCGCGCCAGCGCCATCGTCACCAACCGCGGCGGCCGCACCTGCCACGCGGCGATCATCGCCCGCGAGCTCGGCATCCCCGCCGTGGTCGGCTGTGGCGACGCGACCCAGGTACTCAAGGATGGCCAGCAGGTCACGGTGTCCTGCGCCGAGGGCGACACCGGTTTCGTCTATGAAGGCGCCGTCGATTTCAGCGTCGACGAGATCGCGCTCGACAAGATGCCGGAGATCCCGGTCAAGATCATGATGAACGTCGGCACGCCGGAGCAGGCGTTCGACTTCGCCTCGCTGCCGCATCGCGGCGTCGGCCTCGCCCGCCTCGAATTCATCATCAACCGCCAGATCGGCATCCATCCGCAGGCACTGCTGGAGCTGGACAAGCAGCCGGCCGAGCTGCGCCGCCTGATCGACCCGATGATCGCGCCGTACGGCAGTCCGGTGGACTACTTCGTCAAGCGCCTCGCCGAGGGCGTGGCGACGATTGCCGCGGCGTTCGCGCCGGAGCCGGTGATCGTGCGCATGTCGGACTTCAAGTCCAACGAGTACGCCAATCTGATCGCCGGCAAGCGCTACGAGCCGCACGAAGAGAATCCGATGATCGGCTTCCGCGGTGCCTCGCGTTACATCGCGCCGTCGTTCCGGCCGTGCTTCGAGCTGGAGTGCCGCGCGCTCAAGTACGTGCGCGACGAGATGGGCCTGACCAACGTCAAGATCATGATCCCGTTCGTGCGCACGCTCGACGAGGCGCGCCAGGTCGGCGAGATCCTTGCCGCCAATGGCCTCAAGCGCGGTGAAAACGGCCTGCAGCTGATCATGATGTGCGAGCTGCCGAGCAATGCCGTGCTGGCCGACAAGTTCCTCGAATACTTCGACGGCTTCTCGATCGGCTCCAACGACATGACACAGCTGACCCTGGGCCTGGACCGCGACTCGGGGCTGATCGCGCATCTGTTCGACGAGCGTGACGAAGCCGTCAAGCGCATGCTGCAGATGGCGATCGAAGCCTGCCGCAAGCAGAACAAGTACATCGGCATTTGCGGCCAGGGGCCCTCCGATCATCCGGAGCTGGCGCGCTGGCTGCTTGATCAGGGCATCGAGTCGATGTCGCTGAACCCGGACACGGTCGTCGAGACCTGGCTGTTCCTGGCAGGCCAGAAGGCATGAGGCTGCACCGCCGCGGCTGGCGCCTGCCGGCCCTGATCGCTCTGGGTCTGCTGAGCCTGCCGGCAGGCGCGCAGGAGCGGCCGCACTTCGACTACTGGATGCTGACGATGGCCTGGTCGCCGGAGCACTGTGCGCAGAAGCCGGCGGAGAAGCAGTGCAAGCAGGCGATCGTCGACCACAGCTATCGCGGCTTCGTGATCGCCGAGCTGGCGCCGATGCTCAACAGCGGCAAGCCGCCGCCCTGCCCGAAAGCCGACGGCAAGGTGCCCGAAGAGCTGCTGTCGCGGACGCGCGAAGTCATGCTGAGCTTCCTGCACGTCCGCCAGCAGTGGAAAAGCTACGGCGGCTGCACCCAGGGTTCGCTCGACGAGCACTTCATGTTCGTCGAGCGGGTCTATCGCAAGATCGAGATTCCCGATCAGTACCGCAACCCGAACGACTACCTCGAAACCACGGTGCCGGCCTTGCAGAAGGCCTTTGCAGCGCGCAATCCGGGTTTTGCCGAGGACAGCTTCTCGGTGGCCTGCGCCAGCAACCGCCGCATCAGCGAGATCCGCGTCTGCTTCGATACGGACCTGAATCCGCGCAGCTGCGGACGCGAGATCAAGGGCAGTTGTCCGGACGGCCGCATCCTGCTGCGTCCTTCCGCGGTCAGCGTGAGCCCTTGAGGCAGCGCTGAGCGATCGGCCGGTCCACGGCTCGCCGTGTCGTGGCGGCCTGAGCGGCGGAACGCGAAACGTCTCGCCTGGCTCATCGATCCGTCGCGCCATCGCCCCATCCGCGCCACGAGCCGCGCTCGCCGTCAGGGCGGCGAGGCGTTTGCGATCGATGGAGCAGGATCTGCCAACCACAAGGCCGGCTCGCCTGCGCGCCGGCAGCGGCCGGCGTCCGTAAGCCATTAGCGCTGTCGCCGGCTGACGACGAGAGAAACATCGCGCGGGACAGCCAAAAAAAAGCGCCTGAGGGTTCGAGACAAACCGGAGAGAGGAAGAGCCCCTCAGGCGAATACCAAGCATTGCCGAGATACGTCAGCTTGAAGTCCCGCGGCCTCCGGCCGCTGGAAACCGCTGGCCGCCGCGCAGCTCACGGCATCTGGAAAAAATGGGCGGGCCAGCCCTGCACCGATACCGCTGGGTGCAGGGCGTGGCACCGCAATCCGCCTCGCGGCGGTTGGGGCATTACTGGATCGGATCGAACGGCGAGCTGGCGTCGACAGCGGCCGGGACTTCCCCCGCCGCAGCCTCGGCAACCGGAGCATCAGCGGCCGGCGCTGCCTCGGCCGGCATTGCATCGGCCGGCGCTGCCTCGGCAGATACCGCGGCTTCGGCCGGGACCGCAGGCGCAACCGACACGCCCTCGGCACGACCGTCGACGATCTTGAGCTCGACACGGCGATTCAGCTCGCGGCCTTCGTCGGTCTCGTTGTCGGCCACCGGCTTGGATTCACCGTAGCCCACGGCGTTGAGACGATCCGCTGCCACGCCGGCGCCGGCCAGATACTTCAGCACCGCGTTGGCGCGCGCCTCGGACAACCGCTGGTTGTACTCGTCCGAACCCTTGGCATCGGTATGGCCGCCGATCTCGACCTTGATCGCCGGATACGCCTTGAGCTCGTCGCCGACGTTGTCGAGGATGGTCTTGGCATTGACGGTCAGCTTGGACTTGTCGAAGTCGAAGTTGACCCCGCGCAGCACCACCACGTCACCCGTGGCACAACCCTGCAGCGAGATCCGCTCACCCGGCACCGGCTGCTTGCACGGCGGCGCCAGCGGGCAGCCCTTGGCATCGACCTGAGTGCCGGCCGGCGTGTCCGGGCACATGTCGAGATCGTCCGGCACGCCGTCGCCGTCGGTGTCGACCGGCTTGGGCGCTTCGATGACCTTGACCGGCTCCGGCGCGGGCGGCGGCGGCGGCAGGAAGGCCAGCGGCAACTGCAAGCCTACGTTGATGACGATGTCCTTGAACGTGCTCGGCGCACTGATGTCGGTGATGAAATCGCTCTGCCGTTCAAGGAAGCGGTCGCCCACTTCATACAGACCTTCGGCGCGAATACCGAATTCATAACGACCGATTCGCACCGGCAGCATGTAGCCCAGACCCGCAGCAAGATCGCCCGTCGTGAACGACTCGCGGCCATTGGTTGCCTGTGGCGTATCCACTACCGGATAGCCGACGTAGCGCGTGATGCCACCACCCAGCACTGCGTAAAGATATGGCACCGACTCGAACGGGAAGATCAGGCCGCGCAGCTTCCAGCTCTGGCGCTTGACACCAGCATCTTCGGTGTACGCAAAGCCGGTTTCGACCGCGTACCAGCCGTTGCGGTAACCCATCAAGAACGTGCCACCCAGCGGATTGTCCAGCACCGGATCGTTGCGCTTGGTGATCTGGTAGGTGCCAAGCACCGACACATAACCACCGTCGCGCAGGGGCGACAGCACGTCCACGTTCTCCGGCACCGGAGGCGTGGCCCCTTCGGCTTCTGCGGGCACCGCCGCAGCTTCGACCGGTGCGGCTTCCGGCACAGCGGTCTCTGCAGCGATGGGTTCGACAACCGACGTCACCGGTTCATCTGCAACCGGCTCCTGAGCCATCGCCATGGCCGGCACCATGCCGGACGCGGCAACCGCCACTACACACAACTTCCTGAAACTGATCATGAGCGGATTCCCCGACTTGGCGCTGGTCTGATTTGCGCTATCGCGCTGAACCTTTTCGGAATGCATTGCCATCTCCTCAGAAGGTCCAATCCAGACGCACGCCAAACGTACGCGGCGGCGCCAGCGTAGCCAGCATGCCGAAGTCGAGCAGCAGCGCACCACCGGTATAGAACTCGTCGGTCAGGTTCTGGCCCAGCAGCGTCACGCGCAGGTTGTGCTCTTCCCACATGTAGCTGAGATGAGCGCCCCAGGTTTGGTAGCTCGGCTGGTAGAACAGCGGATTCTCCGAAGCTTCGTAGTTGAACCCGTCGTTGTAGTAGGTGTTGACGGTGGCTTCGAGCGGACCGCCCGGCACCAGCCAGGTCTTCGACAGTGCAACCGAGCCCGTGTACTTCGGTGAACGCGTAATGCGATTACCCGTGTAGTCCTGCAAGCCTGCCTGGAAGATGCCGGTGCCCTCCTGGTGACCCTGGGCGTCTTCGTACTTGGTGTACGTGGCGTCCAGGTAGGCGCCGTTCAGCGTCAGCACCAGGCCACTGAAGTAGCTGGGAAACAGCTCCGAGGTGATGTCAAACTCGACGCCCTGCGAGCGCGCATTGCCAGCGGTTGAAATCGACAACGCGCCACCGTTGATCAGCGAGATTGCCTGCGTCTGCAGGTTGGTCAGGTCATAGCGCCACACCGCGGCGGTGAAGCGAGTCGTACCCTCGAACAGCGTCGTCTTGAGGCCGACTTCGTACGCCTTCATCTCCTCTTCCGGAACGTAGGCCGGACGCAGATAGAACGCGAACGCGTTGTACGAGTGCGCCTTCACCGCCTCCTGATACGAAGCGTAGACCAGCGTGTCGTCGTCAAACGGCTTCCAGTCCAGTGCGACCTTCGGCTTGAAGCCCTTGGTCGTGTCGTGCAGCGGATAAGCGGCATTGTTGTTGGTGCTGTCACGCGCAAAGTTCCAGTCGAAAACCTTCGGCGCGATACCGGCATCCAGCGGTCCGATGCGAACGCTTGTATTCGATTCCAGCACGCCGCGGCGCTCGTTTTGGTAACGGCCGCCCAAGGTCAAGGACAAGGTGTCGGTCAGCTTCGCCGTTGCCTGCAGGAACACCGACCAGGACTCGGTATTGACCAGACCGACGTTCGAAAGCGCGTAAGTCGGAAACGCGCCGTTGGAAACGCCCTGAAGCAGTGTCTGCAGCGCATCCGAGATGCCAGTCTGGCCCAGACCATCGCCACCGCCAGTCAGCAACTGCACAAGGCCGAGATTTTCCAAGTTGCCGCCGAGGGCGCCAGCAAGCTTCGCCGGATCCAGACCACCGACGGTGAGTTCGACCGGATCGAAGCCCTGCTCATTGTTGAAATAGAACGCACCAGCGGTCAGCGTCAGCCAGTCCGCACCCGGCGTGCCTTCGTTCGACAGGAACTGGATTTCAGCTTCCTGGATCTTCGCGTAGTGCTTTTGCACATTGAACGAAGCGCCCGTGAACTCGGTACCGTCGTAGTCGTAGTTGTACGGGTTGCTGTGATCCTGGTAGCTCGTGATCAGCTTGGTGTCGAAGTACTCGGCGTTGTAGATACCGGTCAGCGAGGTCACGAAGCTCTGCAGATGGCCGTAGATCGGCATGTCGGTCTGGACACGATAGTTGCGCGAGTCCTCGGCCACCTGCGCGGCCGTGCGGCCGGTCAGCACCGACGTCGCACCCAGTGCGGCGCCACCGAGCAGTTCGGTCGGACGCAGGTTCGCGGCGAGCGTCGACGTACCGTCACGCTTGGCGCCCTGAACCGTCAGGCGGATATCCGAGTTCTCGGACGGCAGCCAGCGCAGTTTGATACGCGCGCTGGCGATCTTGTTTGCTGGGATGTTGCCGCCAGCGATCGTCGAGTCGTCCGTCCAATACGTGGTGTCGTAATTGAAATAAGCGGACACATTGGCCGCCAGCGTGTCCGTCAGCGGAATGTTGGCGAACAGCGTGGTCTTGCTGGTATCGAAGCTGCCGTAGTACGTCGAGACGTTCAGCGTCCGCTTGGCGAAGTCCGGCTCCTTGACGATGACGTTGATCGCGCCGCCGTTGGCATTGCGGCCGAACAAGGTGCCCTGCGGGCCCTTCAGCACCTCGACGCGCTCGATGCCGCCCAGATCCTGGGCAACCGAGGGGGAGAACGGAAAGTAGACACCGTCGATGTAGGTCGCAACGCTGGGGTCAGAAGTCAGCCAGGCTTCCGAACCGATGCCGCGCATGTAGACACTGGTGAAGTCACCGGCCTGCGTGCCGTAGTCCAGCGCGGGCGTGATCTTCATCAGGTCGGCGGTACCCGACACGCCGCGTGCGTCCAGGGCTTCGGGGCTGAACGCCTGCACCGAGAGCGGCACCGACATCAGCTTTTCTTCACGCTTCTGTGCGGTGACGATGACCTCCTCGACCATGCGGCTACCGGCACGACGCTCTTCCGGCGCAGCGGTTTCTGCAGTCGCAGCTTCTGCGGCTGCCGGCGCCTCGGCCGGCGCAACTGCATCGCTTGCCGGGAGCGGTTCGGCGGCGAAATCGGCAGGCGCTGCCGCATCAGGCGCGGCCTGCTCCTGCGCATGCGCCGGAATACCGGATACCGCCAACAAACTGGTGCCACCAACCAGTGCAACAAACCCCAATGTTTTTTTCATGCTCCTCACTCCGTGAAAACACCGACGCGATCCGCTCCAAGCCGAACCGCTCCTGACGCCAACAGCCTCCGTTACCAACGCTTTGCCACTTGCGGCCTTGTCGGCTCTTTTTCGTCCTTCCCGTCGCTACTACCTACCGCGAACAACTACCGGCGCAGAATCGACATCGCTTCCGAATTCGGAGCAAAGCGTCCCCCGCTCCCAATCAAGGCAGATCGGAAGAAAACCGAATAGCTGTAAAATTTTTGGATTTCCGGATTGCGGCTGCGGCAAGCCACTCAGGGTCGCCGCAGGCTCACGCGAGGCTCGACGACGCGAGTTTCGCGGTGGCGCCGCCTCCGGAGAATCCGGCGCCTAGGCGCGGTCCAAAGCGAGCGCCTTCGCGCTTCTGTTCGGCCGCACCCTAACCGTGACGCGCGCACAGACGCACGACACAGAAGATTTGCCTTCCTTGGGCATCGCTCTCCTCCTTCATACCAGCACCGCAGAATCGATTTAATGAGCAAGGCGTCGTGTGCCGGATCTGAGCCGGACATCCAAGACAGACCGTTGCGACTCTTCAGGTCCGTCACCGAGCGAATCCCTGCCTAGGGAAACTGCGCCGGAGCGGAAGCCTTGTTTGTTATGGAACCACTGAACATTCAATAGTGTCGTGTGGAAACTATCCCATGAACGACATCGTGTCAACGATTCGTTTTATGCCGGCCGCACTCACGGCGCTGCTGCCGGGAACGCGCCTGCGCCCGCAAGCAGCGGCCGCCTGCATACGGCGCGCTCCGCACAGCGGGGCAAGCTCTGTATAGAATCGGCCACTTAGCCCTTTGCCTCGGGCTCCCTCATCTCAAAGACATACGGCATGCCGCCATCAGCGCGCCTGCCCGGAAAGATCACGACAACAATGGTCGCCAAGCGGATTCCCAAGAAGATCGAAGCAGGCCGAGCGGCGTTCTACGGCGAGTTCCTGGACTTCTTCTACCAAGTCCATTACCGGCTCGGCATGAGCCTGGAAGCCGCGATGTGCGCGGGCATCGTCTCGCGTACGCAGGCGGCGGTGCTGTGGCTGGTGGCCTCGGAGATCGGCGAAGGCGGGCATATCCGTCGCAAGGACATCGAACGTCGCCTTGGCGACTGGTTCGAAACCACCAATTCGAATGTCTCGAAGCTATTGCGCGATCTGGCCAAGCCGCCGCGCAGCTTCATCATCCAGACCGAAAGTCCGGAGTCCGGCCGCGAGAAGATCATCACGCTGACGCCCGCCGGCATGTCGTTCGTGCGCGACATGAAGCGTCGCGGCTTCGAATACTTTCAGGAGGCGCTGGCACACATGGACATGAGCCAGATGGAGGAAGGCGCCCACTTCTTCGAGTCGCTATTCAGCCGGCAGCCGCCACCGCGCTCATCGGACCGGCATGTGCCGATGCGCCGCAGCGGCGGCGGAACGCGCAAGCGGCTGTCGTAACGATCGCCGGCAGCCGGCGGCCGGGGCGCTTCAGACGCACCGGTCTGGCAGCGCGCCCATCGCCCCATAACGCCCGCGCATCAATATTCGCTGCGCTTCTAGCGCCGCGCCTTGTCGATCAGCCGCGTGGTCGAGTAGCCGTCGTGGAACGGCAGCACCCGAACCTCGCCGCCGTTGGTCGTCACGGCGTCGAAACCGGCGATCTGCTCGGGCCGATAGTCGCCCCCCTTGACCAGCAGCTGCGGCAGCACGCGGCCGATCAGTCGCGCCGGGGTGTCCTCGCCGAATGGCACGACGTAATCCACGCAGCGCAGCGCCGCGAGCAGGTCCATGCGGTCGGTGACGGCGTTCAGCGGCCGCGTCGGGCCCTTGAGGCGTCGTACCGAGTCATCGTCGTTGACGGCAACGATCAGCAGGTCGCCGAGCTGCCGCGCTGCCTGCAGATAACGGGCGTGGCCCACATGCAGCACGTCGAAAACGCCATTGGTCATGACGATGCGACGACCGGCGCTTCGCGCCGCGGCAACCGCGCGCAACAGCGCCGCTTCGTCGACAACCCCGCCGGGCACCGCGGCGCCGAGGGCCTGTTGCAGTTCGGCAACGCTGACCGTCGCGGTACCCAGCTTGGTGACGACGATGCCGGCCGCGGCGTTGGCCAGCCGAGCCGCGCTGGCCAGCGACTGGCCGGCCGCCAGCGCTGCCGCCAGCGTGGCCACCACCGTATCGCCGGCGCCGGTGACGTCGAACACCTCACGCGCGGTGGCCGGCAGGTGCAAGGCCGGGCGGCCCGGCTCTATCAGGCTCATGCCATGCTCGCTGCGCGTCACCAGCAGCGCGTCCAGCGCCAGCTCCGCGCGCAGCGCCTCGGCCTTGGCGACCAGCTCGGCCTGGTCGCGGCAGGGGCCGACCACGGCTTCGAACTCAGCGGTATTGGGCGTCAGCAGCGTTGCACCGCGGTAGCGCTGCCAGTTCGTGCCTTTGGGATCGACCAGCACTGGCCGCCCGGCCTCGCGGGCGGCGGCGATCAGCGCCGGCGCATCGCCCAGCGTACCCTTGCCGTAATCGGACAGGATCACCACGTCGCAGTCGGCCAGCAGCGCCGCAAAACGCGCCTGCAGCGCGGCGCGATCGAAGCTGCCGGTCTCGTCCAGCGACTCCTCGAAATCGAGGCGGATCAGCTGCTGGTTGCGCGACAGCACGCGCAGCTTGGCGATGGTTGGAGCCGTGTGGGTCTGCACGAAATTCGGCTCGACACCGCGCGCCTGCGCCGCGGCACGCAGCTGCCGCGCCGCTTCGTCATCACCGACCACACCCAGCAGGCTGGTGCGCGCACCGAGACTGGCGACATTGAGCGCGACGTTGGCAGCGCCGCCGGGACGCGTCTCGTCGCTGCGGATGCGCACCACGGGTACCGGCGCTTCCGGAGAGATTCGCGAGGTCGGACCGATCCAGTAGCGATCCAGCATCACATCGCCGGCGACCAGCACGCGGCCCTGCGCAAAGTCCGGAACCTGCAGCGTCATCGGCGCGATGCCCTCAGATATGGGCCAGCCACTCGGGATAGCGCTCACCCTGGCCGGTGACCAGCTCCAGATAGGCGGCCTGCAGCTTGGCGGTGATCGGACCGCGGCGGCCTTCGCCGACCGGGCGATTGTCGACCTCGCGGATCGGCGTGACTTCGGCGGCGGTGCCGGTGAAGAAGGCCTCGTCGCAGATGTACAGCTCGTCGCGGGTGATGCGGCGCTCGACGACCTTGTAACCGTGGTCCTGCGCCAGCTGCATCACGGTGCGGCGGGTGATGCCGTCGAGCGCGCTGGTGACGTCCGGCGTACTGATCACGCCGTCGGTGATGACGAAGATGTTCTCGGCGCTGCCCTCGGCGACGAAGCCGTCGGAGTCGAGCATCAGCGCCTCGTCGTAGCCGTCGCGAAGCACTTCGGCGAGCGCCATGCTGGAGTTCAGGTAGTTGGCGTTGGCCTTGGCCCGGCACAGCGAGGCATTGACGTACTGGCGCTGGAACGAACTGGTCTTGATGCGGATGCCGCGCTCCATGTTGTCGGCGCCCAGATACGCACCCCAGGTCCAGGCGGCGACGATCACGTGCGTCTGCAGTCCGGTGGCGCGCAGACCCATGCCTTCCGAACCGTAGAACACCATCGGCCGCAGGTACGCTTCCGACAGCTTGTTGGCGCGCAGAACTTCCTTCTGCGCGAGATTGAGCTGGTCCTGGCTCCACGGCATCTTCATGCCAAGGATCTTGGCCGAATTGAACAGGCGCTTGGTGTGCTCTTCAAGGCGAAAGATGGCGGTGCCCTTGGGCGTCTTGTACGCGCGCACGCCTTCGAAGCAGCCGACGCCGTAATGCAGCGTGTAGGTCAGCACATGCGTCTGGCAGTCGCGCCAGGGACGCATTTCGCCGTCATACCAGATATAGCCGTCACGGTCGGCAAATGAAGTCATCTTGAGTCCGCCTATCCTGCTCCGGCGTCGTAACCGGAGCGCTTGGGTGAGAGTGCTGCGCGACAAGGCCGCGCCATTTCCTGAGGCGGCGATTATAGGCAATCGCATGCCGCGCAAACGTCTTGCGCCCCTGCCGCGCACACCGCAGCATGCGCGCCATGTCGTCCAGCCCCTCCGCCATCGGCTTCACCGCCGCCACGCCAGACGCGCCGCGCATCCTGATCGTGCGCACCTCGGCGCTCGGCGACATCGTCTTCGCCAGCAGCCTGCTCGACGCCCTGCGGCGGCGCTGGCCGCGCGCACACATCGCCTGGCTGGCGCAGTCCGGCTTCGCCGGCATCCTCGATGGCGATCCGCGTCTGGACGAGCGCATCAGCATCGGCGCCGACGTACTGCGCTCGCCGCCGCAGCTGTGGAAGCTGCGGCGCGAGCTGCGCGCCCGCCGCTTCGACCTGGTCTGCGAGATCCAGGGCCTGTTCAAGTCACGGCTGCTGGCCTGGCTGGCCGGCGGCTACCGCGTCGGCTTCGCCTCGAAGGAGCCGGGTGCGCGGCTGATGCACCGCCTGCTGCCCAAGGGCGGCGACATTCGCGACATCAGTTCCGAGTACCGCCATTTCGCCGAGCAGCTGACCGGTGACATCGCCGCGCCGCCGCGGTTGCCGGTGGACGCGGGCCTGCAGGCGCGCGTCGCCGCCAGCCGCCAGCAACGGCAGCTGACGGCGGGATTCATCGCGTTGTGCCCGTTCACGACGCGACCGCAGAAGCACTGGATCGAACCGTACTGGCCGCAGCTGATCGAGCAGCTTGCGGCGATGGGGCGCGGACCCTGCGTGATTTTCGGCGGTCCCGGCGATCGCGAGGCGGCGGCGCGGATCGCCGCGGCCACCCAGGCCCCGCTGCTCAATCTGGCCGGCGAGACCCGGCTCGGCGAACTGCCGGCCTGGCTGGCGCAGGCGGCACTGGTGATCGGCGTCGACACCGGCCTCACCCACATCGGCATCGCCGTCGGCACGCCGACGCTGGCATTGTTCGGCTCCACCTGCCCGTACACGCGGCTCGGCAGCGACGACGAGGCGCGGCTGCGCGTCCTCTACGATGCCCTGCCCTGCGCGCCCTGCCGCCGCCACCCGAGCTGCGACGGCCGCTTCGACTGCCTGCGCGGCATCACGCCGGCGCGGGTGGCCGCGGCCGCGGCGGACCTGCTGCGGCCGCGCTGAGCGGCCGCGGGCGGCCTTACTCGATCGGCCGCACGCGAAAGTTCCTGTTCTTGATGCGGCCATCGCGCAGGCCCTGCAGCGCGCGCTTGGCGAACTTCTTGTCGATCGCCACGTAGGTCCGCGTGTCGAAGGTGTTGATCTTGCCGACCACCTCCTTGGCCAGACCGGCACCGGCCGTCAGCGCGCCGAGCAGATCGCCGGGCCGCAGTTTGTCGACACGGCCGGCATCGACGCACAAGGTCACCACATCGGCGGCGAGCGGCCGGTCCGGCGACAGGGTCGCCGGCAAGGTTTCGATGGCCGGCTCGGCACCGAGCCGCTCGGCGATGGCCGCCAGCCGGCTGCGCTCGCGCGACGAGAACAGATGGAAGGCGACACCGCTGCGGCCGGCCCGGCCGGTGCGGCCGACGCGATGCACATGGGCGTCGGCGTCCAGCGGCAGCTCGTAGCTGAACACTGCTGCCAGATCCTTGATGTCGAGCCCGCGCGCGGCGACATCGGTGGCGACCAGCACGCGACAGCTGCCGTTGCCGAAACGCACGAGCACCTCGTCGCGGGCACGCTGTTCGATATCGCCGTGCAATCCCAGCACCGAGAAGCCGCGTGCCGCCAGCTGCGCCTCGACCGCCTGCGCATCCTTGCGCGTGTAGCAGAACACCAGCGCCGACGATGGCCGGTGCACGCTGAGCAGGTGCGCGAGCGCATCGATGCGCTGCTCGGCCTCGACTTCGAAGAAGGTCTGGGCGATCTGCGGCGCGGCGGCGCCGGGATCGGCGGAGATCTCCAGCGGTTGCCGCTGCAGCTGCCGGCTCAGGCCACGCACGGCGTCCGGAAACGTCGCCGAGAACAACAGCGTCTGCCGCGAACGCGGCGTCTGGCTGACGATCTGGCGGCTGTCGGCCTCGAAGTCGGCATCGAGCATGCGGTCGGCCTCGTCGAGCACCAGTACGCGCAAGGCATCGAGCTTGAGCGCGCCGTCATTGAGATGATCGAGCACGCGACCGGCCATGCCGACGACGATATGCGGATCGTGCTCCAGCGAGGCCAGCTGCGGCCGCTTGGCGATGCCGCCACCGAGTACCGTCAGCTTGATATTGGGCGTGCAACGCGCCAGCCGTCGCAGCTCCTTGGCGATCTGGTCGGCCAGCTCGCGCGTCGGGCACAGCACCAGAGCCTGCGTCTTCGGCTGCATCGGGTCGATGCGCTGCAGCAGTGCCAGGCCGTAGGCGGCGGTTTTGCCGCTGCCGGTGCGCGCCTGGCCGATGACGTCGCGACCTTCGAGCATGGCCGGCAGGCTCAATGCCTGAATCGGCGTCATCTGCTGGTATTGCAGCGAGGCCAGGGCCTGCAGCAGGGGTTCGGACAACGGCAGCTTGCTGAACGGCTGGGCTTCTTCCACGCGCGCACCTCATGGTCAGGGGGACCGCTCCGAGGCTGGCGCGGGACGCGGATTGTGCGGTCAGGCGGCAAATTCTGCATGCGGCGGAGGGGTTTCCGGCCATCGCCACGGACCGCATCATGCTGCAAGTCACGGCGATTCCATCTACCCTGCCCGCCCCTTCACCCATTGACAGATCATGGCCAAGCCCAATTACGGTTTCGAAAAACGCCAGCGCGAACTCAAAAAAGCCAAGGAGCAGGAAGAAAAGCGGCTCAAGAAGCTGGCGGGCCGCCAGCCTGCGAGGACCGACGAGTCCTCCGAACCCGGCGACGACACCACGACCCCACCGGCCAAGTGAGCCGGCATTGAAGCCGGGCCTGCCATGAAGACGCCCAAGGGCCTGCTGCCCCTGCTGGAAGAAGGCTTCATCGACGCCGTCGTGCGCCCGCTCAAGAGCGGCAAGGAGGCCTCGGTCTACCTGGTCGACTGCGGCGGGCAGCTTCGCTGCGCGAAGGTCTACAAGGACGCCGAGCATCGCGGCTTCCACAAGCTCGCCGCGTATCAGGAAGGCCGCAAGGCCCGCGGCAGCCGCGACGCGCGGGCGCTGGGCAAGCACAGCCGCCGCGGCCGCCGCGTGCAGGAGGAGGAGTGGAAGAACGCGGAAGTCGACGCGCTCTACCGCCTCGCCGCCGCCGGTGTGCGTGTGCCGCAGCCGCACGGCGTCTATTCCGGCGTGCTGCTGATGGAACTGCTCTGCGACGTCGATGGCCATCCGGCACCGCGACTCAACGAAGTCGCGCTTGAACACCAGCAGGCCCTCGACTGGCATGCCTTCATGATCCGCCAGATCGTGCTGATGCTGTGCGCCGGCCTGATCCACGGCGACCTCTCCGAATACAACGTGCTGGTCGACGCCAACGGCCCCGTGGTGATCGATCTGCCGCAGGCCGTCGATGCATCGAGCAACAACCATGCATTCCGCATGCTCGAACGGGACATCAACAACATGCGCGACAGCTTCGCGCGCGCCGCGCCGGAGTTGCTGCAGACCCAGTACGCCAAGGAGATCTGGGCGCTTTACCAGAGCAGCGAACTGCGCCCGGACAGCGTGCTGAGCGGCAGCTTCGTCGACGACGGCGCCGCGGCCGACATCGATGCGGTTCTGGATCAGATCGACGAGGCACGGCGGGAAGCCGACGCGCGCGAGCGCGGCCGGCGCGCAGCCGAACAGCAGGACGATTGAGCGCGGGCGCGCGAGCCGGATCAGAACAGGACTACAGGCTCGGCGCGCGCTGATTCAGGGCCGGTTCGCGGCGCCGGTTTTAAGGTGACAGTACTGGCCATGGTGCAAAGGCGCACCAGGACGCAAGGCCGCGTCGCCAGCTTCAAGGGAGGCTTGATCCATCATCGATACCATCGTGAGGAGCAGCCATGAAGCACGCGAAAACCATTGCGACACTCCTGCTGACCGTCACCCCGTTCGCCGCCACCACGGCGCTGGCGCAGACCGACCAGTCGGGCCCCGACAAGACACAGTCCACCATCGTCGACAAGCAGCAGGCGCAGCAGCAACAGGGCAGCGCGGGCGAGCCGCAGCGCAGCCATTCCGACGGGCTCAAGTCCGGCCCGGACAAATCGCGAACCAAGATCATCAGCGAGGACGAGGCACGCAAGCAGGGCACGCTGGGTGTCCAGCACGGTGACAAGGTGCAGATGGGCGCCAAGTCCGGCCCGGACAAGTCCAGGACCAAGATCATCAGCAAGGACGAGGCGCGCAAGCAGGGTACGCTGGGCCCCGACAGCGGCGGCAGCCAGCAAACCGGAGATGGCACCGGTGCCGATGACAGCGGCAGCGGTAGCGGCGGGCGCTGAGCAAGCCCGCCGGCAAGGGCCGCGGAGCTGCGTCGCGCGCAGCTCCGCGGACTTCACACGAGCGCTCGTCCCGCCAGGCCTTCAAGCACGCCCAGCGGCGAGCGCTGCGGAAACTGCAAGGCGGCCACCGGCACGTAAAAAGTCTGTTCCAGCATGAAGCGGCCGCTGAGCACCGCATGCGAGACCTGATCGGAGTAGACGATCCAGGTTTCGCCCGGCTGGAATTCCACCGGCGTCTTCTGGACCTGCCGCTGGTAATCCAGATCCGCCTTCATGCCATCGTGCATGTGCAGCATGTAGTGGTCGTAGTCGCTGCGCCGCGACTTGGTGACATGGCTCAGCGCCAGCAAGCGCGACTTGAGCGCGCTTGGTGCCGGCGCGCGCGGCCAGAAGCGCGCGGCGACATCGGCGAACGGCTCGCCGAGGTTCCAGCGACGCGGCTGGCCATGCGGATTGATGTTGTTGAAGAACCGCAGCAGGCGCTTGCCATGGATCGGCGTTGCAGGAAACGCATCGACGTGCAGACGCGTATCGTCGTGGCGCCAGGACTTCGGCACCCGCCCGGCGATTTCCGCCGGGCGATAGCTGGCGCGGCCGTCGATCAACTGGCCGCGATAGGCCGGCAGCAGCGCGGCGGCGAGCCCCTGCGTGAGCTGGCTGTAGCGCGCCAGCATGGCCGCCAACAGGGCTTCGGTCTGCGCATCGCCGGCGGCACCCTTGAGGCGCTGCCGCGCCGGGTCGTAGCTGACGTTCTTGCGCGCGCCGCTGAGCACGCCGTCCTGCAGCAGGGCCTGCTCCTGCGCCAGCAGCTCGAAGCGCAGCGGCAGGCGCAGCACCGCGCCGGATTCCAGCGCCTCGGTCGCATGCGCCGCCATCGGCGGCGGCACCGGCTGCTGCCAGTCGCGCAGTTCCAGCGTTTCGATCGGCGTCATCGACAGATCCAGACCGCTACCCGGCCGTCCAAAAGGGGGCGCCCAGTATAATGAGCCGCCTGCCCTCACCCTATCGCCGCCACGCCCGCCATGCTCAAGGTCCTGCACGTCGAAGCCGGCGAGAACTTCTATGGCGGCGCCCGCCAGGTCGCGTTTCTCGTCGACGGACTGGCGCGACGCGGCATCGACAATCTGGTGGTCTGCCCGCGCGATTCGCTGACGGCGCGCCGCATCGCCGAACTGCCGGTACGGCTGCAGACGCTGCCGATGCGCGGCGATCTGGATCTGAGGCTGATTCCGCAGTTGCTGCGCCTGCTGCGCCGCGAGAAGCCCGACATCCTGCATCTGCATAGCCGGCGCGGCCCGGAGATCCTTGGCGCGATCGCCGGCCGGCTGCACGGCACGCCGATCGTCTACTCGCGACGCAACGATCACGCGGAATCGCGCTTCGTCACGCGCTTCAAGTACCGGCTCTACGACCGCGTCGTGGCGATCTCGGCCTGCATCGGCGAGGTACTGGCTGAATCCGGCGTGCCGCGTAACAAGATTCGCGTCGTGCGCAGCGCCTTCAATGCCGAACAGGCAGTGCCGCTGAGCCGCGACGCCCTGCGCGGCGAGTTCGGCCTGCCGGCCGACAGCTTCGTCATCGCCGTGGTCGCGCAGCTGATCCGCCGCAAGGGCCACGCCGTGCTGCTCGACGCGATGCCGCGGCTGCAGGCGGCGATTCCGCAGCTGCGCATGCTGTTCTTCGGCAAAGGCGGCCTGCATGACGAGTTGCAGGCGTCGATCCATCAACGCGGCCTCGACGGCGTCGTTCACCTCGCCGGCTATCGCGAGGATCTGCCTTCGCTGTTGCCGGGCCTCGATCTGCTGGTCCACCCGGCGTTTGCCGAGGGGCTCGGGGTCTCGCTGCTGCAGGCGTCCAGCGCCGGCGTGCCGATCGTCGCCTCGCGCGCCGGCGGCATTCCGGAAGCCGTGCACGACGGCGTCAACGGCGTGCTGGTGCCGCCGCACGAGGTCGGGCCGCTGGCCGATGCCATCATCGCGCTGGCGCAGGATCCGGCGCGACGCGCGCAGATGGGCGCGGACGCCCGGCAGCTGATCGCCACTGCGTTCTCGGTCGATGCGATGGTCGAGGGCAATCTCGCCGTCTACCGTGAGTTGCTCGACGCATGAAACTGCTCGTCACCGGCGCCGCCGGCTTCATCGGCTATTTCACCGCGCTGCGTCTGGCCGAGCGCGGCGACGAAGTGGTCGGCATCGACAACCTCAATGATTACTACGATGTCAGTCTCAAGCTCGCGCGTCTGGCCGAGCTGGAGAAGCAGCCGCGCTTCCGCTTCGCCAAGCTGGACCTGGCCGACCGCGAGGGCATGGCAAAGCTGTTCGCCGAAGAACGCTTCGACCGGGTGATCCACCTCGGCGCGCAGGCCGGCGTGCGCTACTCGCTGAAAAACCCGCATGCCTATGTCGACAGCAATCTCGTCGGCTTCATCAACGTCCTGGAAGGCTGCCGGCATCAGCGCGTCGAGCATCTGACGTACGCCTCGTCGAGTTCGGTCTACGGCCTCAACAGCACGATGCCGTTCTCGGTCCACCACAACGTCGATCATCCGGTCAGCCTCTACGCCGCCAGCAAGAAGGCCAACGAGCTGATGGCGCATACCTACAGCCATCTCTACGGCCTGCCGACCACCGGTCTGCGCTTCTTCACGGTCTACGGCCCCTGGGGCCGGCCGGACATGGCGCTGTTCCTGTTCACGCGGGCGATTCTCGACGGCAAGCCGATCGAGGTCTTCAACAACGGCGACATGGAGCGCGACTTCACCTACATCGACGACATCGTCGAGGGCGTGCTGCGCAGTTCCGACCGGGTGGCGACCGCCAATCCCGACTGGTCCGGCGCGGCGCCGGAGCCGGGCAGTTCGTCGGCGCCGTACCGGCTCTACAACATCGGCAACAACCAGCCGGTGCGGTTGCTGCGCCTGATCGAGGTGATCGAGGACGCGCTCGGCCGCAAGGCGGTGAAGCAGCTGCTGCCGATGCAGCCGGGTGACGTGCAGCGGACTTGCGCGGATATCGATGCGCTGCAGTCGGCGGTGGGGTTTGCGCCGTCGACGCCGATCGAGGTCGGTGTTGCGCGGTTTGTTGAGTGGTCTCGCGGGTATTACTCGATCTGATCTGGTGTTGGTGGGTTACAACGCGCCTTGGGTTGGTTGTTTTGCGTCGCTTGCCTTTCGCCTTGTGAGGCGAGTTTCTTTTCTTTGCTTGTCCAAAGAAAAGAAACCAAAAGAAAGGACACCCCTG
>CBINNP010000044.1:0-18099 GCA_966252075.1 uncultured Solimonas sp.
TCAGGCCGAGCCGTACGGGGAAGCTCGGCGACGGCTGCCGTGACACCTCGGCGGCAGCGCCGGGCGGATTCAGGTCGGCCAGCCGCGCCGCGCCGCCGGGCGTCACATAGCTGGCGCAAGCGCTGCACAGGCCGGCGGCCAACAGCATCGAAACGAGCGTTCGCAAATCCCTGACTCCTGAGTATCGACCGCGAAGTCTAATTCAGCGCAAACGACGATCCGCTGAACGCCAGCTGTGCGGCCGGACGCCCGGCCTGCGGGGATTTTCGCAAGGCTTCATGCCGATGGCGCCGGCCTGCGGTCGGGTGGCAGCGCGGCTGGCGAGCGGCACCGATGCCGCCGGTGACGGTTCCCGTGGTAGAACAGCACGCTCGTACGCCATACCGGAGTTCGCGATGCGCCCTGTCCTCGCCACCTGCACCCTGGCTCTGACCCTGCTCGCCGGCTGCGCCACAGCACCGGTCCCGACCGGGCCGGAAGCCGGCGCCGCTGCCGCCGCGCCTGACGCCGCGCGCATCGCCGCCGAGACCGAACGCCTCAACGCCTGGTTCGCCGAGAAGTACGAGGAGGAGCTGCGCTTCAGCCCGGTGACGCTCAGCTTCCTCGGCCGCAAGGAGCTGTACGACCAGCTCGACGATCTGTCCGAAGCCGCCGAAGACCGCAAGCTGGCCTGGCGCCGTGCCAGCGTCGAGGACCTCGAAGCCAAGTTCGACTACGCGCTGCTCAGCGACGAGGCCAAGACTTCCTACGATCTGTGGAAGCATCAATACGCCGACGAGCGCGCCGCCGCGCCGTTTCGTCTGAACAACTATCCATTCGAGCAGATGAACGGCGCGCAGTCGTTCCTGCCGACCTTCCTGATCAATTTCCATCGTGTCGATACGGAAAGCGACATGCTGGCCTACATCGCGCGGCTACGCGCCACGCCAAAGGCGATGGATCAGCTGCTGGAACGCGCGCGCAAATCGGCGCAGCTCGGCATCCGCCCGCCGCGCTTCGCGTTCGACGGCGTGATCGAGCAGTCGCGCAAGGTCATCGGCGGCGCGCCGTTCGGCAAGGGCAAGGACTCCGCGCTGTGGGCGGACGCGCAAGCCAAGGTCGCGGCGCTCGAAAAGGCCGGCACGATCAGCACCGCGCGCGGCAAAGAGCTCAAGGCACAGGCCCGCGAGGCCCTGCTCAAGGATCTCAAGCCGGCCTACGAACGCCTGATCGCCTGGGAGCAGAGCGAGCGCGCCAAGGCTCCGCGCAATGCCAGCGGCGTCGGCAGCACGCAGGCCAACGGCGCCGCGTTCTACGCGTTCCGCCTCGCCAACCAGACCACCACCACCCTGGGCGCGGAGGACATCCATCAGCTGGGCCTGGAGGAGGTCAAGCGCATCCGCGGCGAGATGGAGGCGCTGAAGGACAAGGTCGGTTTCAAGGGCGATCTGGAAGCCTTCTTCCGGTTCATCGACAACGACAAGCGCTTCCGCTTCGCCAACGATGATCAGGGCCGGCAGGCTTACCTGGACCGCGCCAACGCGGTGCTCGCCAACATCAAGCAGCAGTTGCCGAACTACTTCGGCCTGCTGCCCAAGGCGGACCTGGTCATCAAGCGCGTCGAGCCCTTCCGCGAGCAGCCGGGCGCCGCGCAGCATTACTACCCCGGCACGCCGGACGGTTCGCGGCCGGGCACTTACTACGTGCACCTGATCGACATGAACGCGATGCCCAAGCCGGAGCTGGAGGTCATCGCCTACCACGAGGGGCTGCCCGGCCATCACCTGCAGATTTCGATCGCGCAGGAGCTGAAGAGCATCCCGACCTTCCGCACTCAGGCCGGCTTCACCGCCTACCAGGAGGGCTGGGGCCTGTACGCAGAGTGGCTGGCCAAGGAAATTCCGAACACTTATCAGGACCCGTATTCGGATTTCGGCCGCCTCAGCTCCGAAATGTGGCGCGCCGTGCGGCTGGTGGTCGACACCGGCCTGCACGCCAAGGGCTGGACCGAGGACCAGGCGGTGAAGTACTTCGACGCCAACACCTCGATTCCGCTGACCGCGGTCCGCTCGGAAGTGCAGCGCTACCTGGTGATGCCGGGCCAGGCCACCGCCTACAAGATCGGCATGCTGAAAATCCAGGCGCTGCGCCGCAAGGCGCAGGACCAGCTCGGCGAGAAATTCGACATCCGCGCCTTCCACGATCTGCTGCTGGGGGGCGGCGCCTTGCCGCTGGACCTGCTGGAGCGCCGCGTCGACCAGTGGATCGCCATGCAAAAGACCTGATTCAAACTCGCAACGGCAGGAACTGCATCCAAGCGCCGCACCAGGTCGTACGGGCTGTTACTGTATTGACGCAAACCAGCCGCCCTCGAGAGCGGCGCCCGCGGAGGAACGATGCCCATCCGTCACCTGCAGAGCACGGCGCTCGTGCTCGGCTTCGTTGCACTGTCGTCAGCCTGCACGACGGCGCGCAAGGAAGATCTCTTCAC
Organism: uncultured Solimonas sp.; assembly: GCA_966252075.1. Classification (GTDB taxonomy): domain Bacteria; phylum Pseudomonadota; class Gammaproteobacteria; order Nevskiales; family Nevskiaceae; genus Solimonas. The sequence goes on from CBINNP010000044.1 coordinate 2,471, forward strand.
CGGCTGGATGAAGCCGTACAAGGATTGCCGGGCCCTCTACGCCGAGATCGATGCGCGCGTCGACGCCGCCGGCGTGCGCGACTCCGGCTACTACCGCGTGCCGGGCTTCCCGTACTTGCGCACCGACCGCATGCTGTCCTCGTTCCGCCACGAGACCGCCACCATCGACGAGTTCGGCGGCTGGACGCGGCGCATGCGCGAGTTCGACCAGGAAGCGCGCGAGTTCGAGTACCAGAACCTCGGCTTGTCCGATCAGGAGCGCGCCGAACTGCGCTACCGCCTGCTGACCTGCGGCCATGGCCTGGCCGGCATCGAGCTGGACGATCCCAAGGTGCGCGCCAGGCTGGTGAAAGCGGCGGTTCCGCCTGATGACTATTCGTTCACCAGCCGTGCCACGGGGATCTATCCGCTGTCGCTGCCTTTGCTCAAGGCGCATGTCGGCAGCCAGCAGCGCCAGGTGATCGCGCAATCGGCACCGGCCCCGGCGACCAGCGCGCTGCAGCTATGGCGCGCCGCCGAGGTCGAGGACGCGCAACTGGCGCAGGAAGGTTTCACGATGTCGCAGCCGGACGAGCTCGGCTTTCCGGGCATCGTCGATTCGGCGTGGCGCGCCCTGGCTGCCGCCCATGCGCCGCTGCTGCTGATCGAAAGCACTGCCGAGCACGAGCAACCCGGCACGCCGCGCTGGACCACCGACGGCGTCGGCGTCGATACCGCGACGCCGCAGTTGCACTACTACATCACCTTCACGCGCTTCGGCCCGCAGCGGCTGGCGCAGATCAATTACTTCATCTGGTTCCGCGCGTCGGCGCAGCGGCGGGCTGCAACGCCGCGGGCCGACATCGACGGCCTGATCTGGCGCGTCACCCTGGATACGCAGGCGCAACCGCTGATCTTCGAGAGCCTGCACGCGTCCGGCAGCGATCACCGCTGGTTCCCAGTGCAGGATCTGGCGCTGCGTCAGAACAGCGGCCTTCTGAGCGAGCCGCCGTTGCTGCCGCAAGGCCGCGTCGCCGCCGGCCCGGTGGCGCTGCAGATCGAGGCCGGCAGCCATCAGCTGCGTCGGGTCACCACCCCGCCGGCCGACCGCGACGCCCGCGAGTACGTACTGCAACGCTACGAGGACTTGTTCACGCTGGCGCGTCCCGAAGGCGGCAGCCGCAGCCTCTACGACGTGCGCGGCATGATTCCGGGCAGCGACGCCGGCACCTCGGGCTGGCAGTGGATCAGCGGTCGTCCGCAGGCCGGCGCCCTGCGCGTGCTCGGCCACCACGCGATCAGCAGCGTCGGCCGTCGTCATTTCGACGACCCCTTCCTGCTCGAAAGCTATTTCGAGTGGCGCGGCGCAGCAGGTATCGCCGGCGAAACCGCTGTCCCCGCGCAATCGGCGCTGCCCGTATACGCACCCTTGGCGGAGCACCCGCCCTAGCCCTGGCCCTGACCGTGAAGCCGCAGCCGACCGACCGCCCATAGCGAAAGCAGCGACAGCGCCACGCCCAGAGCGCCGCAGACATCGAAGCCGCTGACACTGCCGTCGGCATTGCGATGGATCAGCAGGCCGCCGACGAGCGCCGCAAGCCCCATCGCCGCCGACTGCACGGAGGCATTGAGACTCATGAAGGCGCCGCGCAGCCGCGGCTCGGCGGCCGCCGTCAGGATCGCCATGCTCGGCACCATCCGACCGGACACCAGCACGAAATACGCGACCCACAGCGCCAGCATCAGCGCCATCGGCACCTGGCCGAGTTGCGAGATCGCCAGGATCGGCGCGATCGCCAGTACGCCCATCACACGGAACATCAGCACCTTGCCGCAGCGATCAGAGAGACGCCCGATCAGCCGCGACGAAAAGAAGGTGGCGACGCCGGAGATCAGGTAGATCATCGGCAACTGCTCGGCGCGCAGACCCATGTTGGCCGTCATGTAGATGGTCAGGAACGGAATCGTCGTGAAGCCGGCAGCCAGCGCGACGGCGCTGAAGCCGAAGGCGCGCCAATGCCCGCCATCGCGCAGTACGTCGACGATCGGCTGCCAGGAGCGCGCCGCGCGCCGCGCCTGCAGATGGCCGCGGATCTGCGGCAGCGTGCGCAGGCCTAGCAGCAACACCAGCGCGCTGACCACGGCGATGGCGATAAAGCTGCCATGCCAGCCCCAGCGCCCGGCCACCCACAGCGAGGCCGGTACGCCGGCGACGGTGGCCAGCGAGAACGCCGACATCACCACGCCCATCGCCCGGCCGCGTCGCTCGAACGGGATGAGGTCGCCGACCACAGTCTGCGTCAGGGCGCCCAGCACGCCGCCGAACAGGCCTGCGGCGATGCGCGCCGCCATCAGCGCTTCATAGGACGGCGCCAGGCCGCAGGCCAGCGTCGACAAGGTGAACGCCAGATAAAGGCTCAGCATCAGCCGCTTGCGCTCGAAGCGATCGACGAAGCTGCTGGCCAGCACGCCGGAGACCCCCGAGGCCAGCGTATACGCCGATACCAGCAAGGCGAACTGCGCATCGCTGATGCCGAACGCCGCGGTGAAATGCGGGCCGAGCGGCATCATCACCATGAAGTCGACGATGTGCGTGAACATGATGGTGGCCAAGGTCAGCAGCAACAGCCGCTCGTTGATCACCATCGGAGGAACTGCGGCGACGGGCGCGGCCGCAGCGGATACATCGGAACTCATCGAAAGGCCTTCAAATGCGCCGGGCGGCGCCGCAGGGGAAGCACGAGGGACGCGAGCCTAAAACCTGAAGTGCACTTCAGGTCAAGCCTCGACGCCCCTTCTTCGCGACCGCCCTGCGCGCCGGCCTCAGCGCCAGAGCGCCAGGCCGACCATCTCCGCGAGTGTCGCGTGGTGATAACCGAGAATACCGCTCAAGGACACGATGACGCCCATCGGGATCAGCCGGTCGCGCCAGTCGCGCGCGACTTCCGCGACGGCTTGGGTGTCCGCCGCCGCGCGGCGATACTGGCGCGCATTGCGGGTATCGACGGCCATGGCCCGACCACGGGGAGCAGTGCGACGACGCGAGGCGGTCGGCGAAGAAGCGCGTCTTGCGGAAGTAGTGCGGCTCATATACTGTTCACTCGCTCAGTACTGTTCAAGTGGACAGTAATCGCAAACTTATCGGATTGCAACTGCCATGGCCCAGCTCACGCAGCGTCAAGTCGAAATCCTCGGTTTCATTCAGGAGTGCGTCCGCGATCGCGGCTTTCCGCCGTCGCAAGGCGATGTGGCCGAGCACTTCGGCTTCAACCGCAATGCCGCACGCGACCATCTGCTGGCGCTGGCGCGCAAGGGGGAGATCGAACTGTCACCGCACGATGCCCGCGGCATCCGCTTGCTGAAGGAACCCAAGCATCTGTATCAGTTGCCGCTGTTCGGCAAGATCGCCGCGGGCGCACCACTCACCGCGCCAGCCAATGCGGAAGACTGGGTGAACATCGACCCGGCGCTGTTCCAGCCGCGCGCCGACTTCCTGCATCGCGTCGAGGGTGATTCGATGATCGAGGCCGGCATCCTCAGTGGCGATCTGGTCGGCATCCATCACCAGAGCGAGGCGCGCAACGGCCAGATCATCGCCGCCAGCCTGCTCGATCGCCGCACCGGCTACGAGACCATCACGCTCAAGCGCTATCAGCGCCAGGGCAGCGTCGTGACCTTGCTGCCGGAAAACCGGCTCTACCAGCCGCTGCAAATCGATCTGGCCGCCGATGGCGACGATCAGGAGTTGCCCGCATTCCGCATCGCCGGCGTGATGGGCGGCCTGTTCAGGCCCGGCACACCGTCCTGATCAGTCGCCGCCGGCACCGTCAGCGCGCCCGCCGGTCTCGTCCAGGCGCTGCGACAGCGCTGCCAGGTAGCGAGCGCCCTGCTCCATCAGCTCGTCCGGCATCGTCTCCACCAGCCGGCTGAAGCGCTGGAATCCGAGTTCGTCGACCCGGGCGATGAAGGCTGCACCGGCCGGCGTCAGCGAGACCACGCGCTCCCGGCGCGAGCTGGCGCTGGTGGCCACGACGACGAACTCCAGGGGTGGACTGGACAGCTCCCTGAGCACCGAGGACACCGCCGGGCCCAGCATCTCGAACCACTCCAGCAGCGCCGCTTCGAGCCGCTTGCGCGGCAGGCGGCCATCGTCGTCGTGCAGGACCTGGATCATCCACAGCACCGTCAGCTGCTTGCGCGTGAGCCGGCCATCGCGCATCAGCAGCTCGAAGATCATGCCGAGCTTGTAGTGCACCGGATAAAAGAAATCGAAGAGGCTGCGTGTCAGCTCCGAGCGGTCGCTCGCCGCATCGGCGTTTCGGGCACTGCGTCGGCGCTCGACGGCCATCACGGTCTCCGGTACCAGCCGCGGCTGGCATGAGGTTTCTTTAATTATTTCAGAATTGAAATAGTTTATCCGCTTTGCTAGCCTCCACGGCACGCTGCGGGCCACCCGGCATCGCCTCCGGAGATCACGCGGCGACCTTCCCACCCACCGACACTCGTCGCCCAACGGACGCCTTCACATGAGCACTTCTGCCATCTCGCTCGACATCCAGGACGGTCTCGCCCATCTGCGTTTCACCGATCCCGCGCGCGGCAACCCGATGGATCGCCGCTTGTGCTCGGAAATCAGCCTGATCGCCGCCGAGCTGTCCTCGCGCAACGACATTCGCGCCATTCTGCTGACCGCCGAAGGCAAGTCATTCAGCTTCGGCGGCGACATCGCCACCTTCTTCGGCAACATCGACGACCTGCCGGCCGAGATCAAGCGCCTGACCACCAACCTGCACAGTGCGGTGTCGCGCCTGCAGCGGATGGACGCGCCGATCGTCGCCGCCGTCCACGGCGTCTGCGCCGGCGGCATGACCGGCTTCGTCGCCGGCAGCGACATCATCGTCGCCGCCGACAACACCCGCTTCGTCGCCGCCTACACGGGTATCGGCTTCAGCTGCGATGCCGGCACCTCGGTGACGCTGGCGCGCCGTCTCGGCGTCGCCGGCGCGCGCCGCTTCCTGCTGATGAACCAGACACTCGATGCGCAGCAGGCGCTGGCCGCCGGCCTGGCCGACGAAGTCGTGCCCGCCGCCGAGCTCAATGAGCGCGCACTGGCGATCGCCCGCCAGCTCGCCGCCGGCCCGACGCAGGCCTACGGCGAGATCCGCCGCCTGCTGCTGTCGGTGCAGGACACGCCGCTGGAAACGCAGCTGGAGCTGGAAGCCCAGGCACTGGCTCGCGTCGCCGCCGGTGCCGATGCCCGTGAAGGCCTCACCGCCTTCACCGAGAAGCGCAAGCCGAAGTTCGTCGGCCGCTAAAACTGCCCCGGGAGCTTGCGGTCATGAAGGTTCATCTGGTTCACGCTCATTCGGAAGCTGATTCCTTCGTCACCGCGATGAAAGACACCCTCGTCGCCGCGTTCCAGCAACGCGGCGACGCGGTCAGCGTCTCGGATCTGTACGCCATGCAGTTCAATCCGGTGTCCGGCCCGGCCGACTTCGGCAGCCGCAACGACGCCGCGCATCTGACCTATACGCTGGAACAGCGGCACGGTTATGAGACGCGGACACTGGCGCCGGACATCCTGGCGGAGATCGACAAGATCGTCGCTGCCGATATCGTCGGCTTCACCTTTCCGCTGTACTGGTTCGGTACGCCGGCGATCCTCAAGGGCTGGATCGACCGCGTCTTCATCTCCGGCACCTTCTACGGCGGCAAGCGCGTGTATGGCCGCGGCGGCATGGCCGGCAAACGTGCCTTCGCGGCGTTCAGCCTCGGCGGGCGTGAGCACATGTTCGGCGACGACAACGCCCTGCACGGTGATCTGGTCGACGGCATGATGCGGCACTTCTTCCGCGGCACGCTTGGCTATGTAGGCTTTTCGGTCGCGCAGCCGTTCGTCGCCCACCACGTGCCTTATTTGCCGCTCGAAGCGCGTCAGCAGCTGCTGCAGCAGCTGCGCGACTACGCGACGGACTTCGATCAGCAGCCCATCCTCGCCGTACCCAATCTCGACGATTTCGGACCGCGCTTCGAGCCGCGCGGGGCTCAGCCTGCCTAATCGCGCGGAATGCAAGAAACGGCGGCAGGCACCGCGCGCCGTCGGCGGCATGGCACGCCGCTTGCCGTATGTCTTGGCGACACGGAGGTCTGCCATGCATCTATTCCGCCTCATCCCGGCACTCGCCGCCATGGTCTGCGCCAGCGCCGCCGCCGCGCCCGGCGACAACCGCTTTGCCATCGAGAGAAACAGCAACGGCTGCGCATTCGCAGTCGTCCCGCATCGCGAGGTCATGGATATCGCCCTGACCGCACCCGATATCATCACGGTGCATACGACGTATGAGTTGGTGCCCGGTTCGGGAATGAAGCTTAAGTTCGGCACCGGCAAGGAAGTGTCGCTGGGCGCCCTGGAAAACTCAGATCGTCGCCACGCATCGAGCCGGCTGCCGCCGGAGGCGATCAACGAACTGACCTCGGGCAAGCGGGTGACGGTGACGGTGAAATCGGACCGTGGTCCGCTGTTCCGCCGCGTCGGCCTCAGCGACTTCGCCGACGGCTACACCGAGCTGGCCAGCTGCGCCAAGTAAGGACCGCAGCGCGTACACTGCGACGCATCCGAGTTCCGGCGACGCCATGGCCACCGTCATCAACCTCAACAAGATCCGCAAGCAGAAAGCACGCGCGCAGGCCGAGGCTCAAGCGGCGGAGAACCGCGTGCGCTTCGGCCGTAGCAAGCTCGAAAAGCAGCGCGACGCCGCCGAGACCGCCGCGGCGCAGCACAAGCTCGATCAGCTCAGGCGCGAGCCGCCGGACGGAGGCAAGGAGTAAAACCGCCGCAGCCTAGAACGCTTCCGGCTCGACTTCGTCGACCGGCAGCCCCAGCTGATCCGGTCGCGCCCAGCCGATCTTGCCGGTGCTCAGCGCAATGATCTGCTGGCGCCATGAGTACTGGCCGTCGGCCGGCCCCACCAGGCGCATCGCCGACAACACCAATACCGGCTTGCCGCGCAGCGCCTCGTGCTGCGGATGCAGTTCCGCCTTCGGCTGGAAGCGCAGGCGCATGCCGATCGGCCACTGACTGGCCGGGCGGCTCGGAACGATCGAAGTCGGATCGGGCATGGGACTTTGAATTCGCGGGTTTGTGCCGTCATTCTGGCAATCGTCCGCTGCCGTCGACATCGGGGACGTCCCCGAGACCGCTGTCAGCTTCGGCCCACAGCACACGTAGGACAGGCGCACGCTGCCTCAGGGTGTGGCGCCAGTATTGGCGATGCGGATCACCTGCCCGCTGGGTGCCTCAACGACCAGCACCAGTCCGCTGCCCAGCGCGGCGCTCTGGCCGTTGGCGAGAACCACCCAGCGCTGCTTGTCCAGGTAGGCCCGATATGGCGCCAGGCGCTTCACCGTCTCGGCGCCATAGGCCTGCGTCCACAACTCGCGCGCCAAGCCGATCGCCTGCTTGCCGCTGTCGATCTTGCCGCGCGGCGGCAGGTCGGCACGCTTCTCGCCGGCCGGGATATCCGCCAGATAGCGCTCCACCCACGGCTGCCAATCGCTTTCGGCGATCGCCGTCGGCACCAGCCGGCTCGACAGCGCGCCATCGTTCTTCAAGTGCAGGTCATAGGGCGGCGGATACGTCGTCGGCAAAGGCACCGCCTTGGGCCCCAGAAGCTCATTGAGCTTCTTGCGCACATCCTTGGCGACGTCGATCGGTGTGGGCGGATGCGCCGGCCGGGTGTAGACGATGCGATTGTCGCGGTCGATCACCACCAGCCACGGCGAGCGCTCGATCCGGTATGGGCGCATCAGCGGATCGCCATGAAGCAGCAGAGGAAAGCTCAGACCGCGCTCGCGCATCGCCTGCAAAGGATCGCCGGTTTCCTTGATGTTGATGGTCCAGACCTTCACGCCGGCGTCGCGGTAGTCCTTCCAGATGTCCTGCACATACGGCTGCAGCGCGCGACTGAACGGACACCACGAGGGCCAGAACAGCAGGACCGTCGGCTGCCGCTGCGCGTCCTGCGGGAATCTCACGGTGTCGCCGTCCGGCGTCTTCAGCTCCCATGGCGGTGCGACGCTGGGTGACTCCGCATCGGTCGCCGCGGCTGTCGCCGTGGCGAACAGCCCGCAGGCGATCGACAGCAGCACCACTCGGGTGATCCAGCCGCGGAGATTCCAGCCTCGCATGTCCCTTGCTCCCTGCGCAGCCGCTGCTGCGGCCACGTTCCGTTCATCGGATTCTTGCAGAACCGCGCGCCGCGGCACGGCCATTGTGCTTCAATGAACTTGATAAAGCCGCGCGGTGCTGGACGGCTTGTGAGGAGCGCCCGGGCGCGGCAGGCGGTAGGAATGTGTCATGTCGACGCAGAATATCCCGGTCGCAACCCCTCAGCCGGCGATCGACCACTCTTTCGATCCCGAAACCTCCGCCAGCGGCGCGCAGCGCTTCTGCCTGCCGTTCGAGTGTGATCTCGAACGGCGCAACTTCCGCAGCATGCGCTCGCCGGCGGACCTGGAAGCCGAGGCCCTCGGCATTCCGGATGCCAGCGGCTGGACGACCCGCAGCCTGTGATGCCGATTCGGTAGCGCCCGTCGCAGCGCAGCTGATCGGCCCCGCGGCGCCCTGAATGATGCGGCGGCGCCGACGCGATCGACGCGCAGCATTCAGCGTCGAGCTGCCGCAGCCCCTCGGCACCGCCGTGGACGAGCGATCGACGGCTGAGGACGGCGAGCATCGGCAGGCGTGGGAAAGGCAAACTCGATCCCGCTGGCCGGGCACGGAGTCTGAGGCAGCGAGCGCTGGAGACAATGCCGTGAGTGGCCCAGGGCGATGCCCTGCGCCACGCACGCATTCACGTCCTTGTTGTCGCGCACCGCACCATCGCCGAAATCGGTTGCGATGGCGCCAGGGGCAATCGCATCGACGCAGTTCAGCCGGGAACATCTGCGGCAATTCGGCGCCCGCCCGCGACGTGCGGGAAACACGGCGGGCGATCGGCCCGCGCATCGGTACAAGCGCCTGACCACTGCCGGTCGCCGACATCGATGCCCGGCGGCTTGCCCCTCTCGTGAAACAAAAAAAACCGCGGCCTCGGCCGCGGTTTTTTGTACAGCTGGATACCGGCTTAGATCGCGCGGATCTGGGTGGCCTGCATGCCCTTCGGGCCGCGGACCGCCTTGTACTCGACGCGCTGACCTTCAGCGAGGGTCTTGAAGCCCGAACCCTGGATTTCCTTGAAGTGCGCGAAGAGGTCTTCACCACCCTCGCTCGGCGTGATGAAGCCGAAGCCCTTGGCGTCGTTGAACCACTTCACGGTGCCGGTCGAAACATTGCTCATTGATACATTCCTTTCAAAATTTAGCGGGACGGACCGCCCGCGAGGTGCAAACGGTCAAGAGGAACGCATCGGCGATTCTGTCCACTGAAAGTGGAATGCGACCACGCGGATAACACTGCTTGAGGCGACTGCGGCATGCAGCCTAAACGAGCCCGTGCAATTTGTCGACTTTTCCTTCCGATATCAGGATGCTGAGGGCCGGACGATGCGGGACTCGAGGTTTTCGCGGACCTCTCGGGCGTTGAAAGCCCGTGGATCGTCGGCCGGTTTGGCGCCCTTGCGCAGGACAATCTCCGCCTGAGCGGTGTACTCGACCCCCGAGGCCGGCGCCGTGCTGGTGCCCACGCCCAGGCCAACGCCGCTGCGCGAGCCGAAGCCGAAGCCGCCGATGCCGAAGCTCAGCGTCGGCGACGAATCGCGGCCCGCCTGCGTCGAGCTGCTGGCCATCACGAAGTAATCGTAGCCGCGCGCCAGCGTCAGCTCCGCCGCGCGGTACAGCAGATAGTTCTCGACGGTTTCCCGCGGCGTCTTGCTGCTGCCGGTGAAACTGACGCGCAGGCGCGTGGATTCGAGGACCTGCTCCTCGTAGCCCAGGCCGTCATGCCGCTGCTGGTAGTGGGTCACGGTGGCGCAGGCACCCAGCAGCACGCACAGGCCGGCGCCAGCGACACGGGCCCAGGCACTCCCCCGCTCAGGACTTGCCCGGTTTTTCGATCTTGTCGAGTGCATGCAGTTCCTTGATGGGACAGTTGGTGGTGAAGCCAGCGTCCTGCACCAATAGCTTGTCGAGCCGGCTGAGCTGGTTGAGGGTGGACGTGAACGCGATCTGCTCGGCCGACAGCAGTCCATTGCATGGCATCTGCGTCGTCACCAGATAGTTGCGGCCGGGGCCGGCGTCGAAGATCAGGTGTTGCGAATCGACACCGTTCCAGCCGTTGATCCGGTAGTCCTCGATCGAGCTGACTTCCTTACCCAGCTTGAACCCGCGCTCGGCGAGCAGGGATTGCAGACTCGGCTTGCCATCCGCAGCCGGGCCGGAACTGGCACAGCCGAACAGGGCCGCCGCCGACACGGCCACGGCGGCTCCATACAGAATGCGTTTCATCGGGAGTTCCTCCGGTCTCCGGCTCTGCTGGCCGTTCACGCATCCTGCCACCGCCGCCCGCGACCCGCCACGCGGTGGAGTCGTTGCGCCGCTTCTAGTTTTCGTGGGCCTCGCGCAGCGCCTGGCGCCGCCGCGCCCGCCGCGATCGGGAGCCCCTGGCCTTGCGCGAATGCGCAAGCCGGCCGGGAGCCCGCCATTCCAGCCAGCCGTAGAGCAATACCGCCAGCAGCAGCGGAACCAGATAGTAAATGGCGCGAAATGCCAGCAGGCCAGCCAACAGTTCGTGCTGCGGCACGCTGCCACCCAGCAAGGCGAAGAAGACCGCCTCCAGCACGCCGAGCCCGCCCGGCACATGCGCCATCGCACCGGCGACGCTGCTGAGCAGGAATGCCGCCAACACCGCGCCGTAGCTGACATGCTCGTGCAAGAGCACGTAGATCACGCCGGCGATCGCCAGCCAGTTGGCCGACGAGGCGACGATCTGCAACAAGGCCATGCGCCAGCCCGGCAACGGCAGCTCGCGGCCTCGAAACCGCAGGGGCCGCGACCGCAGGCGCGCGCACAGGCCGATGTAGCTCGCCAGCACCAGCAACATGCCGATGCCAAAGACCTGCAGTCCGGTCTCGCCCAGTTCCCATCCCTGCGGCAGCGCGACGAAGCGCCCCGCGAACAGCACGCCGGCCAGCAGGCAGTAGCCGCTCCAGTTGGTCAGCAAGGCCAGCGCGACGATCTGCGCCACCGTCGACGCCGGCACCTTGTGCCGCGCGTACAGGCGGTAGCGAAAGCCGACGCTGCCGATCAGCGAGCCGAGATTGAGGTTGAAGGCGTAGCAGACCACGGCGATCGCCAGCTGTCGAAGCCGGCCGACCTTGCGGGTGTAGATGCGCGCAAACCAGTCGATGACCCCGTAGAGCAAGTAGCTGAGCAGCACGAAGACGCCGGCGATGGCCAGGGTTTGCCATTGCATCTCCTGCAGCGCGGCGCCGACCTTGTCCCATTCGATCGATTGCGCCCGCGATACCAGCAGCCACAGGATCAGCGCAACGAACGACGCCGTGACGATACGGTTGAACCACGGCATCCAGCGCGCGCGGCGCGCGATCAGCTTGCTCAGGATCGCAGGTGGCTTCATCGGCCCATAAAGACAGAGTGTGTGAATCGATGCTGGGCGGGAGGCCGTGAATGCGGGCTGACCCGGCAGCCGGCCCTACGCTGGCGATGCGCAAGGCGCTCCCTTAGCATGCCGGGCTGACTTCGCCGGGCCCGTCGCCATCCGCCTCAACAAATACATCAGCGAAACCGGGATCTGCTCGCGCCGCGAGGCAGACGACTGGATCGCGCGCGGCCGCGTCACCATCAATGGCCGCGTCCCTGAACTGGGCACCCAGGTCGCGGATGGCGACGAGGTCCGGGTCGACGGCCAGCTGGTGCAGGGCCGCGCGCGCGACGCCGAGCACCGCCGGCAGCGCGTCTATATCGCTCTTAACAAGCCGGTCGGCATCACCTGCACCACCGAGCGTCACGTGCAGGGCAACATCGTCGACTTCATCGGTCATCGCGAACGGATCTTTCCGATCGGCCGCCTCGACAAGGACTCCGACGGCCTGATCCTGCTGACCAGCAATGGCGACATCGTCAACGAAATCCTGCGCGCCGAGAACGGCCATGAGAAGGAATACCACGTCACCGTCGACCGTCCGCTGACGGTGGAGTTTCTCGCCGGCATGGCCCGCGGCGTCTATCTGCCCGGCTTGAGCGCAACGACGCGGCCGTGTCGCGTCGACCGGCTCGGCCACCAGCAGTTCCGCATCGTCCTCCATCAGGGCCTCAACCGGCAGATCCGCCGCATGTGCGAAGCCTTCGACTACAAGGTGCGCCGTCTGCAGCGCGTGCGTATCGTCAATATCGAGCTGGGCGCCCTGAAAAGCGGCAAATGGCGCGACCTGAGCCAAGCCGAGTTGCGCGGCCTGTTGCCGCAGCGCACGATCTGGTGAGCACGTCGCCAGCAGCGCTGCGGCGCAGGCAGTAGAATCCCCGCCCTTTTGCCGGGTCGATGCCGTTTCGTCACTGGCCTTCCCCTGAGGTTTCTTGCCAATGTCGACGTCTTCTCCCTCTGATACGCCGCTCAGCTTCCTTGACCTGGAGCTATCCGAGCCGGTTCTGAACGCCCTGCTGTCGATCGGCTACGAGAATCCCTCGCCGATCCAGGCGCAGACGATTCCCCACCTGCTCGCAGGCCGCGACGTGCTCGGCCAGGCCCAGACCGGCACCGGCAAGACCGCCGCTTTCGCGCTGCCCATCCTGTCCGGCCTGGACCTCGCACAGCGCCTGCCGCAGACGCTGGTGCTGGCGCCGACGCGCGAACTGGCGATCCAGGTCGCCGAAGCCTTCCAGCGCTACGCCGCGCAGATGCCCGGCTTCCATGTGCTGCCGATCTACGGCGGTCAGAGCTACGGCCCGCAGCTGGCGGCGCTGCGTCGCGGCGTGCATGTCGTGGTCGGCACGCCCGGCCGCGTGCTTGATCACATCAAGCGCGGCACGCTGGACCTCAGCGCGCTGCGCTATCTGGTCCTCGACGAAGCCGACGAGATGCTGAAGATGGGCTTCATCGAAGACATCGAGGCGATCCTGCAACAGACGCCGGTGACGCGGCAGGTGGCGCTGTTCTCGGCGACGATGCCGCCGCCGATCCGCCGCATCGCGCAGACCTACCTGCGCCAGCCGGTCGAGGTGCAGATCGCCGCCAAGACCACCACTGCCGTCAACATCCGCCAGCGTTACTGGATGGTGGCCGGCCTCAACAAGCTCGATGCGCTGACACGCATTCTCGAAGTCGAGGAATTCGACGGATTGCTGATCTTCGTCCGCACCAAGGCGGAGACAGTGGAACTGGCCGAAAAGCTCGAGGCGCGTGGCTTCGCCGCCTCGGCGCTCAACGGCGACATGGAGCAGAAGGCGCGCGAACGCACCGTCGCCAAGCTCAAGAGCGGCGAGATCGATATCGTCATCGCCACCGACATCGCCGCCCGCGGTCTCGACGTCGAGCGCATCGGCCATGTCATCAACTACGACATCCCGACCGATCCGGAAAGCTACGTGCACCGCATCGGCCGTACGGGCCGCGCCGGCCGCTCGGGTGAGGCGATCCTCTTCGTGGCGCCGCGCGAGCGCCACCTGCTGAGGCTGATCGAGCGCACCACGCGCCAGCCGATCACGCCGATGGACTTGCCGACGATCGGCGCCGTCAATGACCAGCGTGTCGCCCGCTTCAAGCAGAAGATCGCTGAGGCGCTGGCGGGATCGGCCGATCTCAAGCCTTTCCGCACACTGATCGACAGCTACGAAGCCGAGCACGGCGTGCCGGCCGCGCAGATTGCGGCTGCGCTCGCACAGCTGCTGCAGGGAGACACGCCGCTGCTGCTCCACAAGGACGACATGCCGCCGCGTCCGGCGCCGCGGTCCGCGGCAAGCTCGACCGCCACGCCTTCGGACAAGGCCGGCGCCAACCCGTTCAAGGCCCGCGAAGAGCGCAGCGCGGTGCCGCAGCGGCGCATGCCTGAAGACTCGCCGCGCGCGACGCCGCGCGATGCCGAGGAGGCGCCGCGGCCGGCCCGGGACAAGCCGCGCAAACCCGCCGCACCGACCCCGGGCATGGAGACCTACCGCATCGAGGTCGGCCATCAGCACAAGGTCAAGCCGGGCAACATCGTCGGCGCGATCGCCAACGAGGCCGGGCTCGACAGCGCCAACATCGGCCGTGTCGAGATCTTCGACGACCACAGCCTGGTCGAGCTGCCGGAGGGCATGCCGAAGAACATCTTCCGCGACCTGCAGAAGGCCTGGGTTTGCGGTCGTCAGCTGCAGATCAGCCGCGCCGGCGACGCGGTCGCGGCGCCGCCGGTGCGCCGCCCGTCGCACGACGGCAAGCCACCGCATCGTGGCGCCCCGCCGCGGCTGGGTCGGCCGGTCGGCAAGCCGCCGAAGCGGCGCTGAGGCGCACGCCGGTTCCTCGGCGGTTCATCGAGATCGGGCAGCATGGATGGCACTCGGCTTCCGAGTGTCCGCTGAGCCATCCGCGAGCAATCCATGTTCGAGACCCTGAAGGCCAACTGGCAACACCTGCGCCGGGCCCCGGCCGGTGAGCGCTTCGAGCAGTACTACGCGCGTCGTCAGCAGAACCGCAGCAGCGGCGCCTTGCGTGCCCTGCTTCTCGGTGCTGGCGCGCTGATCGTCGTGATCGGCGTAATCCTGATGCCGTCGCCAGGGCCGGGCATGCTGATCGTCGATGTCGGCCTGGCGATGATGGCGGGCGAATCGCGCGGCGTGGCGCGGGCACTCGACGCGAGCGAGCGGCAGCTGCGTCATCTGTGGCGGAGTTGGCGCCGGCCTTGAGCATTGCGCGCCGGCTATGATCGGCACATGTCTGTCGCACCCGTCCTGACTGCCGAGCAGATCGCTTTCATCTGCGGCCCTTGCTCGATCTACGCCGCTGCCTTCGATCCGCAGCGGCGCCCGGCGATGTCGCGCGCGCTGGGCTGCGAAGTCGGCGATGACCATCGCAGTCTCATCGTGCTGCTGCACCCGCGCCAAGCCGCCGCGGTGCTCATGCACGCCGCGCAATCCGGTCGCATCGCCGTGGTGTTCAGCGACACGCTCACCAATCAGACCCTGCAGCTCAAGGGCGAGGATGCACGGCGCATCGACGCACCGCCCGGCAGCGAAGCCACGGTGGCCGCGCATATCGAGAGCTTTCTGGATCAGGTGCAAACGCTGGGCTTCGATCGCGCGCTGGCGCACGGGCTGGTCCGCGGTAGCCCGGAAGCCGCCGCGGCGCTGCATTTCACCATCAGCTCGGCGTTCGAGCAGACGCCTGGACCTGCGGCCGGAGCGCGCTTGTGAGCGGCGGCACCATGGTGGACGTCGATGCGATCCGCGATGCGCTCGACAGCGCGATTCCCTGCGCGATCGCGACCGTCGCCGCCGACGGCACGCCGAACGTCACGCTGGTTTCGCACGCCGAGTACGTCGATGCGCAGCACGTCGCGCTGACCTTCCAGTTCTTCAACAAAACCCGCGAGAACATCCTGGCCTGGCCGCAGGCCATGCTCTACGTGACGCATGCCGCGACCGGTGCCAGCTACCGGCTGCAACTCGACTACCTGCGCACGGAACTCGAAGGCCCGTTGTTCGAGCGTCTGCGGGCACGG
>CBINNP010000045.1:0-17971 GCA_966252075.1 uncultured Solimonas sp.
AAGCGCGGTATTCGAAACCGTCGCGATCAGCACCTGTACCGATAGTGGAACCGCCAAGGTCAGCACCGAGGTGGCGATGCTGTAGATCGCGGCCAGCCAATAGAACGAGCGCTCGGGACCGAGGATGGCCTTGAACAACATGGCGCGGCGAGAGCTGGCGCTTGATGAGTCGTCGGTCACGGCGTCAAAAGGTGTAATGGCATCGGGTTGATATCTGGGGCGTCCGTGCCACAGCTCAAGAGCTTATCTTCTGCAATCGCAAATGGATCGTACCAGCGACACACACGTTGATCGTTACGTGTGAACGCTGCTGACGCACGTCGCACGCTCTGTCCTGCTCAGGGCCGGCCAGATGTAGCCACCACCATGATTTACACCGATTTACACCCATGTCCTGCAGCGGGGCGGCCTGGGCACGCTGAGCCCGCTGGATCGCCTGTAAAACCGCGGGCAGCCGCAAAGGCCATCGGAATGGACACCATGGCGCTCCAGGCTCTGCTGCAAACGGCTATTTCTTCACTTCTTCCTGTACCGCTTTGACCTCACCCTCGCCTCGCGCGTCATCCTCCGGCACTTCACTGCTGACCGGCGCGCTGACACCGGTCCAGTGCCGGATCTCCGCCTCATGCGCACGGACCAGCCGGCGGCCTTCTTCGATGGCTTCGCCGGCACGGTGAAAGTCCATCAGCGCAAAATCCGGCAGGCGCGGCAGCAGGCTCAGTTCCGGCGGGTCGCCGGCCATGCGGCTGCGGGTCAGGCGGTCCTGCATGATGTTGATGCGGGCGGCCACCGAGTCGAAGAAGCTGGGCGTGTCGCCGCTGCTGCTGAAATAGGTGGCCAGCCGCTGCCAGAGGCTGCGGTTCTTTTCCTCGTTGCGCTTGTCCTGCGCGTCGGCCTCCCGCTCGGCTTCGATGCGGCCGGCGGCGGAGAGGTGGGAGCCGATCAGCTGGGCGTTGAGGTTGACGGCGATCACCACGTCGGCGCCGAGCGCGCGGCAGGCGGATACCGGCACGGGGTTGACCAGGCCGCCGTCGAGCATCCAGCGCTCGTCGTGCTTGACCGGCGTAAACAGGCCGGGAATCGCGCAGGACGCGCGGGCCGCCGCCCAGACCGGGCCCTTGGTGATCCAGATCTCGCGGCCGGATTCCATCTCGGTGGCCACGCTGACATAGCGCTGCTCCAGTTCCTCGATGTCCGGATTGCGGTGCTGCTCGTTGAAGAAGCCGAACAGGCGCTCGCCCTTGACGAAGCCGCCGGTCAGCGTCAGGTCCATCAGGCCGACGACATCGCGCACGGTCAGTGTCTGCACCCAATCGGCAAAGGCGTCGAGCTGGCCGGAGACGTAGACGCCGCCCACCAGCGCGCCGATCGAGGTGCCCGCCACCACCTGCGGGCGCACGCCGATCGCTTCCAGCTCCTGCACGATGCCGATGTGTGCCCAGCCACGCGCCGAGCCGCTGCCGAGCGCCAGGCCGATCACCGGGGGACGCCTGCCTGACTTCATGTTGCGGACTCCGTGCGTGCCGGCGTGGCGCCGGCTTCGAAAAGATCGGGCTGCGGACCCAGTTCGTCGGCATCGCGGAAATTGCCCAGGCCAACGCCAACCAGCCGGTAGCGCTGCGTCGCGGCGGCACCCGCTGCTTCCTGCAAGCGGTCCCGCAAGCGCAATGCCATCTCGCCCAGTTGCGCCGCGGACGCCGGTGGCAGCGGCGGCGTGAGGCTGCGCGTGAGGATGCGGAAGTCCGCGGTCTTGAGCTTGAGCACGACGGTGCGCGGCACGCGCGCGGTGCGTTGCGCCGCCTCCCAGGTCTTGATGGCAAGCCGCTCGATATGGGGCGTCAGCGCGTCCAGCGGCAGATCGTCGGCGAAGGTGTCTTCGGCAGATACCGACTGCGTCGGCCGGTCCGGCGTCACCGCCTGCTCATCGATGCCGCGCGCCAGCGCCGACAAGCGACGGCCGTAGCGGCCAAAGCTCTGCTCCAGCGCCAGCGGCTCCAGCGCGCGCAACTCGCCCACCGTGCGCACGCCCAGTTCCGCCAGCCGCTCGTCCATCACTTTGCCGACGCCAGGCAGCCGCGCCACCGGCAAGGGCGCCAGGAAGTCCAAGACTTGGGCCGGACGGATCACGAACAGGCCATCGGGCTTGCGCCAGTCGGAGGCGATCTTGGCGAGGAACTTGTTGGGCGCCACACCGGCAGAAGCCGTCAGCTGCAGCTCGCTACGGATCTCATTGCGGATGCGCTGTGCCACGGCCGTGGCGGATGGCAGGCCGAGATGATTGCGAGTGACGTCCAGATAAGCCTCGTCGAGCGACAAGGGCTCTATCAGCTCGGTGTAGCGGGCCATGATCTCGCGCACCGCACGAGAGACGGCGCGGTAGCGGTTGAAGTCCGGCGGCACGAAGACCGCCTCCGGGCACAGGCGCTCGGCGCGCACCGCCGGCATCGCCGAGCGCACCCCGAAGCGGCGCGCCTCGTACGAGGCCGCGCAGACCACCGAGCGCACGCCGCGCCAGGCCACCACCACCGGCCGCCCGCGCAGCTCCGGCGCGTCGCGCTGTTCCACGGACGCGTAGAACGCATCCATGTCGACATGGATGATCTTGCGTGCGGTGCTGTCGGCGGCGTCGGACATGGGCGGATCGGCTCTATGATGCCGCAGCACCGGCATACCGATCGACGCAGCGCGCGACGCCGCGGCGGCATTCAGGACCCATCCATCTGCAGGCCCCATCTTTTCTGAATCCGCCACGCGTCCAGGCATCATGCCGCTGATCCCCGCTCCGCTCCGCCGCTTCCGCATCGCCGCCTGCCTGCTGACGCTGGCCGCCCTCTGTGCTTGCGCCAGCCACAAGGCCAAGGTCGAGGCTGAAGACGCCACTGCGGGGCAGCCAGCGCAGACGCAGCCGGACCCTGCCGACGCCGGCGCGGCCGCGCCGCCCCCGCCGCCGGGCGAGGCACCGGTCGACGAGCACCCCGCCGCACCGCCGCCCGATCTGCAGGAAAAGCCCCAGCCTCCCAACGGCCTGCCGCCGGCGGCCGACACGCCCAGCGCCCCCGAGCATGTCTTCGAAGCCGACCTGCGTGGCGACACCAGCGCGGGCAAGGAGCCGATTCCGAAGGAGCTGGGCCAGACCAACCGCAAGATCCGCCCGAGTCATCTCTGCGATCAACGCCCCGCAGACGGCGAAGCCACCGTCGACTACACGCGCAGGCGCGTCGAGGAGATGGTCTGCACCACCTCGCTGTGGTTCGACGGCCTGTTCGGCGACCGCTACTACGTGCACGAGGCGCGGCATGTCTACGGCAGCCTGGAGCTGTCGCAAAGCTACTCGGAGTTCTACGGCGCCAAGACGCGGCTGCGCTTCGATGCGCGCATTGATCTGCCCAACCTCAACAAGCGCATGTCCGGCTTCATCGGCCGCGACAACGACGACGACTTCATCACCGACCGCTTCGACAACCAGACCCTGCGCGCGCGCTTTCCGCAGGTCGATGACCGCGACGAGTGGCTGGCCGGCCTGGGTTACTCCCTGCCCAATCGCAAGTCCTTGCAGACCAGCTTTCGTATCGGCGTGCGCGGCCTCGGCAGCCCGGAAGCCTTCGTGCAGAGCCGCCTGCGCTACAACGCCTATTCGGACGATTCCAACCTGCTGCACTTCCGCCTGACGCCGTTCTGGACGACGCGGCGCGGCCTGGGCATCACCGGCGGCGGCGAGTACAGCTATGTGCTGTCGGACATCACCCTGCTGCGCTGGCGCAACATCGGCACGCTGGCGGAGGACCGCCAGGGCCTCGACTGGCGCTCGTCGCTGACGCTGTATCGCGGCGTGCCGCGCATCAAGAGCGGCCTGGCCTACGAGATCTTCATCCGCGGCGAAACCGGCGACGATGTGCCGATGCACGAGTACGGCCTGCAGACCACGTTCCGTCATCCGATCTGGAACGGCAAGCTGTTCGGCGAGTGGGTAGTCGGCTACGGCTTCCCGCGCGAAGACCTCGATGATGAGCGCAAGGGCTCGGTGCTGGCGGGCGTCGCGGTGGAAATGCCGTTCGGACTCAAACAAGACCAGTAGAAAAGCCGGAGCCGGCGTGAAGCCGGCTCCGGTCGTCAGCCTGATGCGCGGCTGCGCTCAGTGCTTCGTCGGCTTGTCGTCAAAGCGCGACAGGAACTTGTCAACCTGCTTCTCCGCTTCCTCGCGCGAAACGCCATAGCGCTCCTGCACCAGACCGGAGAGGCGCTGCGCATTGCCTTCGACGCGCAGCAGATCGTCGTCGGTCAATTTGCCCCAGGCTTCCTTGGCGCGGCCTGAGATCTGCTTCCACTGACCCTTCAGGGTGTCACTGTTCATGTTCGGCCTCCGTGCCCATAGAATCGTGGCGACTTGCCACGCCACCACCTTGTCGGCGCGGCACTGAATTGGCACTGAACTTTTCGCGGCGCCGCGTGCACTGAACCAGCAAATCACGCACGCGAGCCTGCACAACAGCTTGGGGAATACGTACAGATGAATGTGAAACTGCTCGGCTGCGCGGCCGTCGCCGTGTCGGCCTGGCTGGCCGGCTGTGCCGGTACCGCCGTCGCCGTCAACCGCTGCAGCGCTGCCTGCAGCACGCACAGCGATGGCTACGAATGGGCGCAGCAGATGAACCTGGAGGACGCTCGCCAGTGCGACGGCGACTACTCCGCCGATTTCGCGCGCGGCTGTCGTGATGCGGTCAACGACTTCGCGCAGCTGCGGCCGGCGTCCAAAGGGCTGTAGGCCTCAGGCGAACACCACCACGGTCTGCCGGCTCAGCGCCGCCGGCTGGCCGTCCGGCGTCCACAGCACGGCGCTCTGGTTCATGTAGCCGTCGGCAGCGACGTCGACCGTGGCATCCATCAGCCAGTGCCGGCCCGGGTCCGGGTCATAGGCGCCGCCGAGCAGTTCCAGCGTCCAGCTCAGCGAGCTGGCTGCCGCCGGCCGCGCCAGCAGCGACAGGCCCGGGCTCGGGATCGAATCGGCCAGCGCGATGATCTGCAGCTCGCCCACCGGCGCCTCGTCGCGCAGCCGCACATGCACCTGCGTCTTGGCCTCGCGCTCGCCGGTGAACGGGAAGCCGCCGCGGGCCCAGAAGAAATCCAGATGGCGCGTGAACGCCGGCGTGACGCCCGCCACGAACGGCAGTGCGCGCGACGCCGATACCGGCACGACCTGCGACGGTGCCGGCGGCGCGATGCGGATTGCCGAGTCGCGGCCGCGTCCGAAGATGCCGAGCATGAAACAGCCGCTGGCGTCGCCATCCATCAGGCGCGCCTCGACGTGGATCGCCGACTTGCCGGTACGCAGCACACGCGTCTGGATGCGCTGCGCGCCGGGCGCCACCGGTGCGATGAAGCTGACCTGCAGGCTGCGCAGCGGCCAGTCGGCCGGTACCGCCTTGCGCATCGCCGCCACACCGATCGCCGCCTGGATGCCGCCGAACAGGGTGCGCCCCTGCGCCCAGGACTCCGGCACCTCGGCGCGCCACTGCATGCTGTCGGCGCTGTCGCTGTCGGCGCTGTCGCCGTCGGCCTGCAGGGTCTGCAGCAGCTCGGAAAACTTCATGACCGTCGCCCCCGGCTTCAGCGCGGTGCCGGCAGATCGAGCCCGCGGCGTTCGAGCAGCGGCGCGATCGAAGGTTCGCGGCCGCGGAACGCGCGGAACAGCGTCATCGCGTCGATGCTGCCGCCCCTGGACAGCAAGCCGGCGCGGAAGCGATCGCCGTTGTCGCGCTTGAGGCCGCCCTTCTCGGCGAACCATACCACGGTGTCGGCGTCGAGCACCTCGCTCCACATGTAGGCGTAGTAGCCGGCGTCGTAGCCGCAGGCGAAGACATGTGCGAAGTAGCCGCTGCGATAGCGCGGCGGCACCGCCGGCAAATCGAGCCCGGCGTCCTGCAGCGCCTGCATCTCGAAGGCTGGCACGTCATCGATTGGTGGCGCGTCGGCCGGCCGCTGGTGCCAGCGCTGGTCGACGATCGCCGCCGCCAGATACTCGCTGGTGGCGAAGCCCTGATTGAACTTCTGCGTGGCCAGGAATTTGTCGACCAGTTGCTTGGGCAGCGGCGCGCCGCTCTGGTAGTGCCGCGCGTAGTGCTTGAGCACCTCCGGATCGGTGGCCCACATCTCGTTGACCTGCGAAGGGTATTCGACGAAATCGCGCGGCACATTGGTGCCGGCGAACATCGGGTAGCGCACCTGCGAGAACAGGCCGTGCAGCGCGTGGCCGAACTCGTGGAACATCGTCGTCACCTCGTCGAACGTCAGCAGTACCGGCTGGCCGTCGGCCGGCTTGGGAATGTTGAGGTTGTTGACCACCACCGGCTTGCTGCCGAACAGCGCCGACTGCGACACCAGCTCGTTCATCCAGGCGCCGCCGCGCTTGGAGTCGCGCTTGAAGAAGTCGGCGAGGAACAGGCCCAGCGGCGCGCCGTCGGCATTGAACACCTCGAACACGCGCACTTCGGGATGGTAGACCGGCAGATCCTTGCGCTCCTTGAAGCTGAGCCCGTAGAGCCGCTGCGCGGCGTAGAACACGCCGTTCTGCAGCACGCTTTCGAGAGGCAGGTAGGGCTTCATCTCCGACTCGTCGAAGTCGTACTGCGCCTTGCGCAGCTTCTCCGCGTAGTAGGCCCAGTCCCAGGCGGCGAGCGTGAAGCCGCCGTTCTCGGCATCGATCAGCTTCTGCATCTGCGCCGCCTCGCGGCGCGCATTGGCGGCCGCTGCCGGCGCCAGCTGGGCGAGCCGCTCGTTGACGGCCGCGGCGGTTCGCGCGGTCTCGTCCTCCAGCACGTAGGCGGCGTGGTTGGGGTAGCCCAGCAGGCCGGCACGCTGGCCGCGCAGGCTGACGATGCGGGCGATCAGCGCGCGGTTGTCGAACTCGCCGCCGCGGACGCCGCGCGCCAGCGAGGCCTTCAGCAGCTTCTCGCGCAGCGCGCGATTGTGCAGGCGCGCCAGCGGCGGCTGGCCGCTGGTGTTCTGCAGGCTCAGCACGAACTTGCCATCGAGCCCGCGCGCCCTGGCGGCCTGCGCGGCCGCGTCGATCTCCTCGGCAGACAGTCCGGCCAGTTCAGCGGCGGCGTCGACGATCAGCGCCGAGGCATTGGTTTCCTTGAGCAGGTTCTGCTCGAAGCGCGTCGTCAGCTGCGACAGCTCCTCGTTGATCGCGCGCAGCTTCTGCTTCTGCGCCTCGTCGAGCCGCGCGCCGGCGCGGACGAACTGGGTGTGCGTGCGCTCCAGCAGGCGCAGAGACTCGGCGTCGAGCTCCAGCAGGCGGCGCGTGTTGTACAGCGCCTCGACGCGCGCGAACAGCCGCGCGTCGAGCAGGATCGTGTCGCGGTGCGCCGCGAGCCGGGGCGCCATCGCTTCCTGGATGCGATCCAGCTCCTCGCTGGTATCCGACGCACTCAGGTTGAAAAAGACCGCGGAGACGCGCGCCAGCAACTGCCCGCTCCGTTCCAGCGCGACGATGGTGTTGTCGAAGCCCGGCGCCGACCGGGCCTGCGCGATCGCTTCGATCTCGGCGCGCTGCGCCGCCATGCCGGCTTCGAAACCCGGCATGAAGTCGGCCGTGCGAATGCGGTCGAAGGGCGGCAGCTGATAGGCCAGGGTGCTGGGCCGGGCAAAAGGGCTTTCGGTGCTCATGCGGGATTCGGATGTGGCGGAAGCGGCTGCGGACATCAGAAGGCTGCCGGCGCAGGCCAGGGTCAGGGCGGTTCTCATCGGCCCATTCTCGTCGAAAGGCGGTGGCTGAGTCTTGGCTGCCAGGACAGCGCCGGATCGCTCCGCAGCGGCCTGCGCCCCGCCACATCGCGGCCGCGAGCCGAATGCGCTTGGCCCCTGACCTCAGCCCGGAATTGCGGCGCGGAATTAAGGACTAGTTCACACCGTGTCGGGCCCAATGCCGCCGCGACTCCATCTGCCAGCTTTGCAAACCGCGCCCGATCGCGCAGCATGCCGGCGGCAAAAAATGACAAGCGACGGCACCGCATGAACGACAGCTCGGCCCCCAGTCACATCCAGCCGCTACCGGGAGACCTCAACACCCGGGCGCATACACTGGGCGGTGCTCGCAGCCTGGCCGCGCGCGCCGGGATCTGCCTGCAGAATGCGCTGGAGCGCATGGTGGCGCGTGTCTCGACGCTGCCGGATACGCCGGTCTACGACAAGCATGATTTCCCGTGGACCTCGCAGCTGGAGGTGCACTGGAAGCTGATCCGCGCCGAGCTCGAACAGGTGCTGCGCGAGCGCGACAAGCTGCCGGCGTTCCACCAGATCATGGACGAGGTGCGCACGATCACCAGCGACGACCAGTGGAAGACCTACTGGCTGATCGCCGCCGGTGTCGACTGCCGCGAAAACCAGCTGCGCTGCCCGGAGACGATGCATCAGCTTCAGCAGATTCCCGGCGTGCTGACGGCGTTCTTCAGCATCCTGGCACCCGGCAAGCAGATCCCGCCGCATCGCGGCGCCTACAACGGCATCCTGCGCTGCCATCTGGGCCTGATCGTGCCGCAACCGGCCGAGCACGTCGCGATCCGCGTCGGCAACCACATCTGCCACTGGCGCGAAGGCGAGGTGCTGATCTTCGACGACAGCTTCAATCACGAGGTCTGGAACAACACCGATGGCTGGCGCGTGGTGCTGTTCATCGACTTCGCCCGGCCCCTGCGTCAGCCCTGGCACCTGCTCAACCACGCACTGCTCGGCGTCGCCCGCTTCCTGCCGTTCCTGCGCCGCGCCAACAAGCGGCATCGCGACTGGCGCAAGACCTTCTACTCGGTCGGCAAGTAAACCCCTCAGGCCCGCGTCGTTGCGCCCGCTTCTCGCCGCCGGTGCGCGGCCAGCGCTCGTGCGAAATTCCACACGGTCAACGGAATGATCAGCCGGTAGGCGCGCAGCAGCCAGCCGGGAAACCAGCGGCCGCGTTCCTCAAGCGCGACACGGCCGCGCGGGTGGTCCATGAACGCCGGGTACGGGAACGGAAAACGGTAGGCCCGGCGATCACGCCAGAACTCGATCGCCACCAGATGCTTGACGTTCTTGTAGCCGTAGTGCGCCGGCGCCACCAGCCGCAGCGGCGCGCCGTGTTCGAGTCCCAGCGGCGTGTCGTCGAGGCGGTCGGCGAGCATCACGTCGGCGCGCAGCAGATCTTCGAGCGGCAGGCAGCTGCAGTAGCCATCCTCGCCGCGGAACACCACGGTCTGTGCCTGTGGCAGCGGCCGCGCCAGCGGTTGCACGAGCTGTGTGTAGAAGTCGGCAAAGCGCACACCGCTCCAGCGCAGATCGCGCACCGACCAGGTCGTCACGCAGTGGAAATCGCTGCGCTGCTCGACGCGCGGCAGCGCCTTGAACTGTTCCTCGACCTGCAGCTCGTTCTCGACGTCGCCGCCGATGCGGAAACGCACGCGCTCCGGCGTGGCCGGAAAGCGGCGGGCGAACTTGCCCAGGCCGAAGCGCGGAAAGCGGCTCAGTTCGAATTGTCCGGGCGGCAGCGGCGTGCTCATGAACGATGGTTCCGGTTGGCGATGACGGCGAGCGCAAGGACCACGCGGTCAGGCCGCGCCAGCCCGTGAGCCAAGGCTGAGCCCAAGCAGATGCCGCGCGGCAAAGATGACGAACAGGCCGACCAGCACGCTCGCCGCCGCTGCCGGCGCGGTCTGATCGTAGCCGGCGCCGTCGCGGTACAGCGCCACCGCTGCGGGCAGGCTGACCGGTCCGTAGACGGCGATCGCCGAGAACGGCGCGGCGATGACGGTGATCCAGCGCGCCGCGCCATGCAGCCGATCGAGGCAGTACGAGGCCGCCACAGCCCAGGCGTAGACCGCCGAGATATTGGTCAGTGCCACCCACAATGGCAGGCCGGCGACGACGAAGGGGTTGTAGTCGAAGAAGAACCAGACGCCGATCCAGATCGCCAGCGCCTCGCCACCCCACAGCAGCAGAAAGATGCAGAGGAAATCGAGCCAGTAGCGCGTCGCGCTGATGCCGCGCGAGGCACGCCACATCAGGAACGCGGCGGTCGGTGCGAAGTACAGGATGTAGAAGAACAGCAGCTGCCAGGGCACGGTGACATCAAGGCCGCGCAGCAGGACATGGGCGCCGACCGCAGGATGGTGGGCCTTGACCATGAAGCAGGCGAACGGCTCCATCAGGACGGTGAAGGCGGCGGCGACCAGCATGATCAGCCAGCGGTCGTCGCGCCTGGCGGAGAACGCCTGCCACAGCGCGTACAGCGCCAGCAGGCCGACCAGTGCGCCGGTCAGGCCGGTGACGATGTCCTGCGGTAAGGCCGGCATCACCGCGTCGAACGGCCGCCCCTCCACGCCCAGGTATTCGGTTCCCATCCTTCTCCCCTGCTCTTTCTATAGATACCGCCTCGGTGAGCCGGCTGTCGTCGCGCCGGACGCCCGGCCCCGCGCCGCAAGGACGCGAGGCCGGCCAGACCTCAGGTGCCGATGCGCGTGGCCGGCGCATCCCAGTGGCGTCCGCGCAAGCGCGCCACCAGATCGAGCGGATAGTTCTCCATGTTGAGGCCGTAGCCGATGCGGCCCTCGGACGTGATCCAGCGACTCATCGCCATCTGCAGCATGACGCCGGTATAGCAGGACCAGGGTGCGCCGACCATCGGGGTGCCGTACAGCGTGTGCTGCTTGCCCCGCACGTCGGTGGCGACGATGTCGATCGCCACGTTGACGGCACCGAGGCGGTTGCTGCGCATCTTCAGATCCTGCAGACCGTAGAACCGGCCGTTGTCGACCACGTAGCCGTGCGCCAGCGCTTCCTGCTGGCCGGCCGGCTTCGTCAGGTCCAGGCTGTTGATCCAGTGCAGCGCGTAGTCCTCGCCGAAGTGCGCGTTCATCCAGCCCATCGACTTCAGGCCGACTTCGCAGCGCGGTCCCCAGCTGTGGTCCATCGTCGACACGCACTGCACCGGGTAGGTCTTGCCGCGCAGCTTGAGCGTGCCGGAGACGCGGCATGTCATGTCGAAGTGATGGCCGTAGGCCGCGCCCAGACCCGAGCCTTCGTGGCGTGCCTCGGCGTGATGCGGCGTGGCCTTGGGGCTGTGCTGCGGATCATGGATGTCGAAGGGCTCGGTCAGGCCTTCGATGTACAGATGCGCTTCGGTGTCGTCGAAGCCGGCGTAGTCGAGCTTGTAGTGCCGCAGGTCTTCGGCGTGGATCTTCAGCCCGTTGGGCGTCTCGAAGCGCGACAGTCGCGCCGGCGCCGGCAGCTGTTGCTGCGTGTCCAGGTAAAGCATCTCGGCGCGGTTGTCCGACAGGCAGCCGAAGATCGCCACATCGACCAGACAGACGCCGATGCTTTTGCGCGTCAGCGTGTAAAAGGTCGCGAGGATGCGCTCCTCGGGAATGAAGGCGACGAAGAAATTGGTCTCGGCATAGGTGTGATCGATACCGGCGGGCACGTGGTATTCGATGTCTTCGGGCTTGATCATGGCGGCGCTCCTGGTGAATCGCGCAAGCCTAGCCCAGCAGGCATGCGCACTCTGTCGCGCCGGCGACAATCGGCAGCGGCGCCCATCGCATCAACCGACCCTAGTCGCGATAGACCGCGACCGGCTCCTCGACGTCGATCAGGTAGCCATAGCGTTGCCGCAGCGCATCGAGCCCGAGCAGGCGGATGCCGCCATAGCTGGCTTCGATGAAGCCCTCGCGCTCCAGCTCCTTGAGCACGCGGTTGAGCGCCTGGCGGCCCACCGCCAGCCATTTGCCGAGCTCCTCCTGCGGCAGTTCCACGAAAGCCTCATCGCGGCAGGCGCTGTGCGAGTAGCCCTGCATGTACAGCATCTTGATGACGCGCTCCTTCAGCGTCAGCGTGCTGCGGTCGACGCTGAAGTGGTAGAGGATGCTGAAGCGCTGACTGAGCACGCGCAGCAGTTCTTCGGCGATGCGCGGATGATGCCGCATCAGCTCCAGCAAGGCGGAACGGCTGACCGAGCGCAGGCGCACCGGCGTCAGCGCGATCACGTCGGCATTGGCGGACAGCCCGGAAAAGATCTCCGACAGCGCCACCCAGCCGCCGCCGCGGATCAGCGCGATGACGGTCTCGCGGCCATCGTGCGCGGTCGACGACACCTTCACGTGGCCGCTGAGGATCTGGTGCAGGTGGTCGACCGGGCCGCGCTGCGACATCACGTGGCCGCCCTTGGCGAGCTCACGGAAGCGGCTCACCGCATCGATCGCCGCGCGCGCCTCGGATGGCAACGCGTCGAAGAAATTGTGCGGCTCGGTGAGCGGGATCATGGCCGCAGCATTGTAGTTTGCCGGCGTACCGCCTCGCGCTCAGGCTGCCGGGCAGCGCGGCGCATCGCCACCGCGCGCGGCGGCGATCAGCGCGCCGATCTGGCCGGCCACCTTGTCGAGCGCCTGCTGCGCGCTGATCACCAGCGCCTCGTAGCCGGGGCCGGCATCGGCATGCGCGCTGCTGGCGCAGGTCCAGCGCTGCGCGCCGGCACCGCCCTCGTTGACGATCACCGTCCACACCGCTTCGAGGTCGGTACCGCGCGCCAGCCAGGTATCGAAGCGCTGCACGTCGACCAGGATGCGATAGACCGGCGTATCCGGCGGCGGCGCCACGCGCGAGATGTCGCGCACGCCGAGCTGGCGCGTCAGCTCGGCCACAAGCGCACTGCGCACCTCGTCGGGCAGAGGGGCGATCCAGCGCCGCGTCTCGACCAGCGCCACCGCGCCGTCGCCCTGGCGGATCACCAGCTCGGGCTGATCGACCTGCAGCGGCAGGCGCACCGACTGCACGTCGATCGCGAAACTGGCTGTACCGGCGGTGCTGGGCGCGGTCGGCCGCACCAGCGTGTAGAAGTGGGTGGCGTCGCCGCCGCAGCCGGCGAGCAGCAGCATCGCGGCGATCGCCGCGGCGGCGCACAGGCGTCCGATCATGCTCATGGGGCTTTCTCCGTGGCACCGTCATCGCGCGGCTCGGCGGCGTCCGGGGTACCGAAGATCAATGCCTCCGGGTGCCGTTTCAAGTAGTCGGTCAGCTCGCGCATCGAACGCGACATGCGCTCGACCGCTTCCAGCGTCACCTGCGCGTTGCGCTGCAGCGGCGCTCCATCGCCGACCAGGTTGCGGTTGGCATTGTCGACTGCCTCGCGGGCGTTCTTGAGCAGGCCGCGCGCTTCCGGCGCCAGCTCACCGTCGAGCTGCTTGAGCAGGCTGTCGGCATTCTGCAGCGTGCTGTCGAGATGCCGGCCGATGTCGCCGAACGGAATCTCGTCGATCTTGGCGACGATACTGGCGATCTGCTGCTGGATCTCCTCGATGCCGCCGGCGGCGGTCGCCAGCTCGAATGGCTCGGCATCGGTCGCCAGCTTGACCGGCTTGGCCTTCTTGTCGAAGTCCAGCGCAACGTAGAGCTGGCCGGTCAGCAGATTGCCGGGCCGCAGCTGCGCACGCAGACCCGCCGCGCTGAGCCGTGCGAAGAACTCGCGGCCGGCACGCGCCGGATCACCGCTGCGCTCGATCTGGCGCCGGAACATCGGGCCGAGCCGCTCCGGATAGATGCGCGCGTCGACCACGGCATAAAGCTTGCGCTCGTGGCGATCGAATTCCAGCGAAGTCGCCGACACCACGCCGAGCGTGACGCCGCGGAAATCGACCGGCGAGCCCAGCGTCAGGCCGCGCATCGACTGGTTGAAGCGCATGCGCACGTCCATGGCGACGCCATCGGCCGGCGCCAGCGCGGCATTACGGTCGTTGAAGAGGTTGAACTGGGCGTTCTCGTCGGCGATCTCGCCAACCGGTTCCTCGCCCGGCGCCTCGAAGGCAACACCGCCGGCCACCACCGTCGCCAGCGACTCGGTATCGAGCTTGAAGCCGGAGGCGTTGACGGTGATATCGACACCGCTGGCGTTCCAGAAACGCGTGTTCTGCGTGACGTAGCGGTCGTATGGCGCGTCGACGAAGACTTCCAGCAGCACGCCGCGGCCATCGTCGCGCAACTGGTGACCGACGACGCGGCCGACCTGGGTGCGCCGGTAATAGACCGGCGAGCCGATGTCGAGCGAGCCCAGGTCGTCCGACTTCAGCACGTAGCGACGGCCCTTCTGGTCGCTGGTCACCGCCGGCGGCACTTCCAGGCCGTCGAACTCGCGCCGCTCCTCGGTCGACTGGCCGACGTCGACGCCGATATAGGCGCCCGACAGCAAGGTGTTGAGGCCGGAGACGCCACCCATGCCGACGCGCGGCCGTACCACCCAGAACCGCGTGTCCTCGGCGGCGAGGCTGGCCGCGTCGCTGGTCAGTTCGATCTTGACGACGACCGTCTGGCGGTCGTCGCTGAGGCGGATGCGCCGCACCTGGCCGACCACCACGTCCTTGTAGCGGACTTCGGTCTTGCCGGCTTCCAGGCCCTCGGCAGTGCGGAAACGCACCGAGATCTCCGGACCCGACGACAGCAAGGCGCGCACGCCCAGCACGATGCCGGCGAGCGCGGCGATGATCGGCACCAGCCAGATCAGCGACAGCGTCCAGCGCCGCTGCTGGCGCACGTCCGGCGTCGGCAGCGCGCTGTCGTCGCGCTCAGGTGGGGAGTCGGTCATCGGCGGGATCCTTGTCCGGTTGCGGGTCCGGTTGCGGCGGGTCCGGC
Organism: uncultured Solimonas sp.; assembly: GCA_966252075.1. Taxonomy (GTDB): domain Bacteria; phylum Pseudomonadota; class Gammaproteobacteria; order Nevskiales; family Nevskiaceae; genus Solimonas. The sequence continues at coordinate 14,644 of CBINNP010000045.1, forward strand.
TCGTCCCAGATCGAGCGCGGATCAAAGCTCATCGACGCCAGCATGGTCAGCACGACCACGGCGCCGAAAGCGATCGCGCCGGGTCCGGCGCGCACCTCGGCGACGGTCTGGAAATGTACCAGCGCGACCAGCAGCGCGACGACGAAGACATCGAGCATCGACCACTGGCCGACGAACTCGATGACGCGGTACAGCCGCGCCCGCTCGCGCTGCCGCCAGCGCGTGGGGCGGCGGGTGCTGAGCAGCAGTACCAGCAGGGCGCCGATCTTCAACAGCGGCACCACGACGCTGGCGACAAAGACGATGATCGCCAGATCCCAGGAGCCGCCACGCCACAACACGCCGACGCCGCCGATGATGGTATCGGCGTGGTCGTAGAGCAGCGTGGTGGTCTGCATGATCGGCAGCAGATTGGCCGGGATGTAGAGGATCGCCGCGGCAATCAGGAACGCCCAGGTGCGCCGCACGCTGTCCGGCTTGCGTGTATGCAGTGGCGCGTCGCAGCGCGGGCAATGCAGCACCTCGTGCACCGGCTGCGCCGGCGCGCGGCAGACCAGGCCGCAGGATGCGCAGGGCAGCAGGCCCATCTGCAGAGCACCGCGCACCGGCGCCGGTTCAGCGGCCATCGTTCACCTCGGCGGCGACGTCCCACAGCGCGTGCAGGTCGAAGGCGTTGATCGCCGTCAGCATCAGGGTCAGCACGCCGAAGGCGAAGATGCCGACTTCGAGCTGGATCGAGGCCATGCCGGCGATCTTGACCACCGACACCAGGATGCCGAGCACGAAGACCTCGACCATGCTCCACGGCCGCATCAGCCGCAGCGCATGCATCGCATCGATGAAGCCGGCCGGCACGCGGCGGCGCAGCAGCGCGCCGAGCACGTAGGCGAACAGCAGGATCTGCGCGAGCGGAAAGAAGAACACCGTCAGCGCCGCCAGCACCGAGATCGGTCCGACGCCGGTGTCCCAGGTGGCCCGGATCGCACCCCACAGCGTGGTGTGGCTGGGCACGCCCTTGAGTTCCATCGTCACGATCGGATAGCAGTTGGCGATCACGAAGACGATGCCGCTGGCCAGCGTCAGCGCCAGCATCCACTGCAGATCGGACGGCCGGTTGCGGTACAGCTCGCCGCCGCAGCGCGTGCATTGCGCGATCTCGCCACGGCGCAGCGCGCGCCGCGCATGGACCGCATCGCAATGCTCACACACCGCGAACGTGCTGCTGCGCATGCCGATCGCCCCGTACCCTGGTTTCCCTGGCGCGAGTCTAGCCGCAGCGGCGGGCTGGCCGCTGAATCGATCGTGCGGCGGACGACGGCTCAGCCGTCGGCGCGGTTGCGCATCCAGTCGGCCAGCGGCGCCAGCGCGCCAAGCAGTTCGCGGGCCGGCGCCTCGTCCAGGCCGATCGCGACGGCGGCATCGGCCATGCAGGCCAGCCATTGATCGCGCTCGACGCTGGTGACGGTGAAGGGCATGTGCCGCGCACGCAGGCGCGGATGGCCGAAGCGCCCGGTGTAGTGCTGTTCGCCGCCGGTCCAGCCGCAGAGGAACCAGAACAGCTTGTCGCGCGAGCCATCCAGCGAGGCCGGGTGCTGCGCGCGCAGCTCCGCATAGGCCGGATCCTGATCCATGCGGTCGTAGAAGGCGTCGACCAGGCGACGGATCGTCGTCTCGTCGGCACCCAGACGGTTGTAGAGGCTGTCGATCATCTACCTATGATCGCATGCAGCAACGGCGCTCCGGCATGACCGCGGTCAAGGCGCCGCCAGCAGCGCGGTGATCTCGCTGCGCAGCGTCGCCGCGCTCTGCCCCGGCGCGAAACCACGGTGCCGATGCGCCAGCCTGCCGTCGCGACCGACGATGAACAGCGCCGGGATCTCGCGCACGCCGTAGGCCTCGCCGACCTGCTGCTCGGCATCGCGCGTCAGCGTGATCTGCACGCGGTCGAGCTTGCGCAGCGCCGCGCGGTACGGGAACAGGTCCTCGTGCCAGTTGACGCCGACCACCGCCAGCCGCTCGCGGCCGATACGCCGCTGCAAGTCCTCCAGCACCGCCATCTCGTCGAGGCAGGGCGCGCACCACGACGCCCAGAAGCTGACGACGACGACGCGGCCGGCGAAATCGGCGAGCCGTACCGGCCGCCCGTCGCGATCGCGGCCGAGCGCGTCCGGCGGCGCTTCACCGACCGCCGGCTGCGCCGTGGCGGCCCCGGCCAGCAGCAGCATGGCCAGCGCGGCGAACGCGATCCGCGCCATCGGCCTCACCGCCCGACCCCGGCGCCGCGACGCGAACCGCGCCGATTGCGTAAAATCCGCGCCCGCCGTTGTTTGCCGCCAGGCAGGATGAGTTTTCCGTGTCGATTGCCGAAGCCACCGCCGCCGCACCCGCGACCAATCACGCGGGCCTGAGCGCTGCCCAGATCGAGGCGCTCAATGCGCGCTACGCCCCGCTCGACTTCGAGCAGCGCATCCGCCAGCTGTATGTGGACTTCGACGTCGACAAAGTACTGGTGACGTCCTCGTTCGCCGCCACCTCCGCCTATTTCCTGCATCTGATCTCGCGGCTGCAGCCGCTGCAAAAGTTCGCGTTCATCGATACCGGCTTCCATTTCCCGGAAACCCTCGCCTATCGCGACTATCTGATCAAGCTGTTCGATCTGAAGGTCTTCAGCGTCTCTGCCGAAAGCTGGAAGCACGAGTTCACCGTGCAAGACAAGACCTATGAGAAGGACCCGGACTTCTGCTGCGCGGTCAACAAGGTCGAGCCGCTGGACGCGATCAAGCCGAACTACCACGTCTGGGTGTCGAGCCTGATGCGCTGGGACACCGAGCACCGTGCCAAGCTCGACATCTTCGAGGAGCGCGGCGGCATCCTGAAGTTCAACCCGATGATCGACGTCACGCGCGAATCGCGCGACGCCTACATCCGCGAGCACGACCTGCCGTTCCATCCGCTGGTCGCGCACGGCTACCAGTCGATCGGCTGCATCCACTGCACCGTCCCCGGCGAAGGCCGCAGCGGCCGCTGGGTGGGCAAGCCGAAGACGGAGTGCGGGCTGCACCGCTGATCTCGCTGCAAGCACATCGCTCGTGCGGCCGTAGGGCGGGTTACGGCCTGCGGCCTAACCCCCCCTACAACCCATACTCCCGCTTGCCGCGATCGCGTACCACGCGCAGTTCCGGCCGCCGTATGCGCTCGCCGCTGCCCGGCAGCGGTTGCTGCTGTTCCAGCATCCGCACGCACTGGTCCAGCGTCTGGCTGATCAGGGTCTGGTTGCGGATCATCTCGATGCGCGGCCAGGTCGCGCGCTCGCCTTCCAGCATGAAGC
>CBINNP010000046.1:0-17449 GCA_966252075.1 uncultured Solimonas sp.
AGGCCGTGCCAGTGCACGGTGGTCGGCTCGCCGAGACGGTTGGTGACATAGATGCGCACGCGATCGCCTTCGACCGCCTCGATCGTCGGTCCGGGCGTGCTGCCGTTGTAGCCCCAGCACTTGGCCGTCGAGCCGGGCGCGAATTCGTGCTCGATCTCCTCGGCGACGAGGTGGAATTCCTTGACGCCGTTGTTCATGCGATGCGGCAGCGTCCAGCCGTTCGGCGTCTGCACGGGCGTGTAGCGGCCGACTGCGCGATTCGCCGCCGGCAGACCTGCTGTCGTTTTCGCAGCAGGCGGCGGCGCCGATTCCGGCAGGGCATGGCCGGCATGCGGATCGCTGTCCGCTGCCCGCTGAGGGTGTTCGTGCTGCGCCTGTGCGCGGCCGATCAGGCCGCCGCCAAGGCCGACGGCGCCGAGCGCCGAAAGCAGGGATCGTCTGCTGAGCATCATTCGGCTCCGTGGTGATGATGGGGGTCGTGCGGCGGGCCGTCTTGCGCCGCTGCGGGCTCGCTGGTTTTGTGCTCGTGCTCGTGCTCGTGCGCTGCGGGGGCGGGCGGCACCTCGGCATTCGCCGGCAGCCGGCGGCCGACCGCATGCGCCAGTTCGGCACGCGCCACCGCGTAGTCGCGCAGCGCTTGCAGATAGCCGTGGTAGGCGACGAACGCCTGCTGCCGAGCCGCCAGCAGCTCGAACACGCCGATCAGCATGAAGTTCTGCTCGCGCTGCATTTGCGCCACCGCCTCCTCGCGCGCCGGAATCAGCTCGTCGCGATAGCGCTCGGCGCGCGTGCGGCTGTTGATCACGCGTGCATAGGCGCGGGTGACATCGCGGCGCAGGTCCAGCTCGCGCGCGTCGAGTTCGCTTTCTGCCGTATCGAGCGCCGCCTGCGCGCGCGCGACGCGGCCGGCGCCGCTGTCGAACAGCGGCAGGCTCAGGCCGAGGCTCGGCCCGGCGTGGACACTGCCGTCGTACTCGCGCTCGCGTTCGGCGCCGAGCTGCACACCCGGCAGCCAGCGTGCGCGGCGCGTCAGGCCGTGACGCGCGGCGATCGCCTCGGCACGGGTGCGCGCGGCGACGACGTCGAGCCGCGAGTCCTGCGCGAGTTGCAGCAGCGTTTCGAGCGCCGGTTCGGAGCCGCTCGGCGTCGCCAGCGGCTCGGCCAGCGCAGCGATCTCCTCGTGCACGCCGAGCAGGCGCTGCAGTTCGCGGCGCGCCAGTTCGGCGTCGAGCCGCGCGCTGTCGGCCTGCAGCGCGGCCTCGGCACGGCTGGCCTGTTCCAGCGCCAGATCGCGCGGCTTGAGGTTGCCGGCATCGTAGTAGCGCTGTGCCAGTTCGGCCGAGGTGGCGGCAGCGCCGGCCAGCGTCTGCTGCAACTCGGCGATCTGCGCGGCAGCGGCAGCGCGCCGGTAGGCGGCTTCGACCTCGGCGGCGAGATCCAGCGTGGCGCCGGCGATCGCCGACTGCTCGGCGTCCAGTTCACCGCGTGCGGCGCGCGAGCGGGCACGCATGAACAGCGCGTCGGTGAAGTCGAAGGCCAGGCCGATCGTCAGCTGCGACTGCGGCTCGCTGCCCGCGGACAGCCGCGTCATCGACAGCAGTGGATTCGGCAGCCGTCCGGCCTCGTAGACATCGGCGGCGGAAAAGCCGAGCCGGGCGTAGCGGGCGCGCAGCTCGGGGTTGTGGATGAGCGCGATCTGGATCGCGCGGTCGAGCGTCAGCGGTTCGGCCAGCCATTGCGCGCTGCGTGCGCGGCTGGCGGTGTCGTCGGGCAGGCTCAGCCCGCGCGCGCTGACGCGCTGCGCGGCGGCGTCGCGGCCCCAGTCGTCGGGCAGGCTGGCGCAGCCGGCCAGCCACAAGGCGGGCGCGGCGAGCGCAATGATGCGGAAAGACAGCACGGCAGGAACTCCGATGGACGGGCCGCGGGCGGCCCGGGATACCGGCACGGCGTCAGAAGACAGGCCGTGTCCGGCATTTGGGCATCAGAGTCGGCGTGTGGGAGGTCGCAGCAGATCGATCGGTGGCGGCGCGCGCGTGGCGACGGTGCGGCCGTGACGCGGCATTTCGCTGCGCGCCGAATACGCGCTGAGCGGCGAGTGCAGGGCCAGCGGCAGTGCGCTGGCGGCGCCGCAGGCTTGCGTGCAGCGGCAGTCGCGCGTGCCGCGGTGATGGCAGTGGTGAGGAGCGGCGTCAGCGGCAGCCGTGGCGTTCGCAGCAGTCGCGGCACTCGCCGCGGCCAGCGTCTGATGCGCGCTGTGCGCCGCGTGGCCGGCGCTGATGCCGGCGGCGGCATGGCCGGCGCAGGGCGCGGTCTTGCCGTGCGCCTGCGCGCCGAACGGCAGCAGCGCGAGCAGCATCAGCAGGAAGCAGGCGGGCAGGGCAAACGGCGACTTCATGGCCCGCATTGTCGGCGCCCGCCCGGTGTCCGACAAGCTGGACCCGCCTCCAGGCTTGATGGCGATCAAGCCACGCGGCGCTGCGGGCAGTCGACGAAGTGATCGTCGACCACGCCGACCGCCTGCAGGTAGGCGTAGACGATGGTGCTGCCGACGAACTTGAAACCGCGCTTGAGCAGATCCTTGCTGATGCGGTCGGACAGCGGTGTGCGCGCCTGTGCGTCGGCCATCGTGCGCAGGGTGTTGACGATGGGCTTGCCGTCGACGAAACCCCACAGGTAGGCATCGAAGCTGCCGAACTCCTGCTGCACTTTCAGAAACGCCTGTGCATTGCTTCGCGCCGACCAGATCTTCAGCCGGTTGCGAACGATGCCGGCGTCGTCCATCAATCTTTCGAGTTGCTCGTCCGTGTAGCGCGCAACTTTGACCGGGTCGAAGCCGGCGAAGGCGCGACGGTAGCCGTCGCGGCGCTCAAGGATCGTCCGCCACGACAGGCCGGCCTGCGCGCCCTCCAGAATGAGGAACTCGAAGAGCACACGGTCATCGTGGACCGGCTTGCCCCACTCCTCGTCGTGGTAGCGGATGTACTCGGGTGTGGACAGGCACCAGGGGCAGCGTTGCGCGTCGCTCATGCGGATCGAGTCGTCAGTCGGGGAACACCGGCACTATAGAGCGCCGGCTTGGCGCCGGTTTTGCTGACGATGAGGAGCATGCCGCCGCGCCGGCCGCAGCGGCCTTTGACAAAGGAACGCGCCGTGCCCAAGGTTCCCCCCGGAGTAGGACCGCGATATCCGCAGGTGGTGGTACTGGTCGGTGCGACCGGCGATCTGGCGCGGCGCAAGCTGCTGCCGGGCCTGTTCCACCTGGCCAGCGCCGGCTTCATTCCCGGCTGCCGCGTCATCGGCGTCTCGCTAGACGAGATCGATGTCGAAGGCTTTCGCCGCTTCGCCCGCCAGGCGCTCGACGAGTTCTTCACGCGCAAGCTGCCGGACGCCGACTGGGCTGCGTTCGCCGCCAGCCTCGACTACGTGCCGCTGTCCGCTGGCGCCGGCGCCTTGCAGACGGCGGTGACTGCGGCGCGCGACTCGCTCGGCGCCGAGAGCCGGCTGCTGCACTACCTCAGCGTGCCGCCGGGCGCGGCGCTGTCGGTGGTGCAGATGCTGCGCGAGGCCGGGCTGGTCGAGCATTCGCGGATCATCATGGAGAAGCCGTTCGGCACCGATCTGGCCAGCGCAGTCTCACTCAATGCGCGGTTGCATGAGGTGTTCAGCGAGCAGCAGATCTTCCGCATCGACCACTTCCTCGGCAAGGAACCGGCGCAGAACATTCTCGCGTTCCGCTTCGCCAACGGCCTGTTCGAGCCGATCTGGAACCGCAACTTCATCGACCACGTACAGATCGACGTGCCGGAGACGCTGGGCCTGGGCAAGCGCTCCGGCTTCTACGAGCAGACCGGCGCCTACCGCGACATGGTGGTGACGCACCTGTTCCAGATTCTCGGCTTCATGGCGATGGAGCCGCCGACCGAGCTGTCGCCGGCACCGATCAGCGAGGAGAAGAACAAGGTCTTCCGCAGCATGCAGCCGCTGGAGCCGCACAACGTGGTGCGCGGCCAGTACGCCGGCTACCGCGGCGAGGAGGGCGTCGATCCGGCGTCGGAGACGGAGACCTTCATCGCCCTCAAGTGCCACATCGACAACTGGCGCTGGGCCGGCGTGCCGTTCTACCTGCGCACCGGCAAGAAGATGGCGGAAGGCCAGCGCATCATCTCGATCGCCTTTCGCGAGCCGCCCAAGAGCATGTTCCCGGCGGGCTCCGGTGTCGGCGCGCAGGGACCGGACCATCTGACCTTCGATCTCGCCGACGCGTCCAAGGTCTCGCTGAGCTTTTACGGCAAGCGCCCGGGCCCCGGCATGCGGCTCGACAAGCTGAGCCTGCAGTTTGCGATGAACGACACCGGCCTGATCGGCGACGTGCTCGAAGCCTACGAGCGCCTGATCCTCGATGCGATGCGCGGTGACCACACGCTGTTCACCACTGCCGACGGCATCGAGCGGCTCTGGCAGGTATCGGCGCCGCTGCTGGAGAACCCGCCGCCGGTGCGCTTTTATGAGCCCGGCTCCTGGGGTCCGAAGGCGATTCACCAGCTGGTCGCGCCGCATGCCTGGCGGCTGCCGTTCGAGCGCGCCTGGCGCAATCCGAATATACATGGCAGCTGAGCCCCGGAACCGGGCTAGGATTCCGCCATGTCCTCGTCTTCCGCGCCCAGCGGCGCCAGCACGCTGCACCTGCCTCCGGGCGACTGGCCCACCGTGCTCGACTGCCTGTGCGCGCAGTTTCCGGCCATCCCGCGCGCAGTCTGGCAGCAGCGTTTTGCGGCCGGCCGCGTGCTTGATGCCGAGCATCGGCCGCTGGCCGTCGGCACGCCGCACTGCGCACACCTGTGCGTGCGCTACTTTCGCGAAGTGCCGGACGAGCCGCCGATCCCGTTCACCGAGACGCTGCTGCACGCCGACGAGCATCTCGTCGTCGTCGACAAGCCGCACTTCTTGCCGGTCACGCCGTCGGGACGTTTTGTCGAACAGAGCCTGCTGCGGCGGCTGATGCGCCGACTCGGCAACGACGCGCTGACGCCGCTGCATCGGATCGACCGCGCCACCGCCGGTCTGGTCCTGCTGTCGGCCAGCACAGCGACGCGCGATGCCTATCAGGCGCTGTTCCGCGAACGGCGTATCGCCAAACGCTATCTCGCTGTGGCGCCGGCGCTGCCGGCGGTACCGCCGCAGCGACGCAGCCGCATCGTGCCGGGCCAACCGTTCTTCCGCATGCAGGAGGGCGACGGCGAGCCCAACAGCGAGACGGTGATCGAATGCCTGCACCGCCACGGCGACTGGGCTGCCTACGCGCTGTATCCGCACACTGGCCGCAAGCATCAGCTGCGCGTGCACATGGCCGCGCTCGGCGCGCCGCTGCGCAACGATCCGCTATATCCGCAGCTGCAGCCGCCCGCCGACGATGTCTACGACGAGCCGCTGCAACTGCTCGCCGAATCGCTGCAGTTCCGCGATCCGCTCAGCGGCGAGGCACGCGTGTTCCGCAGCCGGTTGCAGTTGTGCCACTGGCCGCTGCACGGATCGTGATGCGGCTTACTGCTTCGGCGGTTCCGTCAGCTCGACGATGCCCCAGCCGCTGTCCTGCTGGCGTGCACGGCAGTTGAGCAGGCGGGTCAGCGGCTGCGAGTCCTTGGCGGTGACGGTGAAGGTGAAGACGTAATCGCCGCCGGGTTCCTGCACGCCCGGCGTGGCTTCGAGTTCCTCCGAGAAGCTCACCGTGGCCGGGTCCTTGGCGTTCTGCAGGATCGCCACGCGGCAGGCCGAGGCGGCCTTGCGGCGCTCGAAGGCGGCGCGCGCCTGCGGATCGCTGGGGATTTTCTCCTCGACGATGGCCGGGCCGGCCGCCGGCACGGTGACCTTGGGTCCGCGCGTCAGGTAGAGGGTGAGGCCGACGGCCACCGCCACGATTGCGGCGACGAGGATGAGGGTCTTGCTGTTCATCTGCTGCTCCCAGGTTGGCGATACAGCCTGCTTCTTAGCCAAAGCCGGGCAGATGAAAACTGAATGGAGCGGCCGCCGGCCCGGCGCAGCCAGCAGTCGGCCATCTCAGCTCAGCCGTGCAGGCCCAATGCCTTGAGCCGCCGGTAGAGCGTGCGTTCGCTCATGCCCAGGTGACGGGCCAGCTCGCTGCGACTGCCGTCGAAGACGGCCAGGGCGTGGGCCAGGCGCGCCTTGTCGTCGCGGTGGCGGCGCTCGCCGCGCGGCATCGCGCCGGCGGCCGCGGCCGCCGGTGTGCGGAGGTCCGGCGGCAGGTCGCGGGCGCGGATCAGGCCGTCGTCGGCAAACAGGCGCGCGCGTTCCAGCACGTTGCGCAGTTCGCGGACATTGCCTGGAAAATCGTAGCGGCGCAGCAGCTGCAGGGCCTCGTCGTCGATGCGCAGCCGCTGGCCGGCGCCGATGCGCTGCAGCAGGCTTTCCACCAGCAGCGGCAGATCGTCGCGGCGCTCGCGCAGCGCCGGCAGATGTACCGGGAAGGCGCTGATCCGGTAGTAGAGGTCCTGGCGGAAGCTCTGGTCCTCCACCATCTGCTTCAACGGCTTGTGCGTGGCAGCGACGAGGCGGAAGTCAGCGCGCAGCGTCTCGACGCCGCCGACGCGGCGGAAGGTGCCGGACTCGATCAGGCGCAGCAGCTTGACCTGCATTGCCAGCGGCACGTCGCCGATTTCGTCGAGGAACAGGGTGCCGCCATGGGCGGTTTCGACGAGGCCGGTCTTGCGCTGCATCGCGCCGGTGAAGGCGCCGCGTTCGTGGCCGAACAGTTCGCTTTCGAACAGGGTCTCGCTCAGGCCCGTGCAGTCGACGACCACCAGCGGGCCGCGCGCCCGCGGACTGGCATCGTGCAGGGCGCGCGCGAACAGCTCCTTGCCGGTTCCGGATTCGCCCTGCAGCAGCACCGGGATCGGCGAGGGTGCGGCGCGCTGCAGCGCCGACAGCGCCGCGGTGAAGGCCTCGGAGCGGCCGACCAGGCCGCTGCTGCTGGCTTGCGGCGAGGCGCTGTGCACGCTGTTGAGCCGTTCGACGTAGGCGATGACCTCGCCGCGCTCGTCGAGGATCGGGCGCAGCTCCACGTCGACATGCTCGGGCCCGCGCGGCGTGTGGTGGACATGCAGCACGCGGTCGGGCGCGCGCGTCGCCAGCGCTTGCTTCATCGGGCAATGCTCGCCGGCCTGATCGCAGGGCAGGCTGTACTGGTGGGAGACGCGGTAGCACTTCTGGCCGCGCACGCTGTGGCGCGGGCTGGCGAACTGGCGCTGGTAGGCCGTGTTCGAGGCCAGGATGTTGTACTCGGTGTCGAGCACGATCATCGGCACGGCCTCGTGCTCCAGATACGAAATCAGGGCCTGCACCGGTGCCGGATCGCTCGCCATCTGCCTTGCTCCTTCTCCGTGCCCTGCTGCCGGATGCCTGCAGGCGCAGCCTAGCAACACTGCCAGCTGGCTGCCAATGACTGCCAGTATTCTGTCAGTGTGCTTCGTGTTCTGGCAGGAAAATCACAAACTCCGGTGTGTATGGTTTAATTATTATATTTAAAACAGTAAATTGCATTATGTAATGAAACCCCTATGGGAATGGCACGCGGCTTGGTTGAAATCCTGCATCCGCCCGTCCGTGCAGGAGCAATGACATGAACCGCAACGCCAGCCTCAGCGTCGAGGGCTACTTCGACGAAGCCACGTCCACCATCAGCTACATCGTCCTGGACCGCAGTACGCAGCAATGCGCGGTCGTCGACAGCGTGCTCGACTACGACCCCAAGTCCGGCCGCACCTCGACGCGCTCGGCAGACGCCCTGGCGGCGCGCGTCCGGGAAATCGGCGCCACCGTGCAGTGGCATCTGGAGACGCACGTGCACGCCGACCATCTGTCGGCGGCGGCCTATCTGCGCGATCAGCTTGGCGGCCGGATCGCCATCGGCGACCAGATCCGCACCGTGCAGAAAGTGTTCGGCGCACTGTTCAACGTCGACGACTCGTTCAAGCGCGACGGCAGCCAGTTCGACCAGCTGCTGCATGACGACGACAGTTTCGAGATCGGCACGCTCAAAGTGCGCGTGATGCATACGCCGGGTCATACGCCCGCCTGTCTGAGCTACGTGGTGACCGATGGCACCGAGTCGGTGGCCTTCGTCGGCGACACCCTGTTCATGCCGGACTACGGCACGGCGCGCTGCGACTTCCCCGGCGGCGATGCGCGCACCCTGTATCGCTCGATCAACCGCCTGCTGAGCCTGCCGCCGCAGACCAAGCTGTACATGTGCCATGACTACCGGCCGGACGGCCGCGAGCTGCGCTACGTGACGACGGTGGCCGAGGAGCGCGCGCACAACATCCACGTGCGCGACGGCATCAGCGAGGAGGCTTTCGTGACGATGCGCAGCGCACGCGACGCGACACTGGAGATGCCGGTACTGATCCTGCCCTCGGTGCAGGTGAACATGCGTGCCGGCCGCCTGCCTGAGCCGGAGGCCAATGGCACGCGCTATCTCAAGATTCCGCTGGACGTGCTGTGATGAACGGCGGGCTCACGCAGGCTTCCGCGCCGGCGGCCGAGGGGGCGGCAGCGCTGTCGATCCGCAGCCTCGCGCCGGGGCTTTCGGTCGGCCCGCAGCTGGGCGTTCAAAGCCTCGCCGCCGTGGCGGCAATGGGCTTCCGTACCGTGATCTGCAACCGGCCGGACGGCGAGGGCGCCGACCAGCCCACGCACCAGGAACTGGCGGCGCACGCCGCCGCGGCGGGTATGCAGTTGCACTACCTGCCGGTGGTGGCCGGGCAGACCGACGCGGCGGCGGCAGCCCGCTTCGGCGCGCTGCTGGAAGCCGCCGACAAGCCGGTTCTGGCGTTCTGTCGCAGCGGCATGCGCTCCACGACCCTGTGGGCGCTGTCGCAGGCGGGGAAACAGCCGGCCGAGGCCTTGCTCGAACAGGCACGCGCGGCTGGCTACGAGCTCGGCGCGATCGCGCAGCGCCTCGCGCAGCAAGCGATCAGCGGCGCCGTCGGCGACAGCGCCGCGCACACCGTGCTGATCGTCGGCGGCGGCGCTGCCGGCATCGCCACCGCTGCCAGCCTGCGGGCGCGCGATCCGACGCTGGACATCGCCATCGTCGATCCGGCGGATAGCCATTACTACCAGCCGGGCTGGACCCTGGTGGGCGCCGGCGTGTTCAAGCCGCAGACCACGCGTCGCCAGATGGCGCGATTGATCCCGCGCGGCGTGCACTGGATCAAGGCCGCGGTCGCCAGCTTCGAGCCGGAAAACCGCGCTGTGATCCTCGAAGGCTGCCGCGTCTTGCGCTACCGCATGCTGGTGGTCTGCCCGGGCCTGAAGCTGAACTGGGAGGCGATTCCCGGATTGGCCGAAACGCTCGGCCAGAACGGCGTCAGCTCCAACTACCGCTACGATCTGGCGCCCTACACCTGGCAGCAGGTGCAGGCCTTGCGCCGCGGCCGCGCCCTGTTCACGCAGCCGCCGATGCCGATCAAATGCGCCGGCGCGCCGCAGAAGGCCATGTACCTGGCCTGCGATCACTGGCGGCGGCAAGGCCGCCAGAGCCAGATCCGCGCCGAGTTCCATAGCGCGGGTGCCGTGCTGTTCGGCGTGGCGGACTACGTGCCGGCGCTGATGGAATATGTGAAGCGCTACGACATCTCGCTCAATTTTGCGCACACCCTGAGCGCCGTCGATGGTCGCCGCCGGCTGGCCAGCTTCACGCGTCTGGACGCCGACGGTCGGCGGCAGACGATCGAACGCGAATTCGACTTTCTGCATGCGGTGCCGCCGCAGACGGCGCCGGACTTCATCCGCAACAGTCCGCTGGCCGATGCTGCCGGCTGGGTGGATGTCGATGCCGGCACGCTGCAGCACCGCCGCTACGGCAACATCTTCGGCCTGGGCGATGCCGCCAGCACGAGCAACGCCAAGACCGCGGCGGCGGCGCGCAAGCAGGCGCCCGTGGTGGCGCACAACCTCGTCCGCGCCCTGCGCGGCGAGCCGCTGGATGGCCGTTATGACGGCTACGGCTCCTGTCCGCTGACCGTCGAGCGCGGCAAGATCGTGCTCGCCGAGTTCGGCTATGGCGGCACGCTCAAGCCGAGCTTCCCGCGCTGGCTGCTGGACGGGCGCAAGCCGACGCGCGCCGCCTGGCTGCTCAAGGAGCGCATCCTGCCGCCGCTGTACTGGCAGGCCATGCTCAAGGGGCGCGAGTGGATGGCCGAGCCGGAGCTGGTTGGATGATGACTCTGCCGGAGCTGATCCCCCTGCTGCTCGGCGCCGTCGTCGGCCTGATCCTGGCCCTGACCGGAGCCGGCGGCGGCATCCTTGCCGTGCCGATGTTGCTGTTCGGCCTGCATCTGACGATGCAGGAAGCGGCGCCGGTCGGCCTGCTGGCGGTCGGCCTGGCGGCGGCGATCGGCGCGCTGCTGGCCTGGCGCGAGGGGCGTCTGCGCTACCGCGCGGCGGGCCTGATCGGCGGCGCCGGCATGCTCAGCGCGCCGGCTGGCGTGTGGATCGCGCATCACCTGCCATCGACGCCGCTGACGCTCGGCTTCGCGCTGGTGCTGGTCTATGCCTCGCTGCGGATGATCCGCCAGAAGGCCGGCGAGCAAGGGCTGCCGGCCACCGACAAGCTGCCTTGCGTCACCCGGCCGGACAGCGGCCGCTTGCGCTGGACCTCGCCTTGCTTTGCGGCGCTGTTTTCGACCGGCTTGCTGTCGGGGCTGCTCAGCGGCGCGCTCGGGGTCGGTGGTGGCTTCGTCATCGTGCCGGCGCTCAGCCGCTTCACCAATCTGGACCAGCGCAGCATCGTCGCCACCTCGCTGGGGGTGATCGCCGTGGTCTCGGTCGGTGGCGTGGCGGCGGCGGCCGCCGCCGGCAGTTTCGACTGGGCGCTGGCGCTGCCGTTCGCTGGCGGCGCCGTCGCCGGGCTGCTGCTCGGGCGCCGCTGGTCGCGGCGTCTGTCGGGGCCGCGGCTGCAGCAGCTTTTCGGCCTCGTCGGCCTGCTCGTCGCGGCCTTGCTGGTCTGGCGGCTGAGTGTCTGAAGCGGTCCCGGCGCTGACAGGCTCTAAGCGCGCCGCACCGCCAGCACGCCGTCGCCGCTCGGCTGCGTGCCGAAGCCGGCGCGCTGCAGGCGCTGCGCCACTTCGCGCGGCACATCGCGACGGCTGGTCAGCTTGTTCGGCGTGCCGGTGTAGTGGAACAGACGGCCGCCGGCCTTGAGCACGCGCGCGAGCTGGTCGTAGAACGCCTGCGAGTACAGCTCGCCGGCGATGCCGAAGCGCGGCGGATCGTGCAGCGCGGCGTCGAAGCTGGCGTCGGGCAGCTCGCGGATCGCCGTGGCGATGTCGCCGTGCTCGAGCGACAAGGCGCCCGTCGCCGCCGGCGACCACGGATTGAGGCCGCGCAGCCAGATCACGTCGGCATTCTTCTCGTACGACTGGATGTGCTGCGCGCCGCCGCGCAGGCACCAGCTGGCGAAGTAGCCGAGCCCGCCGCAACAGTCGAGGATGCGCTTGCCGGCGGGGCGGATCAGCTCGACCTTGCGCCGCGCGTCCTCGTACGGCGACAGCTGCGCCGTCGGCAGCATCTTGATGCCGTCGATCTCGAAAGTCGGCGGGCCCCAGTCGGTCGGCACCAGCTTGATCAGCGAGCCGCCGAAGCGCGCGACCGCCGAGAAGCCTTCGCCGTCCCAGTGGTAGATCGTGCGCGCCTTGCAGACATCGGCATACGGGTAGTCGCGACCGTGCCAGTGCCAGCCATCGGTACGCACTTCGACCGTGGTCATCGAGACGCTGAGGTCCAGCGAGCATTCGATCTGCACGTCGCCACGCTGGCGCGCGGCCAGCAGCGCTTCATGGACCGGCAGCGTCAGCAGCGGTCCCGGGGTATCACTCACGGTGTCGTCATCGCAACAAGGGGGTGGGTCGCTCGCCGGCGCCGCTGCTGGCGGCGCCGGCGATCGTCGAGAAGCGCTCAGGCTGGACTCAGGCCTTGCGGAACTGCAATCGCTGCCCCTGCGGCTGTGGCGCGACCACGCCGTTCTCGTAAACCAGCGCGCCGTTGACCCAGGTGCCGAGGATCTTCGCCGGGAACGTCCGGCCCTCGACCGGCGACCAGCCGCACTTGTAGAGCACGTCCTTCTTCTCGACCGTGGTCGTCGCATGCGGGTCGACCAGCACGAGGTCGGCCCAATAGCCCTCGCGGATGTAGCCGCGGTCGGTGATGCCGAAGCGGTCGGCGACGGCATGGCTGGTCTTGTTGACGACGGTGCGCAGGTTCATCTCGCCGCGCTTGACCAGGTCCAGCAGCATCAGCAGCGAGTGCTGCACCAGCGGCAGGCCGGACGGCGCCTTGAAGTAGCTGTTGGCCTTCTCCTCGGCGGTGTGCGGCGCGTGGTCGGTGGCGATCACGTCGATGCGGTCCTCCATCACCGCGCGCACCAGCGCATGGCGGTCCTCGGCGGTCTTGATCGCCGGATTGCACTTGATCAGGTTGCCCAGCGTGGCGTAGTCCGCCTCGCTGAAGTACAGGTGGTGCACGCAGGCTTCGACGGTGATCTTCTTGCCGCGGATGGGCCCCGGCGTGAAGAAGCCCAGCTCGCGCGCGGTGGTCAGGTGCAGCACGTGCAGGTCGGCGTTGTATTTCTTCGCCAGGCTGGTCGCCAGCTCGGTGGACTTGTAGCAGGCCTCGGCCGAGCGGATGTACGGGTGCTGCGACACCGGCACGTCCTCGCCGTACTTCTCGCGTGCGGCGGCTTCGGCGGCGAGGATCATCGGCGTGTCCTCGCAGTGCGTGACCACCATCAGCGGCGCGCGGCGGAAGATGCCGTCGAGCGTCTTGGGGTCGTCGACCAGCATGTTGCCGGTCGAGGCGCCCATGAAGACCTTGATCGCGCAGGCCTCGTTGGGCTGCAGCGCGGCGATTTCTTCGAGGTTGTCGTTGGCGCCGCCGAAGTAGAAGGCGTAGTTGGCGAACGAGCGGCCGGCGGTGTTGGCGTACTTCTCGGCCAGCAGCGCGCGCGTGGTGATCGCCGGCTTGTTGTTCGGCATGTCGAAGTAGCTGGTGGTGCCACCGGCCACCGCGGCGCGCGATTCGGTGTAGATGTCGCCCTTGTGCGTCAGACCCGGCTCGCGGAAGTGGACCTGGTCGTCGATGAAGCCGGGAATCAGCCACTGGCCGTGCGCGTCGTAGACCGGCACGCCGGCCGGGGCGCTGATCTTGGCGGCGATGCGCTCGATGCGGCCGTCCTTGATCAGCAGGTCGGCCGCCGTCTCGTGACCTTCGTTGATGATGTGGGCATTGGTGATCAGCATGGCGGGCTCCGGTGTCCTGTTATGCCCGCCATGTTACTGCCGACCGCCGCCGCTTACCCGCCGCGATCGATCTCGACGCGGCTGGCGACGTTGCCGGTGTAGAACACGCGGATCACGTCGGTCTTGCCTTCGTACACGGAATAGCTCTGGCCGCCGCGCGAGGCGCGGCCGAGCACCGCTTCGACCTCGGCGCGCGTGGCGCCGATCTTCAGGTTCTGCGCCAGCGTCTTGCCGGGGCCGTCGACGCGCAGGTGCGTGACGAAGGCCTGCGTGCCGAAGTCCAGTACGCGGATCTCCATGCCGTCGGAATAATTGAAGCGCAGGCTCAGCGGCTCGTTGGCGGCGGTGGATTCGTCGTCGGTGCCGGACAGGATCTGCTTCTTCTCGTCCGCCAGATTCGGCAGCGCGCGGAACTCGGCGGCCGATTTGCCCGGCGCCAGGGCATTGACGGTGGAGAAAGCCCACAGATCGAGGTCATCCTTGCTCAGCTGTGCAGGTTTCGGCGCCTTGTCGGCGGCCAGGCTGGCGGCGCAGCCGAAGCCCAGGGCGAGGCTGACGGCGAGGGCGATGGATCTCAGGTGGTTCATTGTTGTTCTCCCGGTTTTCTGTCGAGACAGCATTTGTCATCGCGCTGTCATCCGCCATTTTGCGCCGAGCGTCGCCGGAAAAAAAAGCGATTCGTGAGCCGGCCCCGGCGCTTGTAGGCGAATCCTGTTGGCGTGTCGGCGCGGGCCGTCAGCGACGGCCCTTTCGGGCGCTCAGTCGCTCACTGCCAGTCGCCCCACAAGGCCTGCAGCGCCGCCAGCGCAGCGACGCCGGCCGTCTCGGTGCGCAGCACGCGCGGGCCCATGCGGATGCCGGTGAAGCCGGCGGCGTGCGCGCGCTGCAGCTCGTGCTCGCTCAGGCCGCCTTCGGGGCCGACCAGCAGGGTCACCGGTCCGCGCGGCGGCGGCAGCTCGCGCAGGCCGTGGCGGCCTTGCGGGTCCAGCGTCAGGCGCTCGCCGGGCGCCGCCTCGGCGTCGAGCCAGCTCGGCAGCGCGACGGCATCGGCCAGCGGCGGCACGCGCGTGCGGCCGGACTGCTCACAGGCGCTGATGATGACGCCGCGCCAGTGTTCGAGCTTCTTGTCCATGCGCTCGGCATCGAGCCGCACCACGCTGCGCGAGGACAGCAGCGGCACGATGCGCGTGACGCCCAGCTCGACCGCCTTCTGCAGCGTGTAGTCCATGCGCTCGCCCTTGGACACGCACTGCGCCAGCGTCAGGTCGAGCGGCGATTCGCGGTCCACCGCGACGTGGCGGTCGAGCCGCGCGGTGGCACTGCGCTTGTGCACCTCGACCAGTTCGGCCGCGTACTCGCCGCCGCTGCCGTCGAAGGCGACGAAGCGGTCGCCGGCGCGCAGCCGCAGCACCTGGATCAGGTGGCGGAAAGCGTCCTCGGGCAGTTGCAGCGGGAGGTCGGCGGCGAGGGGAACGTCGAAGTGGATGCGGGCTGCGCTCATGGGCGGCAAGGATACGCCAGCCCGCGCCTGCGGCACGGGCGCGCAGGCTTCAGCGAGGTCTCTGGTTCTCGCGGATGGCGTCGCGAGAAACGTCCCGCCCGCGCAGCATGTCGACGACGCGCCGCGAAGCGCCGGGGTAGAAGCCCGCTTCTCCGGCGAAGTCAGATGGATTGTCGAAGCTGCCGAACAGCAGATCGAAGATCGGCAGGTCCGAATAGTTGCCCATGTGCAGGCCGCGCGCATGGTGGCGCGAATGACTTTCGGGCCGCTGCACGATATAGCCGAGCCAGCGCGGCGTGCGAATGTTGGCGTGCTGGAACAGTGACAGGAAGCTGGTGGTCAGCAGCACGATGGTTGTTGCCTGCGGCGTGATGCCGACCAGCAGGGTCAGGCAGAGGCTGGACAGCAGGATCCAGCCCAGCATGTCGAAGGGGCTGAACCAGAAGGCCCCCGGCACATCCAGTCGTTCGGCGCTGTGATGCATCTGGTGGAAGATGCGCCACAGCAGATCGGAGCCGTGCATCGCGCGGTGCCAGCAGTACACGCCGCCTTCGTAGATCAGCAGGCCGGCCAGTGCGCCGCCGTAATCGCCGAGCGCGTTCAAATCGAAGAGCTGCCAGCGGATGAGCGCTTCGTTCCACAGCAGCGGCAGGTAGCTCGATGCGAAGAAGAACGCCAGGAACGCGGCCAGCCCGCGCCACAGCCAGCCGCGCACCGGCGGCAGCGATCGCGCCGGCAGCAGGCGCTCCCAGGCGAGCAGGACGGCGAACAGCGTGAATATCGTCAGCGAAATGGGGTCCAGCAGCAGCTGGATCGGGCTTGGCATGGCGCGGGGGCTCGGCTTCAATGGAGGGGAGCGCGACGATAGGCGCGCGCGCCTTTCCCCTCTACGGACATTTCGGCAAGCAATCCGACGATTCGGCCATGCGTGAAGTGGTGCACAGACCTCGTATCGCGATCCTGGCGCAGCCGGACGTCAGTGCCTCCGCCGTCTACGGCATGTACGACTTGTTCAAGGCGGCAGGCCGCGACTGGGGCCTGATCGTCGACGGTCGCGCCGGGGCAGACTTGCTGGCCCCGATGATCGTCGCGCGTTCCGCGCAACCGCTGACGGTCGCCAACGGACTCACGCTTGTGCCGCACGCCAGCCTCGATGACGGCCCGCTGCCCGACATCGTCTGTGTGCCGGAGCTGGCGATAGCGCCGCACGAGCCGCTGGCCGGCCGTTTCTCAGCGGAGGTCGGCTGGCTGCGCCGCTGTCATGCCGGTGGCGCGGTCCTGGCGGCGGCGTGCTCCGGGGCCGTGCTGCTTGCCGAGGCCGGCCTGCTCGACGGCCACGAGGCGACCACACACTGGGCGTTCTGCGATTTGCTGCGGGCGCAGTACCCGGCGGTCACGGTCCGCGAGCAGCGCGCGCTGGTGATCTCCGGCGAAGGTCAGCGACTGGTGATGGCGGGCGGCGGCACATCCTGGCTCGATCTCGCGCTGTACCTGATTGCGCGCAGCGCCGGCGTCGAAGCGGCGATGCAGGTCGCACGCATCAATCTGATCGACTGGCATGCGATCGGCCAGCAGCCTTATGCGCGGCTCGCGCGCACGCGGCAGGTCGACGATGCCGTGATCGGACGCTGCCAGGTCTGGATCGCCGAGCACTACCAGGAGCCCGCGCCGGTCGCCGCCATGGTGCGGCACAGTGGTCTGGCGGAGCGCTCGTTCAAGCGGCGCTTCCAGCTCGCTACCGGCATGGCGCCACTCGAGTACGTGCATACGCTGCGGCTCGAAGAAGCCAAGCAGATGCTGGAGGCCGGCGACGAGCCGATCGAGCGGATCGCCGCCGCCGTGGGCTATGAAGACGCCGGTTTCTTCAGCCAGTTGTTCCGCCGTCGGGTCAAGCTCTCGCCGGCCCAGTATCGCAAGCGCTTCGGCGCCATGCGCCGCGCCTTGCAAGGCGGCTGAACGCGGCCGTCGCCGTGGCGGCGCCGGTGCCCGAGGCTGTTGCGCTGACTTGGCAGTGACGAAAACCTGCGCTTGAATGCGGCGGACCCGTATGGGATCTGCTCGGACCCTCGTCATGACCCGCCTTGCCGCACAGAAGTCGCGCCAGCCGGCGCGCCACTTGATCGCGCTGGCGATGCTGCTGTTGACGGCTTGCGGCGGCGGTGGCGGCAGCGGCGATGACCGTTCGCTGTGGGAGCAGCGCACCGCGCGGTCGGCGGTGTATGCCGCGCAGTGCGCCGCCCCGCGCAGCGGCACGGACCCGTTCAGCGCTCAGCCGTACCCGGACCGGCAGGGCAGCCTCGACGACGAGAAGCGCTGGCTGCGGACCTACCTGGACGAGATCTATCTCTGGTATCGGGAGATTCCCGGCGTCGATCCGGCGCCGTACACCGCCGCGGCCTACGGCAGCTCGTACGCAGCGCTCGACGGCTATTTCGAGGCGCTGAAGACGCCGGCGCTCACCGCCTCGGGGAAACGGAAAGACCGGTTCAGCTTCACCTACCCGACCTACGAGTGGAACGCGCAATCGCTGGAAGGCGTGTCGCTCGGCTACGGCTGGCTCGTGCTGCTGCGGCCCAACCGGCCGCCGCGCGAGGCGGTGGTCGCCTACACCGATGCCGGTTCGCCGGCGGCCGCG